>JAETSI010000172.1 GCA_021769725.1 Oscillospiraceae bacterium | reverse complement strand
ACGAGACGCTCGCCACGATAATGACATCCTTCCGCTCGACCAGCGAGGCCGTCGCCGACAGCCGCAGCTTGTCAATCTCATCGTTAATCGCCGAATCCTTCGCGATGTAGGTGTCCGACGACGGGACGTAGGCCTCGGGCTGGTAGTAGTCGTAGTAGGACACAAAATACTCCACCGCGTTCTCCGGGAAGAACTCCTTAAACTCGCCGTAGAGCTGCGCGGCGAGGGTTTTGTTGTGGGCTAAAATGAGGGTCGGCTTCTGCAACTGCTGGATGACATTCGCCATCGTAAAAGTCTTGCCGGAGCCCGTAACCCCTAGTAAAGTCTGGCATTGATTGCCTTCCTTGAAGCCTTTGACAAGGGCTTCTATAGCCTGCGGCTGGTCGCCGGTGGGCTGAAATTCTGAGTGCAATTTGAAAGCAGCACCGCTCTTTGTGCTGCTTTCATGAGCAAGCAGCGAAGACCGCAACACCAGATAACATCAGGTGGAATTGGCATTACGGAAAGTCACTAGAAAGTATAGCATAAACAAAATAAAAAGTATAGACCCTTTTAGAACATCTGTTCTTTTTCTTTTGCCTATACTTCTTATATTATTCTAGTATTATTTATGTCAATCATACTTCTGTTACACATAGAAAAAACTATTCAGTTCAAATCGTCTTCCACACACAGGAATCACCACACCTATACATAAATAATCCATGATAATTGTCCTTTGAATGCAATGCATTTATAAACACCCTCATTATATTTAAGATTCTACTTTTCTAAGGCATGCTCGATAATATTCCCTAACTCTTTTTTTATCTTTCTCTGTATTCTCATAATCGAATTTACTATCTCCAAATGCTCTATGTAACGCTCTGCGTACGAAATCATCTACCTTTCCAGACAACTCAGCCAATTGCATATTGTTTTCAAACGAGGAAATTGTATCTCCGTGAACAAACTCTGATCTAACTTTATATGCATCTCGCATAGTATTAATAATCTGTTTTTTCTCTTCCAAACTCTCAGAAATAAAAGCTGCTGTCATTTCAGAAATATTTTTCTTATGGTTATTGCTTATTGCAAATAAGCATTCCAATATTACACAGTACCAATTTATTTTTTCAGAAATAAAACCTGTTTTTCTTGCCAACTGCAGCAAAATAATTATTCTGCAAAAGCTTCTCCCATTATTTCCTATAGCAGCTTCGGTATTTAATATATATGATTCCTGGCTGTACACCGTTTCTATTTGTTCGTTGTTCTCTATCCCCGAAATCATTATATTCATTATTTGCAGCATATAACCAGAAGCATCTTCGATTTCCTGTTCTGAAAACGAGGTTAACGACATCTTGCCAGCAGAATTTGTTTGCTGAAAGTTTAGATGTCCTTTCACTGTATAGCCAACATCAGTGTTACACCAATAGTAACTATCGGAGTAAACACTTGAATCCTTAACTAACCATGTTCCTAAAATGAAAGCAATGACAATGTCCGAATATATCATTCCTTTTATAGAATAATATTGATCCGCTTCGTTTTTATTTGTAAATTTTAATTCCTGCTCATCGGTATCAGTCCAAACAGCAATTATAGGTTTACGAGCATAAGCCAAGTAGTCATATTTTCCCAGATCTTCCACTATTGAAGAATTATTAACTACCTCTGTCATGTTCCTCCCTTTATACATAAAATAACAATTCGGACTCTGAAGATACATTTCAACATCGATCAATGCTCCAGCAGGAATAATATCAAATCTTTTCGCAGGAATTTCAATATTGTTCAAATGATTTAACATAAAATTCATCTTCATAACTCCTTTTAAAACCACATACGATCTAAAATGCAAGCCCTTCATTTTTGAGCAATCCAAACATTTTCCTCAAAGTATATTGCGTTTACATCACTCTCGACATTGGATGTTTTTTCACAGAAGGAAGCCTGGTGTGCATTTCCTCCATACTGAATTTAAAACAACCATGACTGCGGTCATGTATTCTCCCGATCTATACATCGGACAAGTCTGCCATTAACATATCTACAAGTTCCCGCAACATTGTTTTCCACTCTATATCCTGCAGCCTTTCCACAGTTTCACATCACCTTATATTTTATATCTTCTTCACACACCATTACCTGGATTTCTAAACACAAAGCTCTCTACTATTTTAAGAAATATCGCCTGCTTCTGTTTTTTCCAGACTCGTAAAGAACACCCTTTTCTACCATTTTTTTCAATACTTTTCTCACTCCT
>JAETSI010000039.1 GCA_021769725.1 Oscillospiraceae bacterium | reverse complement strand
CCGTAAAAATAGACTCACCAATGCCGGATATGATTACAATACCGTGCAGAAACGTGTGAATGAATTGATGAAATAAACTTTATAGACGGCTGTCGATTTAGTTCGGCAGCCGTTTTTCTTTTTGTTAAAATTACGAAGACAGTCCTATTGATATTAAGAAAGCAAACCGTTTCGTCCATTCAGGCATTGTTTCTCCAGTGGTTATATGAAGAGGGTTGACTTTTTCGGCTATCAATAGGAGGTGCGATATGGAACAGCAGAAGATTATTGACGAAATCAACTATCACAAGGCGCAGGCACTCACGGAACTGCTCTACACAAGCGGTAGGATAACGTTTGTCGAATATGACAAATTAACGGACTTAAACCGTAAATCTTTCTCTCCCTTATATGCGGACTTATTACCAAAAACACTTGATAAATCATCGGTTTAGAGTTAATATACGATACTGACAAAGGAGGGAAAACCATTGAAAATCAAGAAAATCGAGGCACAGCAGCAGGAGATAAAAAAGCTCCGTGTGGCTGCCTACTGTCGAGTCAGTACTGAAAATGACGACCAGAAAGAAAGTCTTGAAGCACAAAAGGAACATTACGAATCATGGATCAGGATGCATAATGATTGGGAATGTGCAGGCGTGTTTTATGATTTTGGTATCAGTGGCACGAAATCGGAATCCCGTGACGGCTTGCAGGCGCTTCTGTATGAATGTCGAATTGGACGTATCGATTATGTACTGACGAAATCAATCAGTCGATTCTCACGCAATACTGCCGACTGCCTTTCGCTGGTGCGTGAATTGTTATCCTATCATATCCCGATTTATTTTGAAAAAGAGAATCTGGACACAAGCACTATGGAGAGCGAGCTGATGCTTTCAATTCTAAGCAGTATGGCACAGGATGAATCAGAATCCATTTCCAGGAATGTAAGATGGACAGTGAAAAAGAGAATCGAAACGGGAACATACAAATTCGGTTATCCGCCATATGGCTATAAAAGAGATGAAAATGGAAACTTGATGATTGATCAGGAAGAAGCAAATGTAATCCGTCTGATTTTCACATCAGCGTTAAACGGCATGGGAACATACAAGATCGCACAGATGCTCGACAAGAAGAAGGTTCCTACCCGCAAGGGTGGGAAATAGTCGGGTTCAACGGTCAAAGGAATCCTTGTCAATGAAAAATACTACGGGGCTGCCCTATTTCAGAAAACCTACACAGACAGCAGTTTCAAGCGTCATAACAATCACGGCGAGGTTGACAGTTTCATGGCAGAAGATCATCATGAAGCAATTATCAGCAAAGAGGTTTTCGAGCGTGTGCAGGTCATGATACAGAAACACATTGATGAACATGGCATCATAAAGAATATGGGAAAGTACCATAACAAGTATCCTTTTTCCGGTATCATCATCTGTGGAGAATGCGGCAACAAATTCAAGCGACAGACGCAGAGTACCGGAATTGCATGGGCTTGCTCGACACATCTATATGATAAAAAAAACTGTTCCATGATGTTCATTAAAGATGAAGCAATCAAGGCAGCGTTTGTGAACATGATGAACAAGTTGATATTCAGTTACAAGCAGGTACTGCTACCGTATTACGATGCAATTTGCCTTTTGGATACGGATGAAAATCTGCAAGAAATACTGGGGCTGAAGAACAATCTGCAACGCAATGTGGACAGGAAGAACGACCTGCGAAAACTGCGTGTAAACGGTTTCCTTGACAGTGCCATGTATAATCAGGAACTGCGTCGCATCGAAAAAGATAATGAGGAAATCAGAACTGCATTGCAGAATCTTGAGAGAGCTGAAGAGAACGGTAGTATCAAGGAAACCAAAAAGCTCCTGCATTTTCTGGAGTCCGCCGATATGCTCACGAAGTTCAGTGATGAGCTGTTCACTGATTTTGTTAATAACATTTATGTGTACGAAAGAACCTGCATCGGCTTCCGGCTGAAATGTGGGCTGACATTAAAGGAGGAAGTATGTACGGGTACAAGATAAGGAACGGTGAGGCATTCGTTGACGAGCAGGAGGCAGCGGTCATCATAGGCATATTCAACGGCTATCTTTCCGGTATGAGTATGTGTGATGCGGCTGCCAATGCAGGAAAGCCGATGGTACACAGCATGGTAAAGCGTATCATCCGAAACTACTGCTACGTCGGGGACGACTTCTATCCATCGATTATTAGCCGGCAGACCTTTTCAAGAGCGAACGCCGAGTTGATACGCAGATCGGAAAAGCACGGCAGCAGGAAGCGATTGAAAGCTCCGGAGATATACACGGAATTCTTCTTTTCAGCTCAGGAAAAGCAGTATGACGATCCAACCACACAAGCCGAATACATATATAGCTTAATCGAGGTAAAACGATGAATGTGATAAAGATTCCTGCGAAACCGCAGAAGGGCAGCAGTGCTGCCAAAGAGGAAGTCAAATGCCTGCGTGTTGCTGCATACTGCCGTGTATCGACTGACAACGAGGAACAAGCATCCAGCTACGAAACTCAAATCGAGCATTACACGGAATACATCGGCTCAAAGCCTGAATGGAAACTTGTAAAAGTATACGCAGATGAAGGTATCAGTGCGACATCGACCAAGGGCAGAGAACAGTTTAACGCCATGATCGAGGACTGCAAGAAGGGGAAAATCGACATGATTTTTACAAAGTCCATCAGCCGTTTTGCCCGGAATACTGTTGACTGCCTAAACTACATCCGAATGCTGAAAGAGATGAACATTCCGGTTTTCTTTGAAAAGGAGTCCATCAATACAATGGATTCTAAGGGAGAAGTTCTCCTGACCATTATGGCATCGCTGGCACAGCAGGAATCGGAATCCCTTAGTAAAAACGTGAAAATTGGTATCCAGTACCGCTTCCAACAAGGTAAAGTGATGGTGAATGCACGTTGTTTTCTTGGGTACGATAAAGACGAGGACGGAAATCTTGTCATCAATCCGGAACAGGCTGAAATTGTCAAGCGAATTTTCCTGGAATACCTGGAAGGTGCAAGTTGTCAGAAAATCGCAAAGGGTCTGGAACGTGACGGTATTCTGACAGCAAGGGGAAATTCTTGCTGGTATGACAGTTCTATCCGTAAAATTCTTGAGAACGAGAAGTATATGGGTGATGCACTGCTTCAAAAAACATATACTGTGGATTATCTCAAGAAAAAACGTGTGAAGAATACTGGAATCATGCCACAGTACTACATTGAGGGCAATCACGAAGCCATTATCCCGAAAGAGCTATTTATGAAAGTACAGGAAGAAATTGCAAGACGTGGTTCGGAACGTGACTGTCTTGGCAAGAAGCGTGGATTCAGTGCAAATCACGCATTTTCACAGATTGTGTACTGCGCTGACTGCGGAGAACAGTTTCACAGAATCCACTGGAACAACCGTGGCAAAAAATCGGTTGTATGGCGTTGCGCAACCCGATTGCATGACAAGGAAAAATGCCATGCAAGGACTGTTGGTGAAGAGCTTTTGCAGACGGCGTTCCTTGATGCAATCAATGAAATGGTCGACAACAGTCAGGAATATCTGGCACGGCTAAAAGAAAACCTTGAAACCGCAATTCACATGAGCAATCCACTTTCTGCCGAGGCACTTGCGGCGAAAATGACAAGGCTTCAGCAGGAACTGCTTGATCGCACTGCCCGCCGTGAAAATTACGATGATGTTGCAGAAGAAATACTACGTCTGCGTGAATTGCAGGGGCAGACAGCAATGGATGAAACAGCCAAAGCGGAGCATAAGAAACGTATTCGGGAACTCCGAAAATTTATCCGCTCTCAGCCAAGTGAGATCACGGACTTTGATGAAACTCTGGTTAAGAAATTGCTGGAGAAGGTTACTGTTCATGAAGATTATCTGGAATTCAGGTTCAAGTCCGGCGTGATGGTTAGCATAGAAAAGTAATTCAAAAATCCTTCCATATTGGGATTTAGTTCCAATATGGAAGGATTTCTTTATATCAATTTAATTTTCTGTTTTTAACAGCGATTTCAATGTTTTTCCATCTTTTGTTTTCCAGTATGTAAGACCGTTACAGCTCTGCCCAATCACAAAAGAAGCCGCATAACTCGGACTGGAAAAAAGCATATCCTCCTGCAAAATACCATTTGTGATTTTTGCTTTTTCTCTTATTTCTCTTATTTTATTTGATATAGAATCAGCACTTTCAGGTGAAATATGACTGCCTTTCATTACAACAAATCCTTCTGCTGTCCGGCGTCCGGTTGCATTTATTTTTCCTACATTTTTTATTGTTCGTTCCAAGTACAGATTTTCCGGAATCAAAGCGAGATTTGCTTTCACCTGCTTGCTCTCTATAGCATCTGCAAATACCTGCTCCTTTGTTTCGTTTTCAGGATATATCTGTTTTCCTTCAAATGATGTGAGCAACTGAATGACAAGGTTGATATCTGTAGCAAACAGCTCCGAATTTTGCAGACGACTTTTATCAAACAGACTGTGAATCAGAATCTCTTTTTCACTGTATTCTTCTACTTCAATTGCAAAACGTCTTTTTAATCCGACGACATTATTATATCCGTTACGCTCCAGATTGTACATACGTTGTTCAAAGTTATCGGATGCCGTTTTTCCGATTTTTATCAGACCGGGGACGACGGTTTCCATGATGTAAATAATTCCTTTTGCCATTGTTGACCTCCTTTTTTTCATTTTACTATAACAACAAATCCCCACACTCACAAACACCCAAAAGCATTTCTACACACTAATCTCAGTGGGTGTATTTGTTGTCAGACTATTTTTTCAGTGGATATTTTTCCGAATACAGCAAAATTGGCATTTTGGATAGGAAGTCCGGAAACAACAAATCAGAAAACCCACGCAAAATAGGGATTTTATCCGTTATCCCTTGACATCAGAACCACACACTCAACGTGCTTCGTTCTCGGAAACAAATCACAACCCACAACTTTAACAGTTGTGTATCCATATTCCGAAAGAATTTTTGCATCTCTGGCAGCCGTTGCAGGATTGCACGAAATCATAATGATTTTCTCCGGAGCGGTTTGCGTAATAATACTGATCGTTTTTGCCGAACAACCTTTGCGTGGAGGATCGACTACAATAATATCAGGAGAATATCCTTTTTCAAGCAGATCTTTAAATACTTCTCCAGCATCTCCACAATAAAATTCCGCATTATGTATATTATTGATCCTTGCATTTTCCCATGCGTTTTCTATAGCCTGCGGTATAATTTCTATACCGATTATTTTTCCGGCACTGTCTGCCATAGAAAGACCAATAGTTCCGGTTCCGCAATAAAGATCGGCTATTACATTTTCTTTTTCAGGAGTAGCATATTCCAGAGCTTTTGCATATAATCGTTCTGCCTGAAGAGTATTCACTTGATAGAACGAGAGGGGAGAGATGTTTATTTTGTTTCCGCACATAATATCGGAAATTCTGTCGCTGCCATAGAGAAGAACACATTTTTTTCCGAGAATCACATTAGTTTTTTCAGAATTGATATTCATTACAATGCTTTTTACGTCCGGAAATTTCCCGGTAATTTTTCTGCAAAGACCAGCAAGCTGACGTGATATGTCCTTTCTTACAACAATACATACCATGATTTCTCCGGAATACGTACCTTTTCTTATATATATATTCCTGATTATTCCCGTATGAGTTTCCTCGGAATATGCAGGGATTTTCTTCTCTCTGATATATTCAAGTATATTTTCCAGTATGCAGCCGAATATCTTTGGCTGCAATGAACAATCCGTAAGACTGACAATCCGATGACTTCTGGAAGCATAAAATCCGCATATAACATTGCCGTTGATTGCTGCCACAGGATACTGAGCTTTGTTTCTGTAACCATAGATATTTTCTGCTGCGATAAAATCCTCAAATTCCGGTTCGAGTCCTCCTATTCTTCTGAAAGCGTTTTTAACAATATTATCCTTTATTCTGCATTCTGCCTCATAAGAAATATGACGAAAAACGCATCCGCCGCATTTTTTATAGTACATACAGTCGTTTTCTATTCTATCTGACGACGGCTGTATCATTTTATCTATAATGCCATAAGCGTAGTTTTTCAGTACTTTGACGATCTTCACTCTTATAACATCACCGATTGCCGTATCAGGAACAAAAACTGCAAATCTATCTATCTTGCAAACGCCGTTTCCCTCATTTGTTATATCTTCTATTTCTGCCGTAAAAAGCTGATTTTTTTCAAGCATTCGTTTATCTCCTCTTTCTTTTTCATAAGTGTGTCAAAATGCCTTATATATTCATAGGGGAATTTATAGTTGTGTATGCGTGAGATCCTTCCATCCGGATAGACAAGTTTTGTAGAAGCCGCACATCCTACGCCGAGAATGGTTTGTGTCTCGTCCATGATGAAGATATTGTAATAGCTTTCAAATCCCTTTCTGGCATATCCGATATTCTCCAGATTATCAATGGTGTTCTTCTGCCTGTACATATAATATGGGAGATAGTTTTCTGAAAGCAGCTTGACTATACTGTATCTGACCATTTCGGAAGCCGGATTATCCGTATTTTCAACGGCATTTTGAAAAAGATTTGCAGCACGTTTTAGTGTAAGCGTATGAACGGTTATACTTTCCGGAGAAAGTTCTGTTATCCTGTCAAGAGTGTTTCTGAAACTATCAGGAGTTTCAGTCGGCAGTCCTGCGATAAGGTCGGTATTGATGTTGTCAAATCCGACCTTTCTTGCAAGTTCAAATGCCTTTAAGGCATCAGCGCCGGAATGATTTCTTCCAATTGCGCGAAGCACATCATCATTCAGAGTTTGTGGATTAACTGATATCCTTTTAGCTCCCAGCTCTTTTATTACCTTTAATTTTTCCACGTTGATAGTATCAGGACGCCCTGCCTCAACGCTGTATTCACGTATGCCGGCAATATCAAAATTTTGTGCAACACATTCCATGATAGTCTGAAGTTCTTTTGCAGAAAGTGAAGTGGGGGTACCGCCGCCAAAATAAATCGTATCAATTTTAGTATTTGTTTCCTTTACTATTCTGCCAGTGATTTCAATTTCTCTGCAAAGCATTTTTACATAGTCAGGCATTAATTTTACTGCCGAGTCCATAGAATGAGAAACAAACGAACAGTAGCTGCATCGTGTGGGACAAAAAGGAATAGAAACATACAGACTAACAGCTCCGGAATCAATTATGTCAAGTATGGGCAGTTGGTTTGCTGCGGTGATATATCCGATATTAAGCTTTTCCGGAGTTATTTCATATTTTTTTGACAGAGCTTCAAATATCTGTTCACGTGACAAACCGCTTCGCATAAGAGCAGTAAATTTCTTCAAGGGACGAATTCCAGTCATCAGTCCCCACGGCGGTTGTATTCCCGTACGCTTTGTAAGGATTCTGTATATTAATCTGCAAAGCTCGTGTTCAGCAACGTCATCATATGCTTCACCGGATGTGTCAATAACAGAAGAAAGAGACTCAGAAACTCCATTAAGCATTATTTCAACTGATATTTCATTTTCATTTTGGATACAGGCAACAACGTAATTATCTCCGACAGCGTTGCTTATATCATCGGAAAAAGCAAATCTGTTCTCATGAAAAAACAATTTCAAAGTTGCCTCTATCTCATATTTAAAAGAATTGCCGATTAAAATAACCGGCATTTTAAAATTATTCATCATACATTCCTCGTTAGTATCATTTCAATACATTCTGTTTTTCTTCATAAAAGGGTTAGTCAGACGTTCATAGTCAAGGGTCGTAGACGGTCCGTGCCCCGGCAGAACTTTGTAATCTCCGGAAAGCAAAGACAGAGAACGCAGTGAATTGTCAAGATCAATGGAGTTGCTTCCGGGAAAGTCAGAACGTCCGACAGACTCTTTGAACAATGTATCACCAGAAAAAATAATATCGCCGCAGATATAACATACACTTCCACAGGAGTGGCCCGGTGTATGCATTACCTGAAAGCTCCGGTCTCCGTCGTTTATGATGGAATCCCCGGTAATTGCTGTATATTCTTCAACCGGTTCAAATGGATGAAAAGACATTCCGGCAGCAAGCGAATATTCAGCACTTGACAACATTTTGGCGTCATCCTCATGGATGTATACTTCTGCGCCTGTCAGTCTGCGTACAGCCTCAACACCGCCTATATGGTCAAAATGACCGTGGGTGAGAAGTATCTTCCGGAGTTTCAGTTTGTGTAAATCAAGAAACTTCATAAGGCGGTCAGGGTCACCTCCGAGATCGATAATAACACATCGTCCCGGAGCCGTTTCGATAATGTAACAGTTCACACGAAGTTCCCCGAGATTTAATAAGTGCATTTTCATTTTGACACCTCCCATTTAGAATGTCATCATTCAAATCGTTGATCTCTCAACTGTAATCACGCCTTTTATCTTTCTGAGTTTCTCAAACAGATTTTTTAGTTGATCCGTACTTGAAATAATAATAGTTCCTTCAAAAATAGCATCTCCATTCTTCATGACACGTGATGCAGAGTGAACGATAGGAACTCTGGCTTCAAGAAGTATCGAGGTGATATCGTAAACCAGTCCTACCCTGTCAACAGCCGTGACCTCAAAGCTCGTCTGGAGCTGTACTGCACTGTTGTCAGACCACTGTATCTCACACCAGCGGCTCATTTCTTCTTCGTTATTGCGGTTTAGAACAGCCCTGTAATTTGAGCATTTTGTAGTATGAACAGAGATTCCGTGTCCTCTGGTTATAAATCCGACTATATCATCTCCGGGGAGAGGATTGCAGCACTGAGCGAATTTTACAAGAACGTCGTCTATCTGATCGAGCACTATAGTGTTTTTACCGTTTGATTTCGGTTGAATAAGTGGTGCAGCAGGGTGGGGGGGATTATTGTACATTTTCTCAAATTTATCTTTAAGACGTGGTACTATTTTGGAAAGGAGAACACCTCCGTATCCGATAGATGCATAAAAATCATCTAGCGTTTCGCAGTTATGTCGTTTGAAGTCGTCAGAAAGGAACTCCTCGTACTGCGATTCGTCAAGAGTTATTCTATGACGTTTGAATTCTCGTTCAAGTGTAGCTTTTCCCTCCACTATATTTTCTTCTCTCCGCTCCCTCTTGAACCATGAGCGTATCTTCGACCGTGCTTCGTTTGTCTTCACTATATTGAGCCACGCTCTGTTTGGACCTTTGTCGGGATCTTTGCTGGTGAGTATCTCGCATATTTGTCCAGTCTGGAGTTTGTAATCCAGGGGAACTATCCTGCCGTCCACTTTTGCTCCTATAGTCTTGTGTCCTATTTGTGTATGTATACGGTACGCAAAGTCAATAACAGTGGAATTTACCGGAAGATCGACCGATCTGCCCTTGGGTGTCATGACAACGATATCCTCCGGTGCAAGGTCTGTTTTTATGATACGGACGATCTCCTCAACGTCGTCCGATGTCTGCTGTGCTTCGATTATCTGACGCACCCATGCAAGACGTTGTTCCATTTTATCCCGTCCGTTGATTCCTTCCTTGTACTTCCAGTGAGCTGCGATACCATATTCAGCTTCTCCGTGCATTTCCCATGTACGTATCTGAACTTCAAACGGAATTCCCTCTCTTCCCAGGACCGTAGTATGAAGCGACCTGTAATTATTGCTTTTAGGGGTGGAAATATAGTCTTTGAAACGGTTAGGAAGCGGGCGGAACATATCATGAATAAGTCCGAGAACATTATAGCATTCTGAAATAGATGAAACAATTATTCTTACGGCATACTTATCATAAACTTCGTCAATATTTTTGTGATTCAGGAATATTTTTTTGTAAATGCCATAGATGCTCTTTACACGACCGTCTATCTGCGGTGGCTCTGCAAATTCCTCTGACTTGAATCTCTGTGCAATGCGGCTTTTAATTATCTCTATAAAAGCTTCACGCTCTTCCTTTTTATTTTCAAGAATATGTTCTATTTCGGTGTAAGCATAGGGGTCAAGATAATGGAAAGCAAGATCTTCAAGTTCTTCTTTTACAGCACGGATTCCAAGTCTGTGAGCGATAGGAGCGTAGATATTCATGGTTTCCAGAGCCGTAATGCGCTGTTTGTCATGTGGGCGGTATTTCAGTGTTCTCATATTATGAAGCCTGTCGCAGAGTTTTATGATCATTACACGTATATCCTGTGACATTGCAAGGAGTATTTTTCTTATATTTTCTGCACGCTGTTCTTCTTTTGTGAAGATCGGTATTTTGCTCAGCTTTGTAACTCCGTCAACAAGCATAGCTACATCTTGACCAAAGCGTTTTTTCAGGTCGTCAAGAGTTGCCGGAGTATCTTCGACAACATCGTGGAGCAAGGCAGCGCAGATCGTATCCGTATCCATACCAAGCTCCAGTAAGATATACGCTACCGCAAGAGGATGGATTATGTAAGCCTGCCCTGATGAACGCTTTTGCCCCTCATGAGCCTTTGCAGCAAATTCATAGGCAGAAACTATTTTACTGACATCATATTGCCTATCATCTGTAAGGATCTTCTGGATAAGCATTTCAATAGTGTAGTTGTCATTAAACTCAGGAATATCTTTAAGATAGTCGTCAGATTTTTTTTCTGCTGCTTCGTCAGCTGGAATTATATCATCTGATCTTTTCATTTCATCTGTCATAATTTTCTCCTACTTTCTTATCATGCTGCTGAGTTTTTTGATAACGGCAGCAGAAGCAAAATCTTTCTTTTCCTTTACGGGAAGTTTATATATCTTATTGTCCTTTGAGGATATATTGATTATTCCAAGTTCCCTGAATGCTTCGACTGCAATACAATAGCGGCAGTAGTTTAATTTTTCGTCCATGATCCGCAAATATAATTTATCAGCATCGATACCGTCGGGAGGTATGACTGCGTAAATTTTCAGAGCAGTATTCCTATTCGGGAGCATTACAGGATAATATGTCTGTGGGAGTTCCTCGCTGCGCATAAAGGCATCAAAAGCGCTGTATGCGGAAAAATATTTTTTCTGGTCAAAATTTATCGGAAGAATATCCTCTGCTATCATTGAAATTGACTTGCAGCCTCTGAATTCATTTATTCCAAGACTTACAACAGCCATAAAAAGGTCACCGGATTTTAACGGAATATCTTCAGGAGAAGTATAGAACTTCAGTACTTCAAGATTTTTACCGCCGATCTCACTGTTTATAAGCGAGTGTTTGTTTCCGGATAATCCTTTTATATTGTGAGCTATTCCTTCAATGTAAAAAAGCGGTTTTTCGTTGTCAGTACCGAAAGGCTCAAGCAGTGAAAGTCCAGATACATTTTCCATTGTAAGCAGCTCCGATGTAAGTGCAGCATCTGCATTCAGAGAAGGAACAGGCATTATTTTATGAAACGCCGCCCCGTATTCTTCCAGTTTTTCACGAAATTTTTCTTCCATGCCAGATTTTATCGTAAATCCTCCCGCAGCAGGATGTCCTCCGAATTTTTCAAGAGTTTCAGAAGCGTATGTCAGTGAACCGAACACTGAAAATTCACCGAAAGACCGTGCAGAACCTCTTATTTCACCGTCTGATTCTGAAGCAATAAAAACAGGTTTTCCGAATCGTTCCATTATTCTTGAAGCTGCAATGCCGATTACACCATGATGCCAGTTTTTTCCTAAAACAAAAATAACTCTGTTCCGGAGCAGTCCGGGATTTTCATCAAAGGTTCTGTATATTTCATCAGTAATAGAATTTTCGGCATTTTTTCTCTGAGTGTTCAGCATATCGAGCTGATCAGCAAGCGCTTCGGCTTTGCTTTGATCTTCGCACATAAGAAGATCAAATGCAAGTTTCGGAGAACCGAAACGTCCTGCCGCATTTATTCTTGGAGCAATACCAAAGGCAACAGAGCGTGAATCTATTTTCTTTTCGCTGAGTCCTGCTTTCTTAATAAGTTCAATAAGTCCTGGACGATCGGTATTATTGATAAGTTCCAATCCATAGGAAACAAGAAATCTGTTTTCACCCGAAAGATTCACAACATCAGCGATAGTCGCTATAGAAGCAAGGTCGCCGAATTGTTCAAGAGCCATAGTGCAGTCGCCACCGTCAAGAGCTGCTACAAGTTTCAGCGCTATGCCTGCGCCGCACATGAATTTGAAAGGGGATGTGCAATCACGGCGGTGTGGATCTACGATAGCTTCAGCTCTCGGAAGAATGTCTCCCTGTTGATGATGATCGGTAATAACAAGCTTCATTCCCTTTGAATATATGTATTCGGCTTCATCAACAGCGGATATCCCATTGTCAACAGTAATAATAAGTTCGGTGTTTCTGGAAAAAATCTCATCAATCGCAGCTGTATTCAGACCGTATCCCTCTGTTCTTTCAGGAATATAGCTAAAAACATCAGCACCGCATTCTGAAAGGTATGAGCATAGAATGACAGTTGCAGCAACTCCGTCGCAGTCGTAATCACCATAAATGCAGATGCGTTGTTCTTCATCAATAGCTGTGTTTATGAGATCAGCAGCTTGTTTCATATCACGTATAAGAAATGGATCAGACAACATATCTGTATTGTATTTTTCGGTTACATCTTCCGGTGAGGTGAATCCTCTTGAAACAAGGACAGATGCTGCAAGCGGTGTTATACTGCAGCCAAATGAAAGCTTATTTGCAATTTTTCTGTCCGGACGACTGACATTCCAGATTTTCATAAACAACTCCTGATAAAGGCAGCACCCCCATAAAATCGACGACGTGCTGTCTGAAATTTTTTATTACATTATATTATATCATTTTCGGAAATTTTTTTCAATAGAAAATGATAAAAAAATGATAAAGACGTAAAAAATCAACGAAAGGGTTGATTGTTTTACGTAGGCATGATATAATATAATAATATATTCTTATGTGTAAGCAATATATGGCATATTACAACACCGTACAAAGCACGTCTGACGACTTTGTACGTCAGACACTGCTGCTCCCGAAGGAAGTGTCCTTGGGGTACATATTTTCTGTCATACGTCCGTAGGAAGCTCTATTGAGGTGTCATACAAAAAATTCTTGACGAGCGTCAGCCTGCCTGCGGAATTTTTATGTAATATGACAAAAAAATGACTGTGCATCTGCTGTACAATTTTTGTGCGGTGTTGCCATAATTAGTAGAGGTGATCTTTGTGACTGAATTTCTTGTAAAAAGATTTGTAAAAAATCACAGTGATATTGAAAATGCTGCAGTACGGCAGTCTTACGGCGCTTTGAGCAGTGTGGTGGGACTTATATGCAATATTTTTCTTTTTCTGTTAAAATATTCAATGGGTGTACTTTCAGGTTCGATTTCAATAATTTCGGATGCATTCAACAATCTTTCTGACAGTGGTGGATGCATAGTAACTTTTCTTGGATGCAGGATGGCATCAAAGCCGGCAGACAAAAATCATCCATTTGGTCATGGAAGGGTAGAATATCTTACCTCATTGATATTATCTGCAATTATAGTTATCGTAGGATTTGAGTTGTTCAAGGAGTCGGCAAAAAAAATAAATGATCCGCAGCCTGTTAATTTCAGCATAATTGTGCTTGTTTCACTTATAATTTCTATTGGCGTAAAGCTGTGGCTTTCTCTGTTTAATTCAAAACTTGGAAAAAAGATACATTCCGGCGTTCTTGCAGCAACGGCAGAGGATAGTCGTAATGACGTTATTGCAACAAGTGCAACGATAATAGCACTTGTTTCTTCCCTGTTTACTGATTTCCCGATAGACGGTGTAATGGGAATTATCGTATCTGTTTTTATTCTGAAAACTGGTCTGGAGATTATTCGTGATACAGTTGATGATCTTATTGGCAAGCCTGTTTCGGAAGAGATTTCTTCAAATATCAAAAGTACAATATTGTCGGACAATAATATTATCGGCGTTCATGATCTTGTAATTCATAATTACGGTATCACTAAGATGATCGGAAGCTGCCATATAGAACTAATCAGTACCAGAAGCTTCAAAGAAGTTCATGAGATTGCCGATAATATGGAAAGAAATATTCAGAGAAAATTCAATATATCTCTTACTCTGCACACCGACCCCGTTGATATTGATGACGAAAAGACGTCTGAATACAGGAATATTACAGAAACTGCTGCTCTCTCGCTTGATAAAGGATTTTCCGTTCATGATTTTCGTATATCAGAATGTAATGGAAAAACAAGTATTTTCTTTGATATAATAATTCCCTATGGCTGCCGCATTTCGTGCGATGAAATAAAGGAACATATTGACAATGAACTCAGTATTCACGGATGCAGTCTGGATACTGTAATAACTTTTGATTATGAATGAAATTTAAATTAATTAACTGATATGCTGGCGCAGGCATTTCAATCAGTTCAGAATTCTTAAGGCGAGATTATAGGCAACACCGCACAAAACCGTCAGGCGAGCTTTGTGCGGTGTTGCCTATATTTTACAAAGCTGTTCAAAAGTAATGCCGTATTTGTAAGCAATATCGTGAGCATAGCTTTTACTGTCAGGTTTTTGATAGGATATTTTGTATGAACGCTCTCCGTTTTCGCATCCCATTACAACGCTGACTGCTCTGCATACAGATTGATTAGATGAGGAAAACTAGGCGCATTAGTAACAGGTTCGATTAGATTTTCAAGGATTTTTTGTGCCTCATCAAGATCATTTAAATTTATCAGACAGCATGCATTCAGATATTTAGCTGCCATTGTAATTTTATTGTATTCTTTGGCTGTGATGACCTGAAATCACTGGAAATCAAAAGTGCCGAGGGAATATCTTACAATGCATTCTCTGATCTGCTTTCTCTCAGCAAGGTAACGTTTCCCGAAAATCTCAGATATATCGGTCAGGATGCATTCACTAATACTTCTGTGACAGAGCTTGTAATTCCAAAGAGCGTTGAAGTTGGTGCGTTGAAAAATCCGTATATTTATAAAGGCGAGATAATCGACCTTGACTACTGAATAAAGCTTTATCCAGCGTGAGATCGCACTTACCGATATCCCATATTCTTTGGATAATTCCGTCTGTGTTTTTCCGTTTTGGTGTAATGTCATGATGTTCTTTTTAAAGTTTTCATCGTATTGCGGCTGTTTGTTTGTCATTGGTTTTTCCTCCTTTATTTTTTTCTCTTTGTCTGTTTTCTTTTATTATATCCTTTTTCTTTTCTTCTGTCTACTTTTTTAGTATAGCACCAATAGCGATTGTGGGTATATTTTTGCTTTTTTTCTGCTATTTTTCTCACTTCTTTCATACTATGATACCATTATGACAGCAAAGCAGATCAAAGAACTGCAAAAAAGGAACGCTCAGCTTGAGAAGGAAAATATCATATTAAAAAAAGCGCTTGCCATAATGACTCCACACTCCGGGAGAGAATGAATGCTGTGCATCTTCTGCGACATGACGGAAAATATGCAAGCAGATGACGTGCAAAGCCGCCAGGCGTGCTTTGTGCGGTGTTGCCTTAATTCCAAAGAATCAAAAAGAACGATTGAAAATTAACGCATAAAGACCTGTATTCTTCAGATTTATTCTGAAGCGAAATGTCGTTATGGAGTTCAGAAAATGTGTAAGGTTCTTGAAAGAAATTATGGCATAAAAATCAGTCAGGGAAGAGCGTACCGGCTGATGAAACAAATGCAGCTGCCTAAAATGTCCACGATCAAGCCGAAATTTAAAGCTGCAAACAAATCCGATGATAGAGTCTGTCACAATATTTTAAAGCAGAACTTTAATCCAAAAGGACCAAACAAGGCTTGGTGCAGCGACATTACATACATAAAAGTCGGCAGAAAATTTTGCTATTTGTGTGTGATAATAGATCTGTTTTCCAGACGTGTGATAGCACATAAGATAAGCCGCAAAATTGATACCAGGCTTGTTCTTGATACATTTGAATCAGCGTTGAAAAATAGGAACTATCCTCAAAATGTAATATTTCATTCTGATAGAGGTTCTCAGTACACAAGTGATGAATTCAGAAAAAGACTTGATAAAGCAACTTTTATTCAGTCGTTTTCTAAAAAGGGGCATCCTTATGACAACGCTGTGGCAGAAGCCTTTTTCAAATTTCTCAAACTTGAAGAAATAAATCGTAATTCTTATCATTCAATTGAGGAAGTGGAACTATCTGTTTTTGAGTATATTCATTTCTACAATTTCAATCGTCCTCATTCCGCTAATATCCTTTTATTTCCTGTTCAATTTGAATTGCTTTTTTAATTTTTCTGTCTACTTTTTTGACTATGGTTCATGTCTATGCTGCTTCGCTACCTTTTTTGTGAATTGTCTCACTTATATTGTAATCCTACAAGTATAAAATATAAAATTATAAAAACCTATTGACAAATTGCTCTGGATATGGTATAATGATTAAGTAATTAATGTGAAATGAATTCAAAAGTGCTGGTGTGGCTCAAAGGTAGAGCAGCGGTATCGTAAACCGCAGGTTGCAGGTTCGATTCCTGTCACCAGCTCCATATTGGTGATACTAAATAGCTGTCCACCCCTCAAAGCCCGTATCTACGGGCTTTGTTAGCATTTTAGGAGCGAAAAATTTTGAGTGAAAACCGTAGATGCTTTTCGCCCGATTTTGCAAGTAAGAAGGATTTGAACCAATGCAAAGGAATATTTAGGAAAAATTCAAGGCAGATTTAAGAAGAATAAGGGTCTGCGGACAAAAAGTTGGACGTAAGGAGTGCACAAATCAATGTACAGTTACGAGCAACGAAAGAAAGCAATTGAGGTATATTTGCAAACACAGTCAGTCAGCGAAACACTGCGAATACTCGGATACCCCAGTTCAAAGGAACTTTACAAGTGGATCCATGAGTATCAGCATAACGGGAAGCTGCATAAAAAAAGAGTCAAACCTGAACGCATATACTATAGCGAAGAAGAGAAGGCTGCCGCAGTTCAGTTTTATCACAATAATCATGGTAGCTATCAAGATGCTGCAGATAAGCTTGGGTATCCAACATCAGCTCAGCTTAGATTGTGGGTAAAAGCAGCCGAAAAAGAGCGAGAAAAGGCTTGCGAAATTTCGCTATATATGATAGAATATACTAAAGAGGATTTTATCAAAGCGGCAATAGAGTTCTGTGCAAATGAGAGCAACCTCGTTTCAATAGGTCAAAAATATCATATAGCTCCTAATACTATCAAAAAAGCAGCTGCCGTTTTGCTCAGTAAGGAGTATGCGGAAAGAATGAGTAAACATGGCAACAGGAAAGAACCGACTGTTGAAGCTATGTATGAAAGCATAGAGCAGCTTATGGCGGAGAATGCTGCACTTGCAGAAGAACGTGCAAGATTACAGCAAGAAGTGCAAAGGCTGCAAATGGAGCGTGATGCCCTTGAAGTAGCAGGTATCATGCTAAAAAAATTCGGAGGCATCGATCTGAAAACGATGAGCAATCGTGAAAAGACGATAGTGATCGGTGCCTTAAAAGAAAAATATCGTCTTGCTGATCTGTTTGAAATGCTGGATATATCGAAGAGCAGCTATTACTATCAGCATCATGCCGTCGCTCAGCCTGATCGGGATGATGCATTCAGAGAACACATCAAGCAGGCTTTTTCGGAGAATCATGAGGAATACGGATATCGACGCATTCATGCTGTTTTATCCGAAATAGGAATTCGTATTTCCGAAAAAAGAGTACGCCGCATCATGAAACAAGAAGAATTGAAGGTGTATCAAAAAAAGGCGAAAAAGCATTCTTCTTATGCAGGGGAAATCACACCAGCGGTTCCCAAATTGCTTGAGCGAGATTTTCATGCTGAAAAGCCGAATATGAAGTGGTTGACTGATATTACAGAGTTTTCTATTCCTGCAGGCAAAGTATATCTTTCCCCAGTGATAGACTGTTTTGATGGGATGCCTGTCAGCTGGATGATTGGAACATCACCCGATGCTGATATGGTCAATTCGATGCTTGATAGTGCTGTTCTCTCATTGAAAGAAGATGAACATCCTATTGTTCATTCTGATCGAGGATCACATTATCGATGGCCGGGTTGGATCGAAAGAATGGAAAAATATCATCTAACACGCTCAATGTCTCAGAAAGGCTGTTCACCTGACAACTCTGCGTGTGAGGGATTCTTTGGTGTAATTAAGAACGCTATCTTCTATGGTCGAGATTGGAAGGGCGTTTCCATAGATGAGTTTATCGTATTTCTTAACGATTACCTTCACTGGTTCAGGGAAAAGAGAATTAAGCAAAAACTCGGGTACAAAAGTCCGATTCAATACCGAGTATCTATCGGCATCCCTTTTCTCCAAAACAGGGCTTTAAATTGCTGATTAGAGTATTTCCATAATTTACAATCATAATTTTTGCGGGCAAAACTGCCTGGATACGTCAAATTTTGGTGTCCAACTTTTTGTCCGCAGACCCTAATCTTAAATTTGCCTTTTTTGATATATAAAATAATTCACAAAGTTTCAAAGACCGTTTTGTCTGGTATCACCAATGTGTGATATTAAACAAAGCGGTCTTTTTTTTGTTTTCCGGGGAGGTGAATGACAGAAACAAAAAGACTGTAAAAAAAGGAAGGTGAAGTGGATGAATGAAAAATTGATAATCAACACAAATCTGCTCCGTAAGGAGTCGGAATTCAGACCGAAAAAATGTATAGTAGAAAAATCAATAGCAATTTCTCATGCCGAGTTTGATGAGCTGAAAAGACATCCGCTGCGTGACAATGCACTAATATTTGAAAATGTTGATTTGATGTACTGTGACAAAGATGGCGATTATCATTGCTTGTTGATTTACGACAGTCAGGACGGTGACGGTCTTTTGATTGAGTCTGAAGGCGCATCATACGCACGATATGCTCAGTATATTTCAGGTGCAAAGGAACTTGTGGAAAGTCATCAGAATCCCGAAATTGCGCTGACTAACGGTGAGAAGAAACTCCATAATCTGTTGGTTGAAACGGCAGACAGAATAGAGGTCTTTACAATTCTTAACTATTCAGAATTTTCGTTTGAAGATGTCTTGCAGGATCTTGGCTGCGACTTCGATGAAGTGAAAAAAATGCTTGTTGAGTCGGCAGCGGAGATACTGAATGTAAGAAACAATGCCTTATCAGTCAAGGTAAACGACCTCGATATTCCGTTTCAGCCGGATATTTCGGTTGAAATTGAAAAAGAATACGGCTCGGATTTATCTGAAGAACCCAATATTAACATGACAATGTAGGGGTGAGATTTTATGCACAACAGAAGAATCGATATGATGAAAGAAAGATACCCTAAAGGCACAAGAATCTGCCTTGATAACATGGAAAACGATCCCCATCCGATTCCGCCGGGTACTAAAGGAACGGTGGAATTCGTTGATGACATGGGCACTGTTTTCTGTAAATTTGATAATGGAAGAAGTTTGGGTATGATCCCCGGCGAGGACAGCTTCCATAAGGTTCAGGAGGAAGTTCAGACCGAGGAGATCTGTGAGGAACTTTCGAAAGAACCTGAGATGAATATGACGATGTAGCGGTTAAGTTTTGAAAAAGACTTAGCCGCTTTTTTTGTACCCAAATGAAAGGAGGTTCAATGATAAGATATTTTGACATTTTTGCAGGAATAGGCGGATTCAGAAGCGGACTTGAAAAAGCCGGAGGATTCAAATGTGTCGGTTACTGTGAGATAGACCGATATGCGAAATTAGCATACGAAACGCTCTATGATACAGAAAGCGAGGTGTATTACGATGACGCAAGAAAAATCGACCCCAATGAGCTGCCCGATTTCGACCTTATATGCGGAGGCTTCCCTTGTGTGCGACACGTTCCTGACTGAAAAGGTCAGGCACTAAATAAGAACGTG
>JAETSI010000171.1 GCA_021769725.1 Oscillospiraceae bacterium | reverse complement strand
AAAAACAACTTTTTATGGATTACATTTGTTGTAATCCAAAATAAAGTGTTATCTTTGCGAAATAAATAACACTTCGTGTAACTTGAATAATATGGATGGAAATAGAATTCCAAAACAAGAAACTCAGAAAGTTGGCTGAAAATGAGCGCAAATGTCGTAAAGAATTGGGTGAACGCAGGGCAACCTTGTTTCTTCAACGCATAGACGATCTTGTCAATGCCAATACTCTTGAGGATGTAAGGTATCTGCCGGGCAATTACCATGAACTTTCAGCAAATAGGAAAGGACAATGGGCTTGTGATCTGGACCAGCCTTACAGATTGATATTTCAGCCGTTGGAAAACCCCATACCCACCGATGACAACGGAGGATATATCTGGGTGAAGATAATCGGTGTGGAAATCATGGAAATTACCAATTACCACGGCAAATAAGTTTCATGAACATTAGACATGAATTGATTATGGCAACTTCAAAATTTATTCCGTCAGTGGCTTTTCACCCCGGCGTTACTTTGGCAGAGAAGCTGAAGGAGATCGACATGAGCATAAAGGAGTTTGCCCTCCGCGCGTCAAAGCCTGAGAAAACCATCCACGCTGTCATAAAGGGGGAAAGCTCCGTCACATCTGACATGGCTGTGGCATTTGAGAGCGTGACACGGATTCCAGCGCACTTCTGGCTCAACAAGCAGCGCAACTACGACGAATACCAAGCCCGTGCAAGAAAGGAGGCAACAATAGAGGAGGCCAGCGAATGGGCCAAGTGCTTTCCCTACGCCCAGATGGTAAAGTTAGGGTGGATTGAGCCGGTCAAGACTCCGCAGGAAAAAGCAAAATCCCTTCTCTCATTCTTCCAGATAAGTTCGGTAAAGGCATGGGAGGACTATTATCTCAACCAAAAGCTGAAGATTGCCTTCCGCATATCCCTTGCCCACACCAAAGATCCTCACTCGGTGTCGGCATGGCTCCGCCAAGGAGAGCTTCAGGCCGCTGAAATGAAAACCCCGGATTATTCCGAAGCCAAGTTGAAAGATCTCATACATCAATTGAAATCGGTTATGATCTATCAGCCGTCAGACCTCGCTTCAAAGGTGCGGGAGCTATGTGCCGAAGCCGGCGTAAAACTTGTATATACTCCGTGCCTGCAGAAAGCCCCTGTGGGCGGTTCCACCCGTTGGATAAACGGTACTCCATGCATACAGATCAGTGGGCGACACAAGCGTTATGATATATTTTGGTTCACTCTGTTTCACGAAATAGGTCATATACTACTGCATGGAAAGAAGGACATTTTTCTTGAAGATGACTGCCACACTGAAGATGAGCAGAAAAAGGAGAACGAGGCAAATCAGTTTTCGTCACACGTGCTTCTTTCAAGAGCGGATGAGGATGAGATAATTCGCAATGGCGTATTTACGCCTGATGCAATCAAAGAATATGCAGACCGATTCAACACCCATCCTTCAGTAATCGTAGGCAGGCTGCAACATCATAAAGTAATCCCATACACCAAAAACAGTGATATGCTCCTACCTATCGACCTGTTCCGATAATCGGATTTTGCCCTAACAATTACTACCATACTGATGACATAAAAACCTAACAATACCCTAACAGGGGATTTGCGGAAGGTTGTAGCAAAGTGATTATAAGCACATTACACAAAGAGTTCATAATCCTCTCTCTCCGCCAAGTATTTTATCAAACGCCTGAGTATCGCTGATATTCAGGCGTTTAACTTTTCACCCTATCGCCCAAAATAGACACGAAAAAGTCACCCTTATCGGTAGGGAGATGACCAATGCGAAGGTCGCAAAGGATCTCGGTATTAGTGCTATAACCACCGGAATGTCAAGACGGGTCAATTAAGCCACGTGTTGCTTTGTCAATTGAATATAACCCAAAGGGTATAATTGGGTGTTGTTTGGAGTATTTTATACCCTTTGTGGTGTAGTTTGAGATATATTTATTATTTTTGCACCCAAAAGGGTATATTTTATGACTCAGTTGGCAAAATATGTGAAAGAGATGCGTAAACAATTCGGACTTACACAGGTTGATCTGTCCCAAAAATCGGGGGTGGGTCTGCGGTTTGTGCGTGAACTTGAACAAGGCAAGGAAACCCTCCGGCTTGACAAGGTTAATCAGGTATTGGCTCTGTTCGGAGCCGTTATGATACCCGGAAAAATCTCTGAATCATGAAACAGGCAAATGTCTATGTAAACAATAGCCTCGCTGGTGTCCTGACAGAGGACGACTTGGGCTATGAGTTCAGATATGATTCCGATTATCT
>JAETSI010000170.1 GCA_021769725.1 Oscillospiraceae bacterium | reverse complement strand
GGGTACTGTAATAGCAGAAGATACCGCAAATAAGCCAAAAACCACCAACACACTAACAAACCCAGTTGTCAATACCATGGCAAACGCTACTAAGGCTTTGCAAAACATACCTATCAGTATTAGTCGCTTCTCACCAATTTTTTTTGCTAAAGGACCAGTCAAAAAGCCTTGTACTACAATCAAAATACCTGCTAGAGCCATCCAAATAACACCAACTTGCTTAGTGGAAAACCCAAACTTATCTACGACATACAGCCCCGTAATTCCTTGCAAGCCTGTTTGACAGAAATGCACGACGAAAATAAGTATCAAAACCATTCCTGCTGAGCCAAAAATTATACTTTTCAGGTCTGAAAAATCAAAGGGTTTTCTTTTTTCCGTCTGTCCTGAACGCTCAATTGACTCTGGCAAAAGTGTTAGAATTAGCAGAAAGGCAATAAATGAAATGCCGGCTCCTGTAAAAAATGGGAGCGCAAGCGAATAGCCTGCAAGAATGCCTCCCAATAATGGTCCCATCATTACGCCAACGCTCATTGAAGCTCCAAGTTGACTCATATTCTTGCTTCTTTCTTCCTCCGAGCTGGAATCTCCAACATATGCCAAAGATGCAACGGACGTAGCAGATGACAAAATACCTGATAAACTGCGAGCTATAAATAGCGTCCAAAAGGATGAAGCCAAACCGAACAGGAACAAACTGATGGAATATCCTATAATACCAATGCTGATAATCGGCTTTCTACCAATTCGGTCGGACAGTGCACCCCAAAAAGGTGCGCATACTGTTTGTGCCAGAGCATATACGGCAGTGAGCCATCCAAGCTCACGGCCGCCAGCACCTAGATTTTCCATGTAAAATGGCATGACCGGAAGAATTAAGCTATATCCTAACGCAATCACCAAAGTAGCAAGCTTTAAAGCGAAAATCGGCTTTCTATTCATCAATCGTCACCGTCCCCTCCGAGCCGTCCACCGTTATCATTTGTCCATTTTTAATACTTCTCGTTGCTGTGTGTGTCGCCATAACGGCAGGGATACCACATTCCCGTGCAACAATACTTGAATGACTGAGAGGACCTCCAATATCCGTTACAATTCCACTTGCAGAGGCAAATAAGGGTGTCCAAGCCGGAGTTGTAGTAACGGCAACCAAAACACTTCCCGGCTGGAAATTTTTAAAATCTGCCGGACTATTTAGTACGCAGGCACGAGCTGTCACGACACCAGAACTGGTTCCTATACCCCTCAACACGGTTTTTCCATCTTTTTGTTTCTGTGGTGCATGTGATATGCTTTTTACTTTCTTCTCAGGTAACTGAGCTGGTGGCACATAGCCCTGATACTTTTTGAGTTCCGCTTTTCGCTCAAGTATCGATTTTCTTCTATCGGATAAAGGTATATTTTCGTCTAACTGTATTATGAGTTTTTCCAATTCCAATTTTGTGAGCCAATAAATATCATCGATATGCGAAGTAGCTCCGCCACGTATAAGGCGTGCTGAAATTTCATGAAACATCCGGCGAATCAGAGGATGCCCCATTCCCATCAAATAAATAGCATTTTCACGCATAGGAGCAGTTTCCTGCGCCCAATGGAGCAACTTCAAAAACAGTTTTTTGCGTGAGCTACCTATATGTTGTAAAATTTCTTCTTCTGCCTGTTTCCTATGCTTTTCAAATTTGGATTGACGTAAAAAAGGACTTTCAACTTTGCCTTCTACAAAGGTTTTTATGGATTCAAAGGTTGGTGTAAGTGTTTCCTGCGGTGTGGAATATGCAAAATCAAATTCATAAGCGGTACGACCAAACTCTTTAAAATACTGATTGATTCGATTTTTCCATTCTATCCATACTTCC
>JAETSI010000038.1 GCA_021769725.1 Oscillospiraceae bacterium | reverse complement strand
CTTGGAGAGTATTCTGTTGGAATGTTTCTTCCATACGAAAAGCAACTGGCCAAACAGTACGATGTATCTATATCGACGGTCAGAAAGGCGTTATCAGAACTTGAACAAAGAGGTTTTGTAAAGACATTAAATGGTAAAGGCACTATTGTTATAAAACCGGATGATACGAAACTTCATCAGCTGGCTCTTAATTCCGGATATGTAGAAAAAGCACAACGTTACCTTCACGCTCTACAGCTAATGGTATTAATTATTCGTCCGGCAGCATTAGTTGCAGCTCCAAGGTTTTCTAGAGAAGAACTGGATGAGTTGGCAGATAAATTTACTTCTTCTGACTCTATTCATTTGGCAGATATTTTGGAATCTATAATGAAACATACCACTTTAGAACCCTTATATGTTATATTATCTAAGACCAATCATCTTCTTGAATGGGGACACCATTTTGCTTATTATCCGTCAAAGAAACATACTCTTTCACATCTCAACAAGCAAGTCATTCTAGCACTTGAGCAATTACGTGAAGGTAATGCTGACTCCTTTGCGGATGGTATAGCAGATTGCTACCGTTACAATTTGGTTCTTATGAAGAAACGTATGGTAGAAAAATATAAGTTTCATAATGTTGCTAATATCCGGGTTCCAGAAAAATACTAGTTACAAGCACTGAATGAAAAGTGGTAACCTTTTCTTCTTGTTGGAGAGTATAAGACCTCGACCTCTCACTTACTACGATTATTTTACAAAAGGCGGGCCCGGTTTTCCGGTGCCCTCCATAATTTTATTATCCATATTTTACCATATATCATATAACCTTCATCTAAGCCCGTTCTGTATGATTGACGTCTTTTATTTGCACAGGGATATACAGTTTTACTATGCTTTATGGGAAAGACAGACGATGTGTTACTATCATATTTTATTGCAACAGCAATATCATTAGTAAATCATATCAACAACCTCTTATTTGTACTTTTCTGCGGCTCGAATTGCTACTGTTCAGAATTGTAACAATACCATTCTGGGCATACCGAATATTTTCTGCCGGTTAGAATACTTTTCACTGCAATTTTCCTTGAAAGTTGGCTGAAGTTATGTATCACATCGCACTTATCAGCAACTACACGCTTCTACCCTATCATTTCTCCCGGATGGCCACAACAACCAAGCGGCTGTCCTTTTTCCAGTAACCACATGTAATTAGGAATAACAGTGGAGCACGATGATCTGGAAATATTCGATTTTCATGCATCCCTCTCTCAATTAGTACTTCAATCAATTCCTCTCTTTTCATGCTCCCCAAACCAGCATCAGCAAACAGCCCTCCCTCTTCACTCCATTCTGTTTCTTCTGCATAGAATACCGAAAATACCCGGTATTCCCGATGCTCATAGAGATTATCCACTTGAATGACCTGATGGGCCTCCCAAAATGGCTTCTTCTGGTACTTTAGCAAATCGGCAAACATTGTCCCATTTCTCATGTTATGTCCATATAAAAAGAGATCTCTTTTCTCCTGCAGGTTCCCCCTTCCCACAAAAGGAGTTCCGGCATAAGAGGCCTTGCCTTTAAAATCCCGGTGTAGATAATATTCCAGTTCTTTTGGAGTTTGCATGATTGGATAGTTAATCGCAGTATCATCAATAACAATCCATCCAGCAAAATCAGGATTTTTCAAGGCCAGTTCATGATATTCCGGTAGAATTTTCGCCTCTTTATCTTCTATTTTTCCCTTATTATCCACGGTTTTAACGTTTTCACTATCTGTGCCCTCATCCAATACATTCTTCTTTTTATCCTCAATGTAAGCCGCTAACTCTACAAACGCCTGCTGCTCAGAATCTAATCCCTGCCAATTATGAGCCAATAGAACGGTCAAAAATATAGTAAGAATAAAAAGTGTGGTCATAACAATCCCTTTCATCATTCCAGCCCCGTCCCCCGATTATCTTCCCACAAAATCCTAGAAAAATAAATAAAACGGCCGTTCCACCAACGACAGACTCGGTTCTCGGTGAGATAATCCTCAGTCCGAAGTTCTGGATTGTTTCTTTCCCATCCCGTAGCCTCAAAAAACTCGTCCGCATTTTCATAAACAAAAATCGCCCTCCGGGCTTTTGCATAATCTTCATCCTCAAATGAGTCTATATGTATGAAAAACTCCCGTTCCAAAAGAAATTTCAACTCTTTCTTTTCAAAAGTTAAGCTATCATTCATCTGTAAATAAATCCTCCACTTTCTCTATTATTCCCAGTTTCCGCTCTGTCGGTTCCTCCTGAATGTTTTTTTCATTAGCCTTGCTTTTTCCAACTTCTTGGGATTCATCTTCCTTTTTCAAATCCTTCCCAGACCAGATTCCCTGTTCAAATCCGGATTCCTGCTCCCCGATATCCTCCTGGCGGACCTTACTATCCTGTTCAGCTCTCAGTTCCTCTTCCCGTCTCCATACCGGCACATGAGAATCCGTTTTTTCCTGGATAAGTTTTTTTGCATCTGGATGCATAGTATAATCCATCTTCCTTACACGCAGTATTTTCTGTCCTCGGATAATCACAAGTGCCTGATCAAGAGGGAAGCGCAGTACCTCATCCGGCAAAAGCAGCATCCTCTTTCCCACGGAACTGGATTCTGAATAGCCTGGCACATAGTTGCTCATTCTCACCGTACTTAAATTTTTTCGGACCGAGGACACACTCACGGTTACTTCACCGGAACGATTGCTAAAATAGGTGGCTGTAGTCATATCATTACAGCCTAAAAACAGGGACATATCACAGCCTCCTAATATCTCCTCCCATTGCCCGTCCGGATATCGATTCTGTAGCTGTGGAATATTTTGGTATATGATACTCATTCCAATATTACGACCTCTGGCTGTTGCCAACTTTTTTTTGAAATCAGGTACAATCCCAATATTCGGAAATTCATCCAGAATAAAATGCACTGGCAACAGCAATTTCCGGTTTTTCTGGCGGTCAGCAAACCGTATCAACTTAATGCACAGAAAAGACACAAACAGCGTAGCCAAAACATCATAGGTTGATTCCTGGTCAGAGGTAATACAGAAATATGCACACTTCTCCCGTCCAGGCAACGTTAAATCAATTTCCTTATGGCTGGTAATTTTCTGCACCTTCTCATTCTGCATAATCTGAAGCCGGGTTCCCAGGCCTAGTACTGCATTTCCCTTTACCTTTTCAGCTTTGGCAAAGAGTCGGTAGGGACCCTTTGCTGGGTGAGAAGTAGGGAGCCGGTCAAAAATTCCATCTATTGCTTCCAAACTCTGGTTAATTAAAATCTTATAACTCTCTGCAAAGGTTTTATCTTTATCTTTGTATTCATGGTATACATACAGGCAGAGCGCCTTTAATAAATCCATTTCAACATTATCATAAAAATGATCGAATTTGTCAGTCGTGTTGCGGATTACTACGTCCACAAAGATATCAATCAGTCCTCCCTCGTCAATCTCTGCCAAACAATCCCATGCATCGGAATTTTCAAGGTTAATCAAATTCCATTGACGGACCGTATAGTTCTGCTCTTTTAAGTATGCAACCATATCCTCATACAGTTCGGATTTCGGATCCGTCACAAACATACTCTCCCCCCGTCTGACACACTGAAGAATCATGTTCCGGGCAAATGCCCTGGACTTCATGGAACCCTGTGAGCCACACACGGCAATATTACGATTCAGTCTGGAATTCACAGGAAGGCTTAATATATTCCCGCTCGTCATTTCCAGACCCAAAATAATTCCATCTACATTCCTTATATCTTTATTCTCCTTTAACACCTTCTTCCGCTCGGTATCCTTCATATATCCAGCCGTACCATAGGTTCCTAGATTCGAGTAGGTAAAATTCCGTTCCTCATCTTTCCCGTCCGTATCGCTTATACTACCCTGGAATGCAATAACCCCGGCAATCACAAAAAAAAGCAATACGGTAAACACCGATGTTTTTAAGCCATTCATGGAAGATACCGCAAAATACAGACACCGGAACGGGTTAAGACTCACATGACCGGCATCTACCATAAGCTGCAGTAAGAAACCGCCGCTATAAAGAGCCACCAGAAGCAAGCAGGCCAGTCCTATGGCAAATTTCTTTTTCCTAAATTTTTGTTCTTCCTCCATCTGAATCCTCCATTTCTATAATTGGCAACAAAAACAGACTGCCATATTGTCTGCTTTCCCAACCTATTTATGTTTATTCTCGTTTTATTTTCTGGTGATACTGGAACAGATTTCCGTAATAGGTCCCAATCGTACTCACGGAGTTATAAAGCGCCGTCACCATTACTGCCCGGATATTCCTCGCCTTTGATTCCGTCTCCTGCAGGCAGGATAACACGTACTGAATATGGAACATGGTTAAGCGCCGATATTGTTCTTTGACAAGCCCGGCCGGCTTGTCCTCCCGGTTGACACGAATGGTATCTCTGTTGGACGCCAGGATTTCCACGGCCACCTCCACCAGTTCCTCCAATTCCTCCTTCGCTCCTAAATCCCTTTTTAAAATGTCATACTCAATCTGCTCTTTAAATTCCTCCTTCAACTCCTGATATGATTGGATAGGATATTCTCTGTTGTGATCTATGTATGTAATTTCTGTATTTGTCTCCCTCATTTCGAAGAGAGATGTCACTTTTTTTAGTATAGATATGTCACCAATTTCGGGGGGAGGTGTCACCGATTTGAGTGACACGTCTCCCTTATTTCGGGCATACTGCCTGCTTGGTGCTCCCGTTCCGGTCGGCCGGCTCTTTTTTTCTTTTATTTTTAGTCTTTCCGGTTCCTCTTTATACTCCTCCGGGAAGGTAAGCCGCTCCAGGATGTCCACATCGAGGTCAAGAAACAGGACATTGGGGATGGACTGCCCATTTGAAGTCAATGTACGGAAAACACGGCGAACCACTCCCAGTTTCTCTAACTCCACCACCGCGTTGGTCGCGTCCCGTTTTGTAATCCCAAACTGTTCCGCTATCTGCTGGTAACTTCTCTGCAACAAGTCAGCCTTAAACCGCTTGCGGTAACCCAGAAGCTGTCCGCTCCCTTCATCCCGCACTTCGGCTGCGCGGTACCAGTACACTATATCAGACAGGATTACTATGGCAATCAAATATGGTTTTCCTGTGTCTCTTAAAATGGTTCGGTACCAGGCCGGAGGAATCACATTGCCGGTAAGCCGAATTCGGCTCAACCGGTCTACCGTGTCATTACCAGTTTGATAAATCGGTTCCATATTGCTCTCTCCTTTTTCTGTTCAGCTCTGCCCTACTGCCTCCACCCCAGATATCGGTACACTTTCTCTGGCCGGATTGCCTCCACCTGAAACCATTTTGGTACAAGTAAACGGAGTACCTCTGCCTGATAAGTAAAACAGAATATTCTGCCACCCTTTCTTAACGGCAGACTCATAATACGTTTAATCTGCCACAAATCCATTAAGTAACAAAAGTAGACCGGGGTCCCGTTCTCATCTTCTCCGGCCTCCGGTGAGAATCGGTCATTATTCACGCTTTTTAACGCGCCACACAAAAAGCGGTAAAACCTAACCCCATCGGTTTCACTGCCTAATAGTCTCAGTTGAATAGCCGCCTCTGCATAAAAGGGAATATAGTAATAACTCTCATACACATCATCTAAAGAAAAGAGGTTCCCCTTCAGTCCTCCGTCACTGATTAATATTCTCTGTACCATCTCCATACCGACTCCCATGATAATGGCACCGCCCGGTAAAATCTGCCTGCACTTTCTAAGACGTATCTCCAGACGGCTTTTTAAATTCCGTTCTATTTTTGGTGTCCATTTCATCAGGTTTCCCATTGTATTGTAGACCACATAAAACTGATCCGCCGCCAGTACCCCACAGGCCCTTGAGCCTTTGATTTCCATGTCCGTTTCCTGCTTCCACTCCATTGTCCCGTAATAAGATACCGGGGTACTGCCTATGATAGTTGAGGAATCGAACGGAACCTGATGGAAAACAGGGAAAAGTTTCGGTTTTTCACTCTGAAAAATCCGTATCCCAGCGCGATGAATATAAATCCATACCATACTCATACGATGAAGCCGCAACCGTTTTTCTGGCTCACTCTTCACGTGATTGGTGGAGTTGGCTCCGGATAAATAGAGCCGCACATCATCCCAATAATGAACCAATAGATACTGTTTAGCTTTATTTCGAAGCAGATAACCTCTGATACCATCCTTACTCCGAAGTTTAACTTCTCCCTCACGCTTCAATCGGGTCAAAAGCACAGCGGCGTAAGATTCAGAACCGACTGCACGGCCAATCCAATCTGACGGTATTTCCCCGCTGACTGCTATAAGTAACAGAAGTTCATCTTTTCTATCCATTTTCATATCTGTCCCCTTCTTCTTATTCCGTTTTGTTCCTTTTCATACCCTGTCCTCTCCATCCCTGGGTAGAATGAATCTCCTTTTTTCTGTCTATGGATACGTTTTTAAAGGCTCTCACCAAAATTTTACCCTGTCGAAAAACCTGTAGCGGGAATCGGATGATTTTTCGATATGATGTCCAGGTGGTGCCTTTTACAAATCCACTTAGGAAATTGGTTATATTCCATCAAAAAAAGGAACGTGCAATCCCGTTCCCCCAATATGGTAGTATGATAAGTGTCTAGATGCAGACCGCCGTCCGATACAAGGAAGTACATTCCTAAAGCATCCACTACCTGTTTTTCCTCTATATTGTCATGGTCCCGAATCCTGGTTCCTGGCAGTTTCTTATCATACTCATGAATAAAGCAGACCGTTGCCCGCTCATATACAGGAATCTCTTTTCCCTGCTGCTGACGCTCTTTACACCAATTCTGCAGAGCCAGAAATAAAGGTTTATAGATATAATCTGTATATTTACTTTTACGGTGGGGCAGTAAAACCGGGAGTTCTGCTTTCAATATGCAAGCCTCATATTCCACACGGATTTTATGGATTTGTACTAAATTCAGACAATATTCCTCTTTGAGAGAACTGCTAAATGGGTTTCTCAATATAAATCTCCGCAGCCGGTCTGTCAGACATTCAGCACGTTCAGAAGCTTCCATCATACAATCTAACAGTCGTCCATACTGGAAACTGGAAGCGCTACGATTATAAAGTGTTTTTACGCTCTGTGCCTCAGCAAGTTTATCCTGTACTACTCCTGCAACTCTCTGAACCTCCAAAAGCTGATGTTCCAATTGTTCCATCACCTCAAATTCATGTCCTTTTTCTATAATATTCGACTTCTCCACCCTCCTTCACAACGCAAAACCCAATGATTCCAGGGACCTCTATCTGGCTAATTAGCGTTTTATCCTCCAAAACGATAATGTTATTTTCCTCTGAGCGCCTGCTTTTGGCGAACATACCATTTACCAGCTTTAAATCCCTAATTCCTATATAAATAATATCGTAGATATCCTGACCACAGAAAAACAGGATTCTTACTGGAAAATCCTCTTTCACCGCCATATAATGGCCGTCCACTTCCCGTTTATGCATCATATCGATTAATACCCAAAGGCTTTGTATTGTACCCTCGTCTTTCAGCGAATAGGCAAATTCGTTAGATGCAAGAAGGCCGGTATAAGGATTTCTGTAAATCTGCCTGTTCTTTAAAAGCCTTGACACCGCTTTTCCTGCAGCCTTTTCTTTCCCATCAAAAAATTTCAAAAGCTGTTCCATATAAAGAACATTATACTTGCGTATTACCATAAGTATCCTCTCCTCCATTACCTCAGGGCTAATATATACTGCCATCCAGTTATCCTCCCCTCCTACCATATGCATGGTTTCCGAATTTTTCAAGCCGTTCCTTCAAGTTCTGCAGGTCTTTCCTGTCTGTAGTAATCAAATCATTCTCAAGCTGGCTTGCCCTAAATTCCAGTGTAAGATTATTACTGTTCGTGGAAATCATCCCTTTTCCACGCTCAAAATGTACAATCTCCATGCGTTCCGAATCGGACAGGTGAAGCAGCCCCTGCACTTTTTTTGCCTCGTCATTTTCCAGGTTAAGGACGATTTTTGTTTTCGTGGCGTTAATAATGCCACGTCCATATTTTCCTTCCTTGAGCGCCATAAAATCCGACAAATCTTGTGTCGCGCACACTGCTCCACCTGCGTAACCTCTAATTATCTTAAAAATCTCTAGAACATATTCCGCCGCCAGTTCGTTGGAGGAAGCCCCAATCAGCTGCCAGACCTCATCCAGGAATACCATCTTTTTCTCTGTCCGGTCCTCCTTTACCTTTGACCATACATAGTCCACCGCCACGAACATTCCCACTGGCAGCAAGTCCCCGGTAAGCTCTGATATGTCTAAAACAATATATTTGTTCTTCAGATCCACGTTGGTCTGCTGGTTGAAACTGGAGGCAGAACCATGCACCAGACGGTTCAAGATATTGGCCAGCCTCTTGGTCTCCTGCTTCTTAATCAGTTCATTGTAAACATCCCCCAGAACCGGCATTTCTTTATATTGTTCCGGTTTTTCCGGGTCAACCAGGCTTTCGTTCTCATGGGTAATCCCCTTCTGCTGATAGGTCAGTACCAATGCTTCATCCAGGAGCTGTTTTTCCTCATGGGACATATCGGGAATCAAAAGAGAAAAGAAAATATGCAAATCCTGGATTTTCGCCGCCAGTTCAGAATATTCCATGACTTCCCCGTCAAGGATTGCATTCGTTTCCTTATTTTTTTTCCTGATTTCCATTACATTGATACAGCTTTTTGAAGATGACGATATCTTAATAAATTCGCCTCCGATATTGGTACATGCCCTGGCAAATTCATGTCCTTTGTCTGGCGCTATAATAAAAACCTGTATGTTTTTTCTTCTCATACGCAGGGCCATTAACTGGAGAAGGAAAGTTTTTCCCGCTCCAGTTGTCCCCATGATAGAAATATTCGCATTTTTATATAAGGATGAATTAAAAATATCCACAATTACCAATGAACTGTTTGCAGTATTCACCCCCATCAATATGCCGTCCTTGTCCGACATCTCAAACGAAGTGAAGGGGTAACAGCTCGCAGCGCCAGATGTCAAAACATTCCGCTTAGAACGCTCATAAATGCTTTTATCAAGCTTTAACAGTGGCAGGGCGGACAAGAATGCCTGTTCCTCCTGAAACAGGCAGGAAACTGTGTCTAAATCCTGGGCATTTAAGAGCTTCCTCATTTCCTTAGCCCTCCACTCCACTTCCTTTGCGCTGTATCCGGTTACGGTTATCAGGATAGCAATATAATAAAATTCCTCATTTGCCGCAAGTCCATTTTTCAGATAATATCCGGATTGGATTGACTCTGCGAGATCATCAAAATCAGTATTGGTATCGGAGGCATCCTTGATTTTTGAGCGGTTCAGCCGGATTCTCCTTCCAATGCGCTCAATAGTCTTAACCTTATCCTGTTTATATAAAAAAAGGTCCACGTCAATACCCTCCCCCGCATTGACAAGAAGGGACAACCAGCCGGCCGGCACCCGGTTCCGGTACCTTGCCGATGGGACAAAGAGATATGTATGGTATACTCCGTCCATGATAACATAATTCCCATGCCTGAAGTCCAGTCTTTCGGGCGCAAAGTATTCCGCAACCGGAATCCGGCCGGTACTTTCCTCCCCATTCTCGCGAATATACCACTCGGCCACCTGATTTAACCTCTGGGAAAGAGAAACTGTGGCGCTGGTTTTCCTGTTTAACAGCAGATACAGCATTTCCACCATATCTTGTGTCGGATTATCTGATGTTTCAACTTCATTTCCACACTGGTATAAATATTTCTTTGCTGTCTGTGCATAAGAGTTTAATGTCGCTGCGATTTCAGACTCAGTTCCCCGCCTGCCGTCCACAGAAAATACCAGAAAAAACCTCCGGGTTACCGCTTCCCGGTATCCGACCGAACGCAGAAGCTTGATATAATCTTTTTGGAGCATCCGGCACCGTTCATCCGGCTCTGCCTCAATGTCCTGCTTCACAGCCTCAATATACAGGCCGATATCTGCCTTTTTCGAGATGGATTTTATCTGCAGTTCAGGAGGCGCTATCTTTAAATAGCCTATGTAAGAATAAATGATGTTACGCTGTTCGCTGGCGCTCCGGTGCAGGAAGTTAATCGGCAGAACCTCAACGATTTTTACATACCGTCCATCTGTTGTGTGAATCACTCCGTCACGGATTGATTCAATTGGAATTTCTTTAGAGGCTCTTGTGTAAGGCAGGTCATAAAACTCCTCCTGCTTTGCTGCTGTGATTTTCTCCTTTGTCTGTTTTTGGGGAGCGTTTTCTCCCTTTTGCTTTAGTTTTCTTCTTTTTTGCTCCTGTTTCAGTTTTTTCCTGACTCTCCGTAGTTCCCGCCTCCAGGCTTTTCTTTGGTTTTTCTCGCTTTTTTCCTCTTTCATGCTTTATCGTCCCTCCTTTCTCTGACCTTTCTCTCTTCCGGCTCTGTTCTAAGCGGTATCTCTCATCCGGTACGGACAGGTTGCGGCGACGCTTTAAAAATTTGAAAAAGCTTGCGATAAATGCCAAAAGACTTTCTCCCTGAACTCCCATGATAGCCAGGATTATAACCGGCACCAGGACTATCATGCCGATGTATAGTTTTGTCTTTCCCGTAACATTCAGTGACATAATAATTGGTACCAATACCGCGAGAATCAGTGCTGTTTCGAATGCATTTCTGGTTTTTACCCGCCCGGAAAGAATTGTCCCCTCCTCAGCAAAATTGGGCGGGATTGTATAAATATCAATCCGGTTATCCTCATTCATTACTCGTCACCCTCCTATTTATCCCGTTTTCTCAAATAAAACAGGCTGCCGGCACAGCTCAGGATTAATACAGTGCCAATAATACCCAAAACTGGTATATTCCTCCAATCCGGTTCTGTTTTAAACATCTCTTTCTCCACGGCTGGCTTTATCTGTTCTGTCTGTTTTTTCCTCTCTGCTATTTCTTGTTTTTCAGCCTGCTCTGTTATCTGCGTTTCAGTTTCTTCCGGAAATTTCTGGATACTGCCCGGTTTCACAAACACCTTACAGATAGAAATCCTGCCAGCTTCCACACAAACAGTATTCGGCTCTACATGGCAGTCATATTCCCGTAATTCTGATATGGCCGTGACTCCTGTTACTTTGTACTGCTCCCCCGCCAGCGAAAGATTTGCTATATAATCACCATCTTTATCAAGTGACACAGTAAATGTCCTTCCTCCTGCCAAACCAGTAAAATGAATGGTGACTGCGCCCTGAAACCCCTGAAACACCTGGCACCGGACAGCCAGCATTCCCTTCCCTGTGTCTGTATCGGTATACTCTTCACCCCACATTGTTTCTTCTTTTGCCCCCACCAGACTATCAGCATGGCAAACTCCAGATATGCCAAGAATCAGGCTGAGCGCAAGACTGGAAAAGAAACTCCATTTTGATCTATGCTTCATTCCTTCACTCTCCTATAATCCATATGCCGCCATCGCTTAAATCCCTGGCGTATGACCGAATTGTGGAAGGGCTGTACAGGTTTCCGGTCCTCCCCCGGCTTCCAGGGTCGGCAATTGTTATGTTTCCGTCACTGGTCACTCCGGTTAATACGATAAAGTGTCCGCTGCTTCCTGATATCGTATTTTCCGCACAAATTACCACCACAAGCTTACCATTCTTCAATTCCGCAACAACATGATTCATCTGTTCCCGCCTCACACGTTCCACCGACAGTCCCCAGTTCCGAGCCGCGTTCGCCGGATATGCATGGCTGGTTCCACGCCCCGAAACATATCCTCCGGTGTCCATTGCATATTGCGCTGTCATCTCCGGCGTTATCTGTTCACCTGTCAGTGTCGAAATCACAATAGCAAGCGCTGTAGGGCCGCAGCCAGAAGTGCGTATTGTGCTTCCCCCATAGGAAAGAGAGGCCCAGGGTTCCTCCCCCTGGTTGTAATACACTACCTCCCTCACACAACCGGGCACTGTCTCATAGGAGATTTTATCCCCTCCGGTAGCGATGGTACTGGTATAAATACCTCCTGACGCTCCCAAACCTAATATATAATTTTTCCAGCTTGCGGCCTTAAACAGTATATCCAGTGCCCCGTCCTTCCCATTTTGAACTAACTGGAACAGCTTCAGCACGTTATTAAAGCTATTTGGGTCCGTCACATAACGGAAACTATATCCGGTTCCTGTTGAAGACAAATGTGGATTCAACTTTACCACAATAGAATAGTCCACAATTTCAATTTCTTCTTCCTCATCGCCGGAACCAATGGTTTCTGTATGTGTTCCTGTCTCTGCCCAATCAAAAAAGGCGCTCTCTTTTTCATCAATAAAGGATTTTAAGAGCACTTTCGATATGGACGAATCGGTCTGTGTGATTCCCGGTATCGTGTTTCCGCCACCCTCTCCCATATATCCCAGAACCTTTTGCACATAGGCTGGTGTTTCTCCATTTTGGGGAATTTGATACCCTGCTCTCTTCACAGCGCCTGGCCCCGCGTTATATGCAGCAATCGCCAATTCCAGCCCATTCGGATAAACAGAAAAAGCTGCAAGTTGCTGTGAGATATAGTTAGCTCCTCCCATAATATTCTGTTTAGGATCGTAGGGATTGGTAACTCCCAGGTTCACTGCCGTTTCGGGCATAAGCTGCATGATTCCAATAGCACCTGCACTGGATACACAATTTGGATTAAAATCGGATTCTGCTTTTGCCATAGCCTTTAATAGTACTTCTGACACCTGATAAGTGGCGGACGCAAGCGTAAAATATTCATCATACGCACTGGTAAGACTGCTTGTCCCTCCCCCTGTACCGTACCCATTAAATCCTTCTATTTGTTTCCCGTTCCAGGTTTCTTCCATCAGAACGGCCAGATACTGGCTCAATTTTGGTTTCAGGACTGTCTCATATTCATCATCCACCTCATACCCATCATATCCACTCTGGTTATTATCATAGTCAGCCCGGATTTCCTCTGCTGCCTTATCTCTTAGGGCCTCGACCAAACCATATATTTCTGACTCAAAAGCCGAATCAGCGGCAAAAAGAGCATCTATTTGTATTTTTATGTTATTGCATTCTGCGGTACGAGCCTGGGACACATATGCATCCGCATCTGCAAAGCTGAGATACATAAAAATAAGGCTGACAGAATTTACAAGCAGATATGCAAAAAGCAGGATTGTAAGCAGGATAGAACCTATTACTTTCCAAACGGTTTTACTTGTAAGCAAAGCGCCGACTAATGTTCCAAGCGGTCCCCCCAACGCGGTTCCCACCGTGGCACCGCTGGCCGCACCTCCAGCCCTGACAGCCCCAGCGGCGGCATGTACCGCCTGTATCGAATGGGCAATTTTTTCTGTCTGCCCCGCTGCCCGAACGATTCGGGCAGCCGTTTCTGCCGCTTTGTCAAGCGGCTCATTGCTCCGGTCTTCGTTCATTCTCTCTCCTATAAAACAGCCGGTCCCATTTAGACCGGCTGTTTGTTATCTTTTTTCTCCTTTCCCGTCCGCATACCTCTTTCCGGTATTCTTTTTGTTCTCCGGTTTCTTTTTCGACGCTTGCTTCGGTACGCCTCTCTCTTGAGGAGTTTCCTTGTATACTTTCTCCAGACGTATCATGCCGTTCTTTTCCAAAACCGCTTTTGTTTCCGGTAAAACCGCTGGAGCTTGTTCCTTTTCCGGAAGTTCGTAATAGGTTTTTCCATCTTCATGTATCGTCTGATAGGCTCCCTGTGGTTTTTCAAACCGACTGGCATCATAACGCATATCCCGTTCTCCATCACGCTCCGCAAGATAAGAACCATAATTTTCATCAGAACTGCCCTTTCCGGATTGACCATAAGTTCCGGTACCAGTTTCCATAACTGTACCGCTCTCCATTCCGCCCTGGGATACACCTTTGACCTCTTGCATACTTTCAGCGCCTGAGACAGCACCAACACCATTGGAAACACTGCCATCCATTCCCATGCTATGGGGCTGACCTTCGTCCATGGCGCCACCACCTGCCATTTCGTTTATTGCGGTATCAGTATCCAATATGCCGGCTCCTGCCGTACTGGTTCCCGGCAGACCAGAATGTACAGAAGAGGCCGGGCTATCCAAACCACCTGCATAATCTGCAGCCATGGCTTCTGCTCCACCAGGCAATGTTCCTGCATGTTCTTTTACCTGTGCGGACTCACTATCATATGAAAGAATACCAGTGTCTGCCATTCCTGCACCTGGTTCTGCTTCCTGCCCGCCATCCTGCATTCCGGTAATTCCACCAGTCTCTCCTGATACCTCCATACCGCCACCCGGTTCTGCTCCTACAAAGCCAGAAATATTGCCTTCGTCCATTCCGATTTCAGTTCCAAACGCTTCTTCAGGCTCATCAAGGGAGGCTCCAAACGGCCCATCTTTTCCATATCCCATTCCGGGAATTTCCCCTGCCTCATCATAAGAACTATCCATAGGTACATCCTCATCATAATTAAAGCCAGGGTAATCCATACCTTCCCTACTCTCCATCCCGTCAAAGGAGCCTTCTTGTGCATCAAAATCTGATTCATCCGGCATTCCAAAGGGGGCATTTGCACTCTCAGTACCAGGCATTCCACTGTCAAAATTATTTTCAGCCCCATGCCAGTCAATGTCCTCCCCTAGTTCTGGGTTTTCATCGGCATTTACTCCACCACTCACGCCGCCAATATTGGAACTATTCTGCATACCGGACATACCAGCTATTCCAAAGTCCGGAGAACCACTTCCCATTGGAATTGGTTTTCCTGTGCTGAATCCCATGGGGGAAGTTCCCTTTTCCTGGCTTCCGCCTCCGATTCTGCCACCGCTGCCTCCCATATGAAGCAGCCGGCCTGCCATAAGAAGTGCGCCCATACCACTAAGGCCGCCTCCGATTCTGCCCAGATTCACTCCCAGAGAAGCCATATAACTATCAAGCTTCGCGGTTATCTTACAAAATCCAATCAGACACATGGTTGCCGCAAAAAACTTCGTAAATCCATAACTGCTGGACATTAAGTTACCATAGCCCGAAAGGAACATCTTCAGACACCACGCGTCCAGTATGATAATCAATATCTGTCCACCAAACATCCTCACCCATGTGGTGGTAATATTATTTGTGGATTTTGAACCGCCGGCTGCAAATGCCAATGGTGCGGTATAAGAAAAGATTCCCAGCAGGACATACCGTTCCGCCAAAATAAAAAGCATTTTAAAATAGTTCCAAGCTACAACAAAATGCATGATTAACAAAAGCATCTGAATGCTGATTATATCGATGCCCAATACAGATACCACTGCCTCCGCTGCTGTCACGTATGCTGAAAAAGAATTAACTGTGATTGCGCTTCCCGCTACCCACTGGTAAGGAGTTCCTACAATATTCAGAATATAATTGACAATATCTTTTGCGTAGACAATCATGAAAAGGCTGATGGCCGACCGAAGTATGAGTTCAATTGGCTCCTCCGATGAGGTTGTTATCTTGCTGAATATTCCCTTAAATAACTGCCAGACCAAAATCATAAGAAGAATCATAACCGCAATCGGCATAATGCCATCCCGGTACAAATTACCGGCAACGCCAAACAATTCTTCAAACAGATTTAAATTACAGGATAAAATTTCCGTAAACATACTGCTTGCGACATCCATCATATCTATGATAAATTGGGAACACATTTCTTTAATACTTTCAAATAATAATTCTAACAGCCAGCCCATTTTATTATCCCGTTACAGGATTTTACACACCTCCTTGCTGGGAGAGCACCAGCCTTTTTTATACACTCCATATAGTTACGCAGAAAACATACTCTTTGGAATAATACTTTCCATATAGGTTACAATACCGCCAAGAGTCATTAGGGCGGCCCAACAGATAATAATACGCTTTAGCCAGGCACGTGATTCATCCACGGTTTTTCCTGACTTTGAAAAATTCATAAGAAAGAGACATACTGCCGCACACACAACTGCACCTACCGTTGCAATTCCAGCAACATCTGTATACACTTGCTGCATGGCGGATTTAGCTGTATCAAAAATATCTGCATAGGCAGTCTGACACCTAAAAAGCACTATCATGCTGACTACATAAAACTGTCCTGTAAGCGCCGGTATGTTTATATGCTTTTTTTGATTAAACACCAGAACCCCCGCCTGTCTGTCCTTGCTCAAATTAATCACTCCTTTTTTGGTACAAAAAAAGCAACCATCACAATGATGATTGCCTTCTCTGCATATTTTACAATTTTTATGGCTCTCCACGGAAATATTCCCATGCATAAAAACTGATGATATCATTATAAAAACTTTGAAATCTCAAGTCAATGCATGTTCGGTCCCAATATAGTCCCTTTCTTATCTCTTTTTTGATCTTGCTTAAGCCGCACCTTTTAACTGCCCACAATCTCTGCCATTTCTTTCGATTGTATAGTAGTAGGAGGTAGTCTCAATCCGTACATAATCCGCCGCAACCTCCAGAATGCGATGTACCCTATCCGTCCACATTAGATGACCATCATATCGATAGCATACTTCTTCACCCACTTTAATTGGTAACTGTACGTCTCCTGCGGTTATCACGATTCTTTTTGCCTGCAAATTATTCTTCATCATAGCAGCCTCCTTCTCAACTGGCTAACTGATCCAACGATAATACACTCACCTTGTCAGTATAATCCACCTTTTTTCCGTTACCAAAAGCAAATTCCAGCTTTTTAACTGAAAAGGGGATAGTCTTTCTTAAGCGGAAGTCTAATAGTTCTGCTTTCACTTCCGTAATCACTGTTTTTGGCAACCTGGAACGAAAAAAATTATAATCCAGAATCTCCGCCTGCTTGCTGGTGCCTAAATTCCTCAGTTTCTCATCTTCTGTCCTGATACCTTTGGCCTCCAGTCCAACTAATATTGTTCCGTCAGGCATCCAGCTTTTTTTCTGCATTGCCTGACCGATTGACAATTCCATTGGTTCTGGATTTTCCATCTTAACTTCGCTTAGTAGTAAAACACAGTTATCTGGATGGCTCACTGGTTCAAGTGTCTGGATATCAAGTTTCATTTTCTTAAATTTGTCACGTTTCATTTGATTCCTCCTTTGAATTAAGCTCTGATTCCTAATCGCTATCCTCCTTCTGTATTGTTGCTTTTTTCTGCACAAAAAAAGACGCTACATTTTTCTAAAAATGAGCGCCATTCTATAGCTTAATAAATTTAAAACACCCAGAACAAACTGATGCTCTGATTGCTTCCTTCAATGCAGAAAGAACAAACTTTTATGTGTTACTTATTCAAGTACTACATAAATCAATACACCATCATTTTATCACTACATATTGTATGTGTCAATATTTAATCACAATATATGGTGCGTTTTTATTTTTTATCTAAAACCTCCCCACTTGATAACTGCTTTGTAACATTGTTTTGCAAATTAATCGTCCCTCTAGCTCTCTCACTGAGCATCATCTCTTCTTCCTGCGCAATCATATCAAATATTGATAATAAACTTTTTTCTTGTATAATCTTTCTACATGTGTCCCTATTCTCAAACAACTTAACTCACCTCTCCTATAAACATATTAAAAAGGATATTACACGTCTATTACCCATGTATCACGATAATGTTCTAATAGCATTCGGCTTTCCATCTCGTAACCCCACAGAATACCTTCCACGGCTTTTAGAGCACTTTCTCTCCACCGAAAGTAGGTACTTCGATTTATACGCACATTCTGAGACAAATGCGGTTCCAACTTATTTATAATCTCTGTTATATTGTTTGGCTGATAGGCAGACATATAAGTATAATATAGAATCCAATAATATCGTTCTCCCTGCGGATGGTATTTTCTCATAAGCTCTACAGCCTCATCAATCAATTTTAAAAATTTGTTGGAACTGTTGATTGCTTCCACTCTGGATTTAATATTTGCTTCATCATCATTTATATCCATGCCAGCCTGATATATTGACTCTAAAAATTGATCCACATCCGTCCCATACTCTTTTTGAAACCGATGTTTCACTTGTCCAATCTGCACTTGCATTCGCCAGGAAACAGAACGATAAATTTTAAATAATACAGCAACATCATGATATACCTGATTATCTTTACTTTCAATCGTTATAACTCCACTTTTACCTATTATATTTATCCTCCTTTATATCTTCTACATTTTGGTAAATATATTTGCTTTGGAGAATAATTCTAATGGCTGGCCACTTTGCGACATTCTTTCGCAAAGTGCAGATAAGTGACTTTATGACATTCTTTCGCAAAGTCTCCATGTATTAGATTAACCGACTTTGTGACTATCCCTCCAAGACTCCAGTAAGTCATATATTACAGCTTCAATCTGCCCTTTTGTATATTCCTTCGGAAAATAATCCCTTAGTTTCTTAGGGGATAATGTAATCTTCGGCATACTGGGCATCTTAGAGTCCGAAATCAATATTTCTGTCACTCTTTTTTTATTTAAAGTCCCTGCTTTGCTTTCATCCTTTAAGGCCTCTGCCTGTATCTCATTAGGAAAAAGACGTTTATCTAAAATTACTCCCAGTACCCACCCCTGTTCTTCAGCAGTAATAAATGATAACTTTTCTGCGGGTATCAGCAAGAGTTTTTTCAAGTCCACATATTCTAAAAGTTCTGGCAACAAATAAGTCAGGCGCACATACCGTTGCACTGTTCTTCCTGTTTTCTTCGCGCCTTTACCTATTAAATCAGCGGTATACTCTTCTCCTTTGACTCCCTGATGGCTTAATGCCTCCATTTTCATCCGATAAGCCTTTGCTTTTTCTGATGGCAGGAGATCTTCTCTCTGAATATTGGAATCAACCATAATGATAGTGGCTTCATCATCATTCAAGTCCCGGACTATAACAGGCATATCCTGATATCCAGCCAGTTCACAGGCCCGCTTTCTTCTATGGCCTGCAACTATTTCATATCCTCCCTGCTTATCTTTTCGGACAACTCCAGGAATCAGAACCCCGTATTTTCTCACACTATCAACGGTTTCCATCATCTTTTCATCATCAAGGACGCGAAACGGATGATTTTTGAAGGAATGAAGGATATCAAGAGATAGATGTATGACCTGGCCTTCAGCGCTTTGTTCTATTGATTCGTTACCAAACAAGTCATTATAAGAGGTGAATTTCACCTTATTCGCACTGCGGCTTCCCATAAGCAAGCACCTCCTCCGTCAGAGCTGCATATCCATCAGCAACAATCCCCTTTGGATCATGCAAAAAAATACTTTTCCCTTCCGCACTTGTCTCTACTGCTCTTACCGACAATGGAATACAGTTTTCAAAGATATGAATTTGACCGCCATATGCCATTCTCAGCTTGTCTGAAATATCTCTTGCAAAGTTGGTCCGTCGGTCTACCTTTGTCAGCAATATTCCTTCAATTCCAAGTTCCGGGTTCAGCTGCCGGTGGACCCGGCCAATCGTTTTTATAAGCTGCTGTAACCCCTTTGTAGGCAGATAGGCCGCTTCTACCGGTATCAGAACACTGCCGGCCGCAACAAGAGAATTAATTGTCATCATTCCTAAAGATGGCATGCAGTCAATCAATATGTAATCATATCGGTCCTTTATCTCGTCTACATACTGACGAAGGACCGTCTCCCTGCTCATAACGTTCACCAGCGTTGTTTCAAGTCCGGCAAGTTCTATATTTGCAGGAAGAAAATCCACACCCTCCTCATGGTGAAGAATTCCCTCTGTCACATCCAGAGGTTCATCATTCACCACCTTCGCCAAAATATTTACCAGTGTTACCTCCAGGTTGTCCGGCTCACCAATTCCTAAACAGGCTGCCAAATTTCCCTGTGCATCTGCATCGATTAAAAGAACCTTTTTCCCCTTTCTCACCAATCCAATGCCTAAATTTACGCATGTAGTCGTTTTGCCGACTCCACCTTTTTGATTTGCTATCGCTATTATTTTGTTCATGATATTCTCCTTTTGTTCTCTATAGAATCTGCAACACATCATGCACAGCCACAATACTCCGGATATCTGAGTTTCACTGCCTGCCAAAAATACGGTGCATAGCCACAACAAAATAAATCTTCGACCGTATATTTTCTGCATTCAGATAACTGATCGTCTGAGTTCTCACAATCAGATACGCTGGGAGTACCGTTGCAGTAGAGATTATATGCCATTCTTATAATGTGCTGGCTGCCAGAAGTCTGCCACCCCTCATGCAGGCATTCTGTTTTAACGCAACCAGATTTAAAATCATAAATCCTGGCTGCATTACGTCTTGTATCCTCGCTGATTCCCAGACAATAGATTAATGCGGCATGGTAGGCATCTTGGTACCTGCATTGAGACAAATATCTTTCAAAAAAGTCCCTATGGGCCGCACTCTTAAAAATCACATTAGCCATACCCTCTCTCATCGGTATATCTCCTTTCTTTTAATAAAATAAAACATAAGTATCAAATTCTCTGCTCGCTTTCTGAAATAGAATATCTGCTATAATAACTCTAAAATATGAGTCTTCATCCATTCAAGGGCATTTCTAAATATTTCTTTATTATGTCACTACTTAATACAACCTATCTTTATATCCGCATCGTATGTGCATCTCCTTTTCTTTGAATAAAATAAAAAGACATCTCCACATGTGGAAACATCTTTTTCAAATCAACAATTTATTCTGTTATGATAATACTTAATTTCTGGTATATTCAACTTACTTCTCCACTACGTATTGAGTAACTTCGAACCGCTCCTTTACGAATGAAGGTCACCAATCCATACTGCCCATATGGCATTATCTCGTCCATACGCTCCACGCAGAACACAATATATAGTATATTTATCACCAATCATAATCAATCAGTAGTGGTTTGTTTTGTTTTTCGTAGTAG
>JAETSI010000169.1 GCA_021769725.1 Oscillospiraceae bacterium | reverse complement strand
AAATCAAAATATAGTTTTTGACTATCTCTTTATAAGTTCTCATAAGCCGGTATAGCCTGTATTTACAGGCTTTCCGGCATTTTTCAAATCGGAAGAAGCTCTTATATATTCTCATTTCCCCTCATGTTTTCGCGTCCAAAAGTAGTAAATCAAGTAGTAAAACCTCTATCTACTACTAAGCAATCAGCCGTTCCATTTCTGCCATTGCACTATCAGAGGTAGCATGGGCGTAATAGTTCAGCGTCATGTTGATGTTGGAATGTCCCATGATATACTGCAATGCTTTCGGGTTCATTCCGGCGTTTGCTAAATTGGTACAGAACGTATGGCGTAGGGTATGGGGCGTTGTCACTTTCGGTAAGGCTTCCTCATGGCTTTTGTTGTACTTCTTCACAAGCCCCCGGAACATGGTTTCAAAGTTGACTGCTACTTTCGGTAGCCCGTTCCGGTTAAGGAATAAAAATCTGCTGTAACCGCCGACAATAAAATTGTCTGCCCGTCCCCTGTCATTCAGCACACGCTTGAACGCTTCATAGACTTTGGTACTCATTGGAATTTGTCTGATACCGCTTTTTGTCTTTGGCGTTTCAACATGATACCCAACTCCCGATACTTTCAAAAGCTGGTGGTCTACGTTGATTAGCTTATGCTCAAAGTCAATATCGCTTTCAGTCAGTCCGCAGAGTTCAGAAATGCGAAGCCCTGTTCCTAACAGTATGATAATCTCGTCGTAATACTTCTGATAGACTTTATCACTCTGCACAAAGGACAGGAAAGACGCTTCCTGTGTTGGGGATAGAGGTACCTTTGGTTCGGTGTTATCTTCTAAAACGGTGTTCAACTGGAAGTCAAAGGGATTTTTCCTAATGCAATCGTCCTGTATGGCTGTGTAAAAGGCAGCTTTCAGAGAACGCTTGTGATTGTTGATTGTCTTGAATGAATAGCCCTTATCTTTCATGCGTAAAGCCCATTCTTTCGCGTCGGACAGCTTCACGCTCTCAATGCTGCAAGCTCCAAGACTATCTTCTTCCAAAATCCTCATAAGCTGCTTGCGCCCCTGTTTTGTGCCATGCCGTACATTTGCCCGGTGCCTTATCTGCTTTGCGTAGAGTTGGCAGACAGTCATTTTCTTTCCCAACGTGTCAATCCCGTCGTCAAGGTCTTTCTGTATCTCTTTTTCCTTTTCCCGAAGCGAAATATCTTCACGTTTTCCCGCCGGGGTCTTGTCGGTAGGTACTAACTTCCAAGCGTAAACAAATTGCGGGTTCCCAAAGGTATCTATATATTTGTAAGCATATCTTCCGTCTTTTCTCTGGCTCTCTCCTGTGCGTAAAATGCGGTTCCTGTTATCTCGTCTTTTCTCCGACATTGTTCGTCATGCTCCTTTCCATGACGGAAAGAGCCTTGATATGCTTGTATTTATTATACCACATTCAAGGCTCGATTTCACTATATAACTTCCAAAGTGTCAATGAATTTTTCAAACTGTTTTCGCTTGATTTGAATACGGTTGCCGTTCATAATCACCCACCCGGCAGCCGGGTTTTCTTCCGCTAATTTACGCAGCTTGTTTTCCCCGATACGGAAATATTTTGACGCTTCCTCAATGGTGAGCGTGTACTTCTCCCAGATAGGCACATCAGTAATATTCATTAAAATGTCCCCCTTTCAATAGAGTACAATAGTTTCAAAAGTAGAAAGAGAGCTTTAATCGGACGGTTATTAGCATAACCTCATGGGAATTGCACCCCCGCATGGTTCTCATGCAGCCCTACCCATTGCCTGCGACGCTCTTAACGCTCGGACTGTGGCTGTAAGGAAGTATCATTGTATATTTTGCGTGTCGTCGCCCGCAAGCCGCTACACTT
>JAETSI010000037.1 GCA_021769725.1 Oscillospiraceae bacterium | reverse complement strand
AAACTTGCAAAGCTTATCGACGTAAAGTCAATCGTAACGCTCGTTATGACGGCAGTTTTCGCCGCTCAGACGCTGAAGGGAAATATTTCGCCCGATCAGTTCATTACTGTCTTCACTACCGTTATTGCATTCTATTTCGGAACGCAGCACGCTAAAAACAAGGAGGATCAATAAAATGAACAGTCCATACATGGGAAAATTCAAGGTAACGCAGGCATACAAAGGCGATTCCGTTCACGACGGACTTGATCTTGAGGGAATCGACAGCAGGGAGATCCATGCTACAATCGGAGGAACAATTCACTATGCCGGCTGGGAAAACTCTGCCGATCACTCGCAGGGATTCGGACAGTATGTCTGCATCAAGGGAACTGACGGCAAATTTTACTACTTCGGTCACCTCAGCGAGATAAAGGTAAAATCCGGTCAGAGTGTTAATATAACCGACGTTATCGGCATCGAGGGCAGCACGGGACGTTCTACTGGATCGCATTGTCATTACTGCATACGTCCTAACTTCTGCAAAGGAAACAGTTTCAATGTTTCAGAAATATCCGGAATTCCAAACTGCGAGGGCGGTACTTACGACGACGGGTTCAGAATTGGTTCTGCGATCTCCGGAAAACGCACTAAATCCGTTTCACTCACTATTGACGGAGTGACTTATCAGGGAATACTTTCGGAAAAATAAAGTCAATACCGCACAATTTTGTGCGGTATCGCTTTAGGGCGTATTCACATAAAATGAATGTGCGTCTATGCTTTTCATTCGTTATATATAATCCCTGCTTCTGTAAACATCGAAATTGCATACGCCGCTTCAAATGCTTCTCTTGCAACAAAAGTCGGAATATTGTTCAACTCCCCAATTGACATGATACAATCAACAATTGAACAAGCATCATCGCAAATATAACCTACAGTTTCACAGAGAAAGCAAGACTTATCCCTTTTCTGATTGTCGTTAAGTTTATTGCCGTCCACCTTTCCAGCTTCGACGCAGGCATTTAGTTCAAAAATCATTGACAAACAGCATATACCCATGTAAAATGCAGTGTTGATCGCATCAAATAAATCCAATACACCATCATCTAATTTCTTCTCATCGGCAATTTTCCATATTGTGGAAAAGGAAGGTTCAAACACTGATATACACGTTTTGAGTATCCATACGTCGGAATATAGACCGGCTGCCTTTGATGTATCCGCAATGGCATTTTTATAATCCAAGTCTTTTATTCTTTCATTTGATGAATCCATAGGAGAATACAATCCATATCCGACTCCACAGGATAATCCGAAATCAACCACTGTTAATAACAAATTTATGCCATCATACATAGCAATTTTTCCTTTTTCTCCTTTTCTCGTTGCCTTTAATGAAGGAATGGACATTATACAATTTGTCACTGCAAATATACCGATCAAAGATTTTAATGCAACAGCTGATTTTTTCTCCCCTTCTATAGGCATCGGGTTGTCATCTGTATTTTTACACATATGCTTCTCCTCCTATTTTTCTTAATTCATACAGACTTTTTACTTCAGCGATTTCATCAATGGCATCCATATCAAACAATTTCTTTCCGACAATCAAATTTCCGCCGCTGTTGATAAGACCAGCAAGGAAAGCTGTCGGATAGGTCAGTATATCAACCATTGAAAATTCAGTTACGCCAAAAATTTTAAGAACACCAGACAAAAATGGGATTTGTATCGGTGAACTTAACGCTTCCCATATAGCACGGATTCCCTCGATAATAATATCAAAAATTGTTTTTAATATCGCCTTGCTTATCTTCAGAAAATCAACAGCAACAACACCCAATATTTTTTTTATGATTGCAATCAGGTTGGAAACGCTAAAATCCTGAAACATTTTTTGAATTTCTTTAACAATATATACAAGTGAATCAGGTGTTTTTGCAATTTCTCCGCCTATCCCCTCTATGTCCTCAACAAGTTTATTTGCCGCTTTTTTAAGTCCATCAGAAGCCTTTATCTCAGGAGTCGTGATTTCTGAAACAATAGCTCCGCTTATCAGATCAAATGCATACATATTATGAGAATCAAGAGTTATTCCCATTTCCGACAGCATATTATTACTGCTATTGTTCGCAAGAGACGGAAGTGAAATGGCATTCAATTTTTCGCTGTCGATATCAGCCCAATGCTCTATTTTATTGACCGCATCCGAAAGAAAAGCAACAGACGAATCTTTAAGATTTGACGCTTGTTCGATAAGAAAGTCAATTGATATTCCGGCAATATTCTTAATTGCCGAATTTATTCTTGCTGCATCGTTAAGTCCTAAAGCCTTTTTAAAAAAATCAAGGATTTTTCCAACAGGTATTCCAATCATTTCAAGAAGATTTTTTATTCCTTGAATGACCTTTTCGGCACAGTCAAGAACAACGTCTATAACCTTACCGCCAATTTCTACAAAGAACTTCCATACTTTTTGAGTTTTTTGTATGACAAAATTTATAACCTTTCCAACAGTCTTGTCATAAAGTTTCTTGACCTTTCCGATTACCCATTTGAATGCCGCTGTTATATCACTTACTGCTTTAGAAACAAATTTGGTAAAGGGATTATCTGTCAGAGAGGTAGGTAAAATTGAAATTACTTTCTCGGTTATCGTCAGCATAACACCATTTGTAAATTTAGTAATAGGGTTATTCATACCCGGAATAAGTCCAACTGCTGAATTATGAAGCGCAGCCATTCCTGATGCCGCCGCTGAAAGAGATGACTGATTTTCTGTTGTAACCAGTGGAGAAGTTTCCCCAAACGCATCGCTTATCTTAGCATTTTTAAAATCGTTTTCGTCAGTCATAGAAAGAAGCTTTTGGTGTACAAATCCCGCTGGATTCACTTCAATCCTATCAGATTCGCATTTTATTGTATAGCAGTCAGGAGAAATACCGTCTGCTTTCTGAACAACTGTAACGTAACCTAAGCTGTCAGATTTCAAAGCCGCTTTCTTTGTCTTATAGTAATATCCTCCCGAATAGAAACCAATTTTATTTCCATTTACTGATTCAAGCTTAACATCAGCATTTGATTTACCTACATTAATACGGGTCGAATAGGCAGAAAAGCAAATATTTGTATCAAGCTCTGTGCTGATTGAAACCGTATCTGTCACAAATGCGCCTGTCAATTCATTTTGAGTACATTCTATAAATTCATTTTTAGTGAAAATAGTCATTTTGCCGTCATTGACATCAAAGCGTACAACGTCATCCATAAAATTTACGGGTTCTAAGAAATCACCTGGTTTGTTATTGTCATAATCCGAAACAGTATAATTAAGTTCTCCTCCGGCAGTTCTGATAAATATATACAACCTGTTTGCAAGAATATATGCTGATATCTGCTTTGCATTTAGCAAATTATCACTTTCAGCAATTACCTTAGGAACGCCTTTGCCGACTGACTGAATCCAATCGGCCTGCTCGCTTTCGGGATAAAAATAAAGTTTTCCTTCACCTACAGCAAAAAGATGTGTACCCGATTTATTATTGCCGGACGTTTTAAGCGTACATATAGCCTCGATGTTTACCTCTGTTTTAAGTCTTATGGGAGAAGGCGGAGTACTTCCAAAAGGATTGCAACAAGGAGTATATATAAGCTGAGGAGCGTCCGAATTATAACCGGAATAGGGAGAATCGTTTCCGGCATGAAACACTCCATATGTATAAGTTCCGTCAACCAGCTGCCTTGCAGCTCTTCCTGCGGCAATTCCAATTACTTCAGTAAATTCAGATGGCAGACGGAAATACTTAGCTTTTGAGTTATCGTTTCCGTCTAAAACGGCTGCAAACTGCTGGGTGAAACCCGAATCGTCATGAAATTCAACAAACATGGAAAGGTTGTCACCTAAAGATGTCATTAACACACGATATGGTGAAAGATGTATGCCGCCTAGTACTCCTCTGAAATCCATCTTATGCAAGTTTTCAAAGGTAAGTTCCTCCGGCTTTTTTGTGTATGTAATATACACGTTTTCATCTGAGATAATTCCGATCGCAATCGTCTGGCTGTCAATTTTTTCAGCAGCAAAAGATTTGACATTATCCAAAATTTTAACTCTGCTGAACCTGCTTTTGACCCCGCTTTCATTTTCTTTTGTCAGATAAAGAGAATTATCCGTACCTATTGAAAAAATGTTCGTGATTTCACCAATGTTTATAATACGTGCTTCATTATCCGGATTTACTGAGCTTTCACGCATATATTGATCAATAATTTCTGTTGTAAAATTCATTTTCATTACGCCAACTCCTGTACATAGTTCCCGAACATATACAAATCTCCATAAGGTGTTATGGCATTAACTTCTCCGTTCGGTTTGTCGAATACAAATGTGAATGTTTTGTTTCCTGGCATTACAAATCCAATCTGACTGTTAACAGAATTAATAAAGTTATCAATTGAATATTTTTCAATATCAGTCATAATAGCAGTCAAATGTCCTACAAGCGTTTTGACATAATCCTGAATATGCTGTGCAGACATAAACTTTACCCACCAGCTTTGAGGAAGTCCCGAAGGCCGATTATCAATTTTATCTATTTTCTTTACAAAGTCGATATTTCCGGTCTGACTGTCAATTCTTATTCCGACAGCCATTCTTAAGATTCTGTCAAAATAAGTTCCATTAGTTCCCTCGTTTGTATTGTAATCGACCATAAGCCATCCTGTAATTCTAAAATCGAACACAAATGCCGGAAGTTTTGTTCCGTCAAAATTATAACTGCAAGGTTTTCCGGAAACCTCGGCGTTATATTTGTGTTTAAGCTTGAGTGAAGCAACAGGGTGCACAAGAGGAGGCTGCCACATAAGGTGTCTTTTCGTTTCATCAGAATGACTGTATGAATAGTTGAAGTTTGGACTATAGACAGCTCCATTTGAATTAAAATCTGGATTTTCATTCAAATGAGTGCATTCTGACCATACTTCAAATGAATCCTTCCAAACAGGATCATCTGCAAAAACTTCGATTTTATTCGGCAGATATTCAAGCGCCGGACGAATCATTTTCGCAATAAATGGCAAAAAATGACTGGCGCTTATGGCTATTGCAGCATTGTTCGGATTGCTTAGATCAATCAGAGGACTGCTGTCGGTATCCCACTGCAAATTGTTATCATTGCCAATATTCGGGATGGTCTTTTCATCTCCAAAACCGATAAGGTAATCCAATGTACGGGGAGCAATATGATAGTTTCTCATTTTCGGTGTAAAGAGATAATTTGTAGTAGAAGCAGGCTTGGTGGTGATGACGCTTCCAAACATCGTTTGTCCTGCCTTTTCCAGACGATCAAAATACGAACGAATAATACTTGTCATAAAATCGTCAACGTCATGCTCAAACCCTTTAACTGTTGGACTTACAGTAGTGGATAAAGTCTTAAGATCAAGAGCAAGCTGAGAAATATTAAACACATCATCAGGATTTGTCACTTCCGACATTTCCTGAATTTTTTTCTGTACTTCTTCGCCGCAGTTAATATAATCGACAGCACGAAAATCAAGTGAAATATTAAACGGAAAATACCATATGTCATCGCCGGTCTGTTCAGATTTTGAAAGCGTAGTTTTAACTTTTAAATTCGGATATATTCCATAAGTTGTCGTTGTTAACTGAATGCCGCAAATATTTCTGAAAAATTGCTTGAACATCACATTTTTTGTGTTTGGCTGCAAAGTAAGAACCTTTAGTATATTCTCAAATTTGGACGAATCGTTTTCATTAAGAAGCTTTGAGAGAATGGTATCAGGAATTCCATCCTCTACAAAAATTGCATATCTCAGATAATATCCTGCAGCTATTTGGATTTTTTCTGCATCCTCTGACTGCTTAGAAGGATGTTTGATATCTACCAGTGAGCTTGTCCCAGACTTGATATCAAAAATATTCAGTTTTTCTAATTCATTGTAAAGCGAGCTGTCGTTTTCCTTCAAATTCTTTACGGTTTCATAGAAATCATCAGGAAAGCCCTTGAGAAGTCTGTCTTCATTGGTGTTCTTATCAATGAAAATCGTTATTGTCTTTCCATTATCATCGGTGTATGATAACATATAAGCCTTTATCTTAAAGTTATCCGACTTTTCCGACGTAGAAATCGAAGCAAGATACTGCCTCAGTTGCGAATTAAGTGCCGCTTCGGTAACAGATACTGTCATATCAGTATTATAAGAATTATACCTTGACAGATTTGAGTTAGCAATTGACATAAAAACACTCCTTTAATTATAATATTACGATTACTGTTGTAATCTGACATAATTATATATTTTTTTACACCAAAATTCACGAAATTACCTGTAACTTTTTTGAAATATCATCTTTTCAACTTTTTTTATATTCTTTTGCCATACGACTTAAAGCATCTGTGAAATTCTCCTCAAGTGTTACATTATATTCCTCAAGCCATTGACTAATTAACTTATAATCCATAATTTCTTGCATGAAATAGCTGAACCTAAATCATACAACTCCTTTCCATTATTAAAATATAGCAGTACCATAATGTTACAAAATCCGAGTATTATTTCAAGAGTTTTATAATTTTGGTACAAAAATCCAAATAATTGTATAAATTTATTGTAACTATTTATATTATATTTGTCAATGGATATGGCACGAAATGCAGTTTTTCGGCATGAAACGCATATTATTTTAACATCAAGTAAGGTAAATATGCCATATTGATTACTGACGGATTCCTTAAAAACATTGTATTTAATTTGTGTGTGCATAAAAAATCTCCATTCTACATATAAGCAAAATGGAGTAAGTTTACTTTTTGATCCCTATGACAACTTATCTTTGCGTACCGTCATCGGTACACGTAACGACAGTAAGCCGATCATCGTCAAAATCATTTAGAACCCATGTTTCTGCTGGATTTTTATTTCCTTTGAAAAGTTATTCTTGTTAATTTCATTATTTTGCCTTTCATAAAAAATCTTTTAGATTATTAGGAAAATAATACGATGGTCTTAATTTGTGCAAAGACTTTTGTTCTATATATCGAATCCGCTTCCTGTCGGATTTAAAGATTTCGGCAATTTTTTGATAAGAAAGCTTGTCGTCATCTCCCAAACCGAATCTCAAATTCAATACTTTTTTTTCTCTGTCAGTCAGTTTTTTAAGCAATACATCGCTTAATGTTTCGTTAAGCTGTTTTAAATATAAGCGGCGTAACACAAATTTTTCGCCGTCGTAATATTTCTCTTTTATTTTCTCGCAGTAATCCTCGTAGGATATAAACTTAACATTGTTTTTCCGCACATAATTATACGCTTTTATACGCATTCCGGCGCTAATAAACGCAGAATAATTATCGTATGTCGGCGTACAATTCAAGCGTTCCATCAGACCGATTACGGTTTCAGAAAAGATATCCTCCAAAGATAAAAATGATGCTTCCGCAGCTTCAAGGGCAATACGCAGAGCGTTTCTAAGATACATCTCCACAAGCCTGTTTTTCGCTGTCTTATCTCCCGATTTTATTTTCAGCAGTAAAACATCACGCTCTTTATGTTTTGGAGGAGGTATCTGACGAATCCTTTCAATAAGCGGTTTCATACCGGGACACATCTTTATGCACCTCTGATAGATATGCTCGTATTTTTCATCTGTGCTATTCAAATTATTCTTATGCCTATCATGACACATTTTCTCACTCCAATTTAAATCGTTTCGGGTATAATATTTATAACAGACCTTCATTTCATACATTCAGAAACCATAAACGAAATAACTTCCTCTAAAGTTGGCTTTTCATGCTTTGCAGGAATTGTACTCCAATATTCCCTTACTTTTTTATCGCTGCTATTCCAACCTTCATCTATTGCTTCTTGAATATCCTGACGAACTTGTGCAACGCTTACGCCATTTTTTGCAGCGATTTGTTTAAATATTCTATTTAAATTCATTATATATTCTCCTTTCAACCTATTTCAGGTTAAATAATGATATTCCAAATCAGATTAATTTATAATAGAGTTGAGGTGAAATAGTATGTATCCAAGAATAAGAGATCTCAGAGAAGATAAGGATATGAATCAAACACAAATGGCAAAAGTATTAAATATGTCACAAACCGGATATTCCAAATATGAAACAGGCGAAAATGATATTCCCACAAATATATTAATTTCTCTGGCAGAATTTCACAAAACAAATGTAGATTATATTTTAGGTATTACTGAAAATTCAGAATATTTTAAAAATTTATAGGCTTTTTAATACATCTTATTTAATTATAATCTGTTTTAGGTTAAAAGTCAATACCCTGAAACAGATTAATCTATAATAAATCGGAGGTGATTTATTTTGTACTCAAGAATAAGAGATCTCAGAGAAGATAAGGATATGAATCAAACACAAATGGCAAAAGTATTAAATATGTCACAAACCGGATATTCAAAATACGAAACGGGAGATAATGATATTCCAACAGATATATTAATTTCACTGGCAGAATTTCATAAAACAAATGTTGACTATATTTTAGGGATCACTGATAATCCTATTTATTATAAAGATATTTAAAGCAAACAATAATTTCATACATTCAATCACTATGTATAAAACAACTTATAGTAAAATCCAACTTTATATGTATAATTATATCAGAGACAATAAAAATATGATTTTATATAAATTCTTCATTTACAGCACCCACAAAAATTTCTAATAACTTTTCTGCTTCCTTTCTATTACTATCCGATAAGGTGTCGAGCATAGCGATTATCATAGAATTTTCATTTGGTTCCTCTCTGCCATAAATTAAATAATCTGTAGAAACATTAAGACTATCCGCTATATTTTTTAAAGTTGTTACAGTCATACCCTTTTTGTTATTTTCAATATCGGAAAGAAATTGTATTGAGATATTAGCTAATTCAGCTAACTTCTCTTGGGTATAACCACGAGCTTTTCTTATATATGATATTCGATTACCAATAGAAATCACAATTAAACATCTCCTTTAGTATAATTATATACTCAACTATTGATAAAGTGAATCATCTATAAGCGTTAATTTATTTCTATTATAATTGAATGGGCTGTAACTGTATTAAAATCGGATTTTAAACGTTTCCCATGCTGTCAAGACATTAACCATTAACCCACCTGTTTTTGCAGGAGGGTTAATTTTATATTAAGGAAGAGAAATTTACGAAACCATCAGATAAAAACTCATTTTTCGTTAAAATAAAATTATAATATTAATTTCATGCCACAAATAAGCACTTCGTGCCATAATTATTGACAAATAAAATATAAAGAACTAAAATAATTATAGTTTTATGATTTCCGACAAATAAATCCCTCCTATGGTTTCTATTATACCATAGGAGAGTGGATTTTTCTATGTTCGTTTTTACCGGACTTGGCATCTTCGGAACAGGGATTTATTTATTTTCATATAATAATACTAAATATTTTCATTGCCCCATAAGGGATGATGAAAATGCGGCCCCACTAAAGCTGTTGCTATTATAAGGAGGAATGAAATATGATGAACGGCATTGACGTTTCAGAACATCAGGGAACTATCGACTGGGCAAAAGTAAACACTGACTTTGTGATTATAAGATCCGGATACGGACGAGAAATCTCTCAGAAGGACAAATTTTTTGAAGCAAATTACTCCGGATGCAAAGACCGTAAAATTCCATGCGGAACATACTGGTACAGTTATGCAGTCACACCCGAAGAAGCTGCCAAAGAAGCGCAGATCTGTCTTGAAGCCATAAAGGGAAAAAAATTTGAATTTCCGGTATATTTCGATATCGAAGAACCAAAGACGCTGGCTCTTGGCATGGCGAAATGTTCCGCTATTGCCGAGTCATTTCTTAATGTTATCGAAAAAGCCGGATTCTGGGCAGGAATCTACAGTTCTAAATATACTCTTGAAAACTATATCACTGAACAAATACGCAGCCGGTATGCAGTGTGGGTAGCACATTACGATGTAACAAAAACAAATTATTCAGGCAAATTCGGAATCTGGCAGAGATCCAACACGGGAAACATTCCCGGAATTGCCGGAAACGTTGATCTTAATAATTGCTATGTGGATTATCCGTCAGAAGTAAAAACTGCCGGACTGAACGGATATAGTAAATCCCCGGCGACTCCCCCTAAACGAACAAAGAAATTTACTATTGTCGAAGACGGAGTAAAGTGGTCAGGAACACTGACCGAAGAATAGCATCAAACACTTCAAAACACCGCACAAAAATTGTGCGGTGTTTCTTTTTATCCCCTGTCTATAACATCCTGTATTGTAATTCCGTCCAGATATTCCGTTATAACTTTGTTCAATCCCTCCCATATAAATAGAGTGGAGCAGTTTTCACGTCTCGGACAGTCATTAACATCATATGACAGACAAGCAATAGGTGCAAGGCTGCCCTCGGTGGCACGAAGTACATCCCCGACTGAAATATCAGATGCGTTTCTTGCAAGACAATATCCCCCACGATTACCACGGTTGGTACGCAGTATCCCGGCTTTGTTCAGCATAGGGACGATTTGCTCAAGGTACTTTTTTGATATCTCCTCATCTTCAGCAATATCCTTGAGCGAAGTATAAGAACCTTTTTCGGCACGTGCAAGATTAACGGTAAGGCGCAGTGCATATCTTCCCTTTGTTGAAATTTTCATAAACAGATCCTTTCATTCAAACATCGGTGTGGACAGATATCGTTCACCCGAATCAGGAAGCAGAGCAACGATCGTTTTTCCTGCATTTTCCGGTCTTTTGGCAAGCTGAACTGCTGCCCATAATGCAGCTCCGGATGAAATTCCTACCAGGAGTCCCTCTGTTCTTGCTGCGGCTTTTCCTAAAGCGAATGCATCATCATGACTGACGGTTATTATTTCGTCGTAAATTTCAGTGTCGAGTGTCTCCGGAATAAATCCGGCGCCGATACCCTGTATCTTATGAGCGCCCGCTTTTCCCTCGGAGAGAACAGGTGAATCCTTTGGCTCAACGGCAACGATTCTGATTTCAGGATTTTTTGATTTCAGATAAGCGCCGACTCCGCTGATAGTTCCTCCTGTTCCTACGCCTGCGACAAAAATATCAACTTTTCCGTCAGAATCTTCCCAGATCTCCGGCCCCGTTGTTTTCAGGTGAGCGGCAGGATTAGCAGGATTTGTAAACTGTGAGGGAATAAAACTGCCGGGAATTTCATCTGCAAGCTCATTTGCTTTTTCAATAGCTCCTTTCATGCCCTTTGCTCCATCTGTGAGTACAAGCTCTGCTCCATATGCTTTCATGAGATTACGTCGCTCGATACTCATTGTTTCGGGCATTGTGATTATAAGTCTGTATCCTTTTGAAGCGGCAGCGGCGGCAAGTCCGATACCGGTATTTCCGCTGGTTGGTTCAATAATTACGCTGCCCTCTCTGAGAAGTCCTTTTTTTTCTGCATCATCTATCATAGCGGCAGCAACTCTGTCCTTGACCGATCCGGCAGGATTGAAGTATTCAAGCTTGGCAAGAATTCTTGCGTTCAATCCCTCGTTTTTCTCAATGTTTGAAAGCTCCATTAACGGCGTACCGCCAATAAGCTCTGTAACGTTCTTATAAATCTTCATGATTACCCCTCCTGTTTTACGGCTTCAAAGCCATGTTCAAGATCGGCGATTATATCGTCGATATGTTCTGTTCCGATAGAAAGCCGTACCGTGTTCGGCTTTATTCCTGCTGCAAGAAGTTCTTCCTCCGTCATCTGAGAATGAGTAGTTGATGCAGGATGTATTACAAGCGATTTAACATCTGCGACATTTGCAAGAAGTGAGAAAAGCTCCAGACTTTCCGTGAATTTCTTTGCGGTATCGGCATTGCCCTTTATTTCAAAAGTAAAGATCGAAGCTGCTCCGTTTGGAAAATATCTGTTGTAAAGTTCCTTTTCCCTTCCTTCGGCAAGTGAGGGATGATTGACTTTCTCGACCTGGGGATGTTTACTGAGAAATTCGACGGTTTTCAATGCGTTTTCCACATGACGCTCCAGACGGAGAGAAAGCGTTTCGAGTCCCTGCAGAAGCAGGAATGAATTGAACGGCGAAATAGCTGCCCCCTGATCTCTCATAAGAGTAGTGCGGAGCTTCATAATATAGGCGATATTTCCGCACGCCTCAGCAAAAACGACACCATGATAAGACGGATTCGGCTTTGTGATACCAGGGAATTTATCGTTCTGTGTCCAGTCGAAACGTCCGCTGTCAATGACAACTCCGCCCATTACAGTGCCGTGACCCCCGATAAATTTAGTAGCGGAATGAACTACGATATCAGCGCCGTGTTCTATGGGTCTCAGCAGATACGGCGTTGCAAACGTATTGTCAACGATCAGCGGAATGCCATGACTGTGAGCAATCCCTGCAAGTGATTCGATGTCAATAATGCTGGAGTTGGGGTTTCCTAGTGTTTCAGCGTAGATCAGCTTGGTTTCAGGACGTATCGCTTTTTCAAAGCTGTTCAAGTCAGAGGGATCGGCAAAATCTGTTGTAATTCCCTGTTCTCTCAGCGTATTTGCAAAGAGATTGTATGTGCCTCCGTACAGGTCAATCGAGCTTACGATATGATCTCCTGCGGAAGCAATATTCTGGACAGCATAGGTAATTGCAGCAGAACCGGATGCCGTGGCAAGAGCGGCAGCTCCTCCTTCAAGGGCAGCGATTCTTTTTTCAAAAACGTCGGACGTCGGATTCATCAGACGTGTATAAATATTTCCGCCCTCCGTCAGACCAAACCGTCCGGCGGCTTGTGCCGAGTTCTTGAAAACGTATGAAGTGGTGGCATATATTGGTACAGCTCTGGCATCCGTTGCAGGGTCGGGAGCTTCCTGTCCGGCATGAAGCTGGATAGTTTCAAATTTGTATTGTCTGCTCATGGTTATATCATCCTTTCATTTTTACTAATATACTATTCCTATGTATTTAATAGGTTATAAATACAGTATACCACACTCTTTTATTTTTGTCAATATCTTTTTTAAAAATTTTTCTTGCACATCCTATCGAAAAAAATTAAAGGCAACGCTGCACGATTTCAGCGGACAAAGTCCGTTCACATAATGTGAACGGACTTTGTAATTAACTGTTTCATAGCAATAAGATCAAAAGAGTCTATTACATTATCCTGACAAAGATCGCCTGCTTTCCAGTCTGAAAGTTCTGATCTTCCAAGAAGAAATCCCTGCATCATTACGATATCTGCAATGCTGAATCTGCCGTCGGAATTTACGTCGCCTTTAACGTTTCTGTATTCTGCCCAGATCGAATCAAGACCGTTTTTTCTGTCAGCTAAAAAGCGTCTCATTATATCGACAGACTCCATGAAATCTGCTCCGCTTGATGATCCGAAAACACAATATTTGTATCCTCCATATGTATGCCAGCGTGCATTGTTCATTTCGGCAGAAGATTTTATTTCTTCTGCCATCTGAGTTATAAGCGCTTCGCTGCTGTCTGATGCCGAAGTAAGTTCGTTTATATATGGTTCAAGGCGCTCAAAATATATTTCAGCAGTACGTTCTGCTATATCGCCTTTTTTATATAATTTTCCGATCCAGTTTATTCCCTCAATGGACGGCTGATTTACAGCATACTCCTCATATCCGACCATCGGAAAACAAATAACAAAAAGTTTTTTCGTATCCAACGAATGGCATATATCGCCGTACGAATTCTGTCTTATCGTAGGAAAGCTTCCATAAGCAAGATCAAAGTCCCATGCAGGTCCAAAATGAATTTTACCGTCTCCTCTGAGGTCTGAATCTTTATAAAGGTAGAAACTTGTATTCGTCGCATCAATGTTCATGGAAATTTCCTGCACAAGGTATGCTGTTATGAGTGAATCAACGTCAATATAATCGCTGTAGTGCTTTCCTTTGGAGTTATATCCTGTTTCTGAATAAATGGCATCCTCCATTTCCTGCACAAAATTACGTATATAAAGAACCTGTTCCTTGCTTGCATATTCAGGACCGTCTATTTCAATGACCTGTCCTCTTGAAGTTATAAATCCGCTTTCTGCCTTATAGCTGTATCTGCCTGGCAATTGAAACTGGAGCAGATATCCGCCGGTGATATCGGCAGGATCATTTGGGATATCGTAGTATTTATAGCTGTTTACTACATACTGATCGTTAGAATTTTCAGGGATTCCTGCCAGTATCTGAGGATATTCGTCAAGTTCCCTATCATTAAGCGATTCGGTTTCTTCTTCAAGGTCACGGATATTGACACGCTGTTTTTGGATCTGAACCCGTTCTGTCAGCTGATATGTACCACGATAGGAACCGTCGGCGTACAGGTCTACGAACACTGAATCCATTACATATTCCATACCGCCGACACGACTTATTTCTGAAGTAACCTTGTTGCGCAGCATGGAATGATCGAGATAATTTGATAAAAGTGCCCATTTTTTAGCCTTGCCCATGCCGTAAAGATTTTTCTTTTCAGGAAGCTTTATATTGTAGGATTTCTTTTTGCTGTAGTCCCAGGATGAATTGCCATGAGACTTTATTTTTTCAAGTTCTCCTGAATACTCAATAGTTCCATCAGCGTCCAGCATAACAGCCGAACCTGTTTCGGTCATCCAACCATTGTTATCAAGTGTATCAAGACCTCCGCTTGATGTTGAAAGGTATATGCATCCGAGTTCAGACTGCATAAGCTTTAATTTTCCGCAATCCGTTTCGCCAACTTTAATATCGAATTCATCGGCATCATTCAGCACAGAGGTAGCTGCTCCTGATATGATTTTCACGCCGTTCAAATAAAGATCGCCGTTTTCAGTCTGATAAGATATAATAAGATTGCTTCTGTCGGCAGTTGCAGGCAGAAAGACATAACGGCAGTCGTCCCATTCACTGTACCACCAATCCGTATAGTCGATTCCGGTGTCAGTCTGAGGGGAAAGACCGCTGACCTGAAACTGTGTTACCGGAATATCAGAATAGTAAATGTCCGAAGTTTCACTTTCATCGCTTAAAAAAGATATTCCATTTTCAAAAAAAATATCAAGATAATCCTGTTCACGTTCTAAAACAGATTTATTGTCATAAAACGATTCATCTTCGGCAGAAACACTGTATAAACAGCATCCGCAGCAAATAATTGCAGCTATTACACATGAAGTAAGTCTCCTCATCAGTTTAACAATCATGATCTTTATTTGTATGATATATCCAACTTTTTGGCGGATCGTTATAAATCATACTCCTCCTTTCTGATTAATATGCAATGTTTCAAATCATTGCCTTTTCATAATATTAGTCAGAAAGACTTATTTTTTCTCTCATAGCATAACAAAAACGGCCAAGAAATATCTTGACCGCTTTTCATTAATTATTATATACTGTTTGGTTATGCTGCCATAAGATCTTCGGAATCAACCGTTTTTCCATTTTCTGAAAGAGCTACATTTGCTTTGGCAATAACGGCGCAGCTAACAGTATTCTTTCCGTCCTTTGTCGAAACAACGATAGAAGCATTACCGGCAGAAACAGCCTGTACATTTCCGTTTGAATCGACAGTTATCTTTGAAGGATCACTCGACTTCCATACAAGGTCGCTCTCTGAGTAGCCTGACGGAATTGATTTTACGCTTATCTTTCCGGATGTTCCCACATCAAGTGAAGCGAATCGGGAGAAAAAGAGTTGGTTTTATTTTTCTAATGTGAACCGGCAAAGCGTTCAAGATAAGTCTCATACCTGTTCATATAGTTGCCGTCAGTAATGATTACGCTTTTTGCACTTCGGTGGATCTTCTTTAGGCATTCCGGTATACTGTCACAGATATAGTGTTGTTTTTTACCGAAATGTAGAGTTTGGGATCTCGGTATTGCTTTTTTCAGCGCACTATGCGACCTTTCTCTATTAATTGACTATTGTCTAACTTCCACAAAATAGCTTGACTTACGGTGAAAATTGTGATAATATTATAGCAAAGAATTATATGGAGGTTCATTTTTATGGAAAAAATAATAGGTGGAATAAAACGTGAATGTTATCCCCTGACTCCTGCACAAATGATACATATATACACGCTTTCCCTAAGCCCTACCCACGAAATAGTAAATATCGGAATAGGTCAGTATCTTCAGACCAATCTTAACGTGTCCGTCCTCAGAGAAGCGCTGAACCGGGCTGTAGAACGATGTGAATCCATGAGAATGAGGATCTGGAAAGACCCGGAAACAGGTGATTTATGGCAATATATTATGCCATATGAAAACTGCTGCTTCGAGTATTACGATTTTTCTTCTCTCACTGAAGAAAAAGCACATTCTATCCTTGACAGGTGGACTTCCCAGCCATTTGATACATTCGGAGGCGAACTTTCACGAATTGTTATAGTATCCATGCCAGACGGATTCAATGGCTATTATCTGAATGTTCACCACTGCTGTATGGATTCTTCGTCCGTTATTACTTTTACAAGAGATGTTATGGATATCTACTGTAATCTTATGTACGATCTCCCCTCCCCCAAACCCATGACTTCTTATATCGAATCTGTCAAAAAAGATCTTGAATACGAGGGCAGCAAAAAACAGCAGCGTGACACAGAGTTCTGGCATAACGTCCTTGCCAAATCCGAACCTATGTATACTGACTATACAGGCCCGGGCAGGCTTATCGAACTGCGCCGTAAAAATAACGCCCCTGACCAACGCTGGGGATTGCTCCATACCAAAACAGGCGCAGGAAGCACAGTTACTTACGACCTCAGTGTTGATTCCACAAATAAAATACTACAATTTGCAGACAAATATAATATGCCTGTCAGCGTCGTTATTCTTCATGCTATCAGAACCGTACTTTCAAAGTTTAACAATAATGAGACCGATGTAACTATCAAGGACTTTATCAGCCGCAGATCAACACTGCTCAATAAACGCTGCGGAGGAGTGAGGATGCATTGCCTTGATCTGAGAACCATCATTCCTCTTAATGCTACTGTTCTTGAATCGATGCAAATAATCAACAGGGCACAGCAAGATGTATTTCTTCACGCCGACTACAGCACCTTGAAATTTTACGGGGAACAAAGAGCGCATTTCAGATATCCACAGGGCGGAACTTACCAGAGCGTCGCTTTTACTTATCAGAATGCAACATTGAAAAGCCTTGTGCCTTATCTTAAAGATATACCTGTAAAAAGCAAGTGGTACAACAGCGGACGACAGCCTCAGCCGTTTTACATAACAGCAATGCATCGGTTCGGTGACGGCGGACTGACTTTCCATTTCGGTTATCAGTCTGAACTGGCAACACCACAGGAAATAGAGTTCCTGTATTATTTTACGGGACGAGTGCTGTTCAGAAGCATTGAAAATCCAAACAAAACAATTCAGGAAATCATTGATATGACATGATATCTATCAGGAGGGAAAAGTTATGCTTGAAAATATAAAAGAACTTATCTGCCAATATGTTGACGCAGATGCCGATAAAATAACTGAAAACTCACGTTTTTCGGAAGATCTCGGATTTAACTCATATGACCTTATGTGTATGCTCGGGGAATGCGAAGATGAATTCGGAATTGAACTTGACGAATATGAAGCCGCTTCAAAGAAAACAGTCGGCGAACTTATCACTTATCTTGGAGGTCTCAGCAAATGAATGAAGTCAGAACACTGAAAGATCTCGTTTATTATGCTGATGAACGTTTTGGTGATGAACCATTTGTTCTTGAATATATAAACAAAGAGGTACGGGAAAGAAGTTTTCGGCGCTTCCGGCAGGACTGTGACTCTGCTGCTGCCTGGATACAGGAAAAATTCCCCGGCAAGCTCCATGCCGCTCTTGTAGGAACAACAAGCTATGAATATCTGACAGCATGGTTCGCCATTCAGTGCAGCGGAAACGTTTCTGTACCTCTTGACAGTGCAAACAGTGTTGACAGAATAGCTGACGAGATAAACCGTTCCGACAGCGAAATACTATTTCTGGACAAACACCACGAAACTGATGCAGAAAAATTCAGAGAACTTTGCCCCGGAATAAAATGCATCATAAGTATTCATAATCGGAATGAAAGAATGGAATTTCTCGGTGATATCACGGAGAAATACAACGGAAAAAAGCCGGAATGTTCGCCGAAAGAAAATGATATGGCAGCAATACTCTTTACATCCGGAACCACCGGTCAGAGCAAGGGCGTAATGCTCAGCAACAGAAATCTCATTGACAACGCTACCTGCGAACCGGACATGAATTATCGTGGAAACCGCCGTATGACGGTTCTGCCTATCCATCATGTTTTCTGTTTTACCTGCGATATATTGTGCAGTCTTTGGTACGGAAGAACGGTCTGCGTCAACGATTCTATCATGAGGATCGTAAAAAATCTGAAAATATTCAGACCAACAGATGTAACTTTTGTTCCTATGATCGCTGCATCTATCCTTGCCAGAATGCAGCAGGCGGCATTGAAAAACTCTGATAAGACTGCCGTGGCACGTGAGATATTCGGTGAAAATTTCAGCGTGATCTATTCGGGAGGAGCATATCTCAGCCCGGACATAATCAGCGGATATCGTGAATTCGGAATAGAAATCGCTCAGGGTTACGGAATGACAGAATGTTCACCGAGAATATGCACCGGCGTTAAATACTGTCCTAAACCGGAATCGGTCGGCAGAATTGTTCCGGGATGTCAGGTCAGAATAAACGATGGTGAGATCTGGGTAAAAAGTCCCTCGGTAATGATGGGGTATTACAAGAATCCCGAAGAAACAGAAAAGACTCTCACCGAAGACGGATGGCTGAAAACAGGCGATCTTGGTCACTGTGATGATGATGGATATCTGTACATTACAGGCAGAAAAAAGAATCTTATTATCCTTGCCAACGGAGAAAATGTTTCTCCGGAAGAAATAGAAAATCAATTTGTATTTTTTGCCCCTGTCAAGGAGATCGTGGTATACGAAAGAGACAATGCCATTACAGCCGAAGTTTATCCCGACCCTGAATATGTATCAGATGACATAAAACGTGAAATACAGCAAAAAATTGATTATGTCAACGACGGTTTTCCGCCTGCAAAGCGCATTGCAAAGCTTGTTTTACGTGATAGGGAGTTTCCAAAAACAGCATCGAAAAAAATAATCAGATCGGAGATATAAAGCAGAACGCACAAAGCATACCTGACGCAGAAAGATGGAAAAGATGCCTGTAAGACGGGCACTGAGCGGTAATGTCAACACACCCTAATTTTATGCAACACTACAAGTACCTTGACATACAAAGTTTCTGTTCAGCATTCTTTGGATATTTTGCATTAGCGGCGAGTATAAATCTATGTATAAAATCATTTATTTATCGTACACTAATCCAGAGGTGATAAACATGGCAAAAAAGGGAATGAAAAGAACCGACTATACACATACTCAGCCCAGAAACGAGATATCTCCAATACCAGAAATTCAGGGGAAAGCCAAGTCGGGAAAAATTCATGCAAATCCCATAATTGCAGGAACGTCAAGTGCATCGCAAAAAGTATGGCATAATAAATCCTACTCACACGAAATTCCGATTTCTTCTGCATATCCGACTATTGATAACGATCTTGCAAGAGATAATCTGGAAAACGATATTCCTGCGGCAGATTTGCAGGATCAGTAAAAGCAGCGCCGTTTTGAATATATTCAAAACGGCGTTTTTGCAATGGAGGAATTTATATGGAATCAATATGGCAGGCTAATACAAAATTACCGGTATTCCCGGAACTCAGGAACAATGTTAAAGCAGATGTTCTCATAATCGGAGGAGGAATAGCGGGAATTCTCACGGCATATTTTCTTCATCAGAACGGAGTGAAATATATACTTGCGGAAAAGAATAGGATATGCTGCGGTACAACTTGCAATACAACAGCAAAAATAACTTTTCAGCATGGTCTTATTTATCAGAAAATTCTTGGAAACGGCGGTGCAGAAGCCGCACGGAAATATCTGTACGCTAACAAGAAAGCTTTTGATAAATATGCGGAAATGTGCCGGAAAATTAAATGCAGCTATGAGGTAAAGGATAATTTTGTATACTCCGTAAACGATCGGAACAAACTGGAAAAGGAACTAAAAGCACTTGACAAAATACATTTTAATGCAGAGTTCTGCGAAAATCTGCCGCTGCCGATAAAAACAGCAGGAGCAGTAAAATTTCCGGATCAGGCTCAGTTTGATCCTCTCAAATTTATTTCGTCTTTTGCAGGAAAACTCAATATATATGAAAACACTTTTATACGTGAAATAGACGGAAATACAGCAGTTACAGACAGATACAGAATAAAAGCTGATAAAGTGATAGTGACAACTCACTTCCCTTTTATCAACAGACATGGAAGTTATTTTCTGAAACTTTATCAGCATCGTTCATACGTCATCGCTCTGAAAAATGCACCAAATGTAAACGGAATGTATGTTGACGAAAATCATGAGGGAATGTCATTCAGAAATTATCAAGACCTGCTGTTTGTCGGCGGCGGAGGTCACAGAACAGGTGAAAACGGCGGAAACTGGAATGAACTGCGAAACTTTGCAAAACTGCACTATCCAAATTCTGACGAGAAATATCACTGGGCAGCCCAGGACTGCATGAGTCTTGACGGAATACCGTATATTGGCAAATATTCAGGCAATACCCCCAATTTATATACGGCAAGCGGATTCAATAAATGGGGCATAACAGGTGCAATGACAGCTGCAATAATATTCAGCGATATGGTCATGAACAAACAAAATGAGTGGGCGGATATTTTCAGCCCTTCAAGAAATATCATAAAACCGCAGCTCTTCATAAACGGCGGAAAGTCAATCACAAATCTGCTTACTCCCACAGCAAAAAGATGTCCTCATATGGGATGCGCCCTTAAATGGAATCCTGCCGAACATTCCTGGGACTGCCCCTGTCATGGTTCACGTTTTTCTGATACGGGTGAAATTATTGATAATCCTGCCAATTCAAATTTATAAACACTCTAAGAGCCTGTTCAGTATCTTTTTTCGCACGTCTTTTCGGCAAATTTCGCCGCTTACTGCGTCAAAAATCCTTGTCATACGTCAGTATGTCTGCGAATTTTTTCCTTGTAGCCGAC
>JAETSI010000168.1 GCA_021769725.1 Oscillospiraceae bacterium | reverse complement strand
TTTTCCGGCTGTGCTTCAGTATGTATTCGCTCATCTTATTATCCATCAACATCACCCCTCTGCTGCTGATTGTACAGGTGGCAGTACAGTCCCTTTTGTCTCATAAGATTTTCATGGGTATCATATTCTACAAGACTACCCTTATCTATTACCATGATTTTTTGTGCATCTTTTAGCGTGGAAAGTCTGTGAGCAATAATCAGGACTGTTCTGCCCCTGCAGATTTCTTTCAGATTATTCTGAATAATGCTCTCCGACTCATAATCAAGTGCAGAAGTCGCCTCGTCAAAAATCAGAATTCTTGGATTTGCAAGAATCGCTCTTGCAATGGCAACACGCTGCTTCTGACCGCCTGAAAGTCCCATACCTTTTTCGCCTATTATCGTATTATAACCATTTGGCAGTTCCAGAATAAAATCATGAGCGCCTGCAATTTTGGCGCAGTGTATGATTTGATCCATACTTGCAGTAGGACAGTGGATAGAAATATTCTCGGCAACCGTGCCGTTGAACATGAAGTTTTCCTGCAAAACCACGCCGATCTGCTTTCTGAGCATTGCCGGATTTACAAGGGATATATCCATTCCATCAACAGAAATTTTGCCGCCCTCCGGAATATACAAACGCTGAATCAGCTTTGAAATCGTACTTTTTCCCGAACCGCTTCGTCCGACTACTCCGACAATTGTTCCGGGTTCGATTTCAAAACTCATGCTCTTGATGACCTCGCTACCCTGCGGATTATATCTGAAATGTACCTTATCAAATACAATTTTTCCGTTGATTTTCGGCATTGCAGTCTGATTGGTATTCAGAATTGGTTCGGGAGCGGTATTGAAAATATCGCCGATTCGCTTTACAGACAATGATGCCTGCTGATATTCCTGCCAGAGCTGAACAAGTCTGAGAACTGGTCCGCTTACTCTGCCTGAGAGCATACGAAATGCAACAAGCTGTCCGACAGTAAAATTGCCGTCCATTACCGCTTTTGCTCCGAAAAACAGAATCAGAAGGTCAAATACTTTCTGAATAAATTGCCCTGTTGTGCCTGCTGTTGCAGAAACCATTGAAGTTCTGTAGCTTGCCTTGACATAATCAGACTGCAAATCGCCCCATTTTTTTTCGAATTTTGGCTCTAATGCATAGGATTTTACAGTCTGAACGCCAGTAATAGATTCCACTAAAAATGATTGTGTATTCGCTCCTGTTTCAAATTTTTCGTCAAGACGTTTCTTGAACAACGGAGTTACAATTGCTGACAAAATTGCATACACGGGAATAGAACAAATCACAATGACCGTCAGCATTTTGCTGTAGAAAAACAGCACCACGATATACACAATAATGAAAATCAAATCTATCATGGATGACAGCGGAGTTCCCGTTAGAAAGCTCCGTATACTGTCAAGTTCCCGAACTCTTGCAACAGTTTCACCGACTCTGCGTGACTCAAAATATTTTAGCGGCAGTGCGAATAAGTGCTTAAATAGCTTGAAACTGAGCATAACGTCAATTCTGTTCGTTGTATGCGTGAACACATAATTTTTGGCAAGTCCCAAAATTAGCTCATAAATGTACACAATTCCAATGCCGATCGCAAGCACATTCAATGTTGAAATACTGCGATGCACAAGCACCTTGTCCACAACAACCTGAGTCATAACAGGTGTGAGGATTCCAAGAATCTGAATCGTAAAAACAGCGATAAGAACTTGAATAAACTCTTTTTTGAATTTCAGAATCGTGGGAATGAACCATTTAAAGCTGAAAACCGCTTCTCTGTCCTTTTTTCGTGATCAGAATCACTGTACCGTCCCAGATCTCTGCAAGCTCCTCACGGGATTTTACTTCGGGCTGCGTTTTATCTGCGAAAAGAATCATGAATTTATCATCCTTGGATTTGGCTATAATAAAGTATTCGCCGTCTTTATCTTTTGCTATAATTGGCGCTTTTACATCTTTCAGTTTATTTAATTTCAATTGACATAACCTTGCCCGCATTTTTAAGGCTTTTGCAGACTGAATTATTTCGATTTCCCCGGTTTTCTGCTCCGGATCAAGCACGGACAGATTTTCAGCTTGTTCCTTTGTAATCGGAATGCCATGAAATTTCATTACGATCATAAAACAGGACAAACCGCTGTCTTGCTTTTTCTGCATATTTCGACCTCCCTTAAATAAAAAAGTGCAGCAGCATCTAAGCCGCTGCACTGAAAAAAATCAAATTACTGCACCTGAGAGCCAACAAGAAGCTGATTCATCATTGACATATCATCTGTCGAATTGAGAACGTCAGCGTTATCGAAAACATTGTCCTCATCTGCAAATGCGGACATATTTTCAGTCAGGATCATCACCTGAATATCGGTCTGATCTGCAACTTCGTCTGAATCCTCGTTAACGGATACGCTGTCGGAAATATCGGAAATTACTGTGCTGTCAGTTTCTGTGAGAATATCCGATGTCAGGCTTTCGTCTGCATAGAGTTCGCTGAGAATATCAGCATTTTCCTGAACAAGTTCATCTTCACTCGTTTCCGGAATATCAGGCAGCTTACTGAATTCAAGCTCCCATGTGTCCTTGTTTACCGATGCAATTGCCCCGTTTGCAAACTCGAAGGAGTACGTAGCCTGTCCCCATTTAAAGTTGCTGATTATGAGCGTATCTTCAGTTCCGTTAATTGAAACAACAAGATTCGAACCCCACTGGTCAGTGATCGTCACTTCATCGGAATTGATATCGTTCAGCTTCACAATGCTTCTGTCGCTGCCCCACTCATTTATGGTGTCGTTGCCATATCCCTTTGCGAAAATATATGTATCTGTGCCATTTCCGCCGCAAAGAGTATCGTTGCCTGTGCCGCCGTCCAAACTGTCGTTGCCATCGTTTCCGTAGAGCGTATCGTCTCCGTCCTCGCCGTAAAGCTCATCGTTTCCGCTGCCGCCGCTTAGTCCGTCGTTGCCTGCACCTGCGTGGATAATGCCGTCATCGCCATTCTGCATTGCAAGCCAATCATCGCTGTCTGTGCCATAAATAGGAGCGTACTTGGCTGTAATGTCATACTGACCGAGAACTGTGCCGTCATCAAAAACAAAATTGAAATCACGGTTGCTGTTGTAATCAAAGAAGTGGTCGATAATGAGACAGTCTGTTGAATCAGCCGAGCCAAAATTGATAATAAGGTCATTATGGGCATTCCTTGTGTTTATCATTGAAGATGCACGGTAGCCGTGAATAATAATTGTATTGTTACCCGAAGATGCATTTATCGTATCGGTATCATAACCATTTCCAAATATGTATGTATCATCTCCATGATCGCCCTGCAAGTAATCATTTCCTGCACCGCCGTCGAGAACATCAGCTCCGCCGCCTCCGTAAAGGAAGTCGTCTCCGTCTCCGCCGCTGAGATAGCTGCCGTCATCACCGTCATAAATTGTGTCATTACCATTGCCGCCGAACAGTACATTAACGCCATTTCTGCCAAGAAGAAGATCGTCTCCGTCTCCGCCATACATGAAGTCCATGTCCTTGCCGCCGGCAAGTGTGTCATTTCCA
>JAETSI010000167.1 GCA_021769725.1 Oscillospiraceae bacterium | reverse complement strand
TCCAAGGATGATAAATTCATGATTCTTTTCGCAGATAAAACGCAGCCCGAAGTAAAATCCCGTGAGGAGCTTGCAGAGATCTGGGACGGTACAGTGATTCTGATCACGAAAAAAGGTATCATGGACAGAGAAGCAGTTTTCAGCTTTAAATGGTTTATTCCAACGATTCTGAAATTCAAAAAAGAATTCATTCAGGTTCTGATCGCTGTTTTTACGATTCAGATTTTAGGCATTCTTACACCTGTTATGACACAGGTAGTCGTGGATAAAGTGCTTGTACATCGCAGTATTTCCACATTGAATGTCCTGACAATCGGAATTGCAATTGTTTATATTTATGAGTTGATTTTAGGACTTGCTAAAAATTATGTGTTCACGCATACCACGAACAGAATTGACGTAATGCTCAGTTTCAAGCTGTTCAAGCACCTGTTTGCATTGCCGCTGAAATATTTTGAATCAAGGCGTGTAGGGGAAACAGTAGCGAGAGTTCGTGAACTGGACAGCATCCGAAATTTTTTGACGGGAACGCCGCTGTCATCCATGATAGATTTGATTTTTATTATCGTTTACATTGTTGTTCTTTTTTGTTATAGTAAAATACTGACATTGATAGTAATATGTTCAATTCCTGTTTATGCGATTTTATCAGCAATTGTAACTCCCCTGTTCAAGAAACGTCTTGATGAAAAGTTTGAAACAGGAGCAAATACGCAGTCATTTTTAGTGGAATCTATCACAGGCGTGCAGACTGTAAAATCCTACGCATTAGAGCCAAAATTCGAGAAGAGATGGGGCGACTTGCAGTCCGATTATGTCAAGGCAAGTTACAGAACGTCAATGGTTTCTGCAACGGCAGGCACGACGGGACAATTTATTCAGAAAGTATTTGACCTTCTGATTTTGTTTTTCGGAGCGAAAGCAGTCATGGACGGCAATTTCACCGTTGGACAGCTTGTGGCATTTCGTATGCTTTCAGGAAGAGTCAGCGGACCGGTTCTCAGACTTGTACAGCTTTGGCAGGAATATCAGCAGGCATCATTGTCCGTAAAGCGAATCGGCGATATTTTCAACACTGCTCCCGAACCGATTCTAAATACCAATCAAACTGCAATGCCGAAAATCAACGGAAAAATCGTATTTGATAAAGTGCATTTCAGATATAATCCGCAGGATAGCGAGGTCATCAAGGGCATGAGTTTTGAAATTGAACCCGGAACAATTGTCGGAGTAGTCGGACGAAGCGGTTCGGGAAAAAGTACGATTTCAAAGCTGATTCAGCGTTTGTATATCCCGGAGGGCGGCAAAATTTCCGTTGACGGTATGGATATTTCACTTGTAAATCCGGCTATGCTAAGAAAGCAGATTGGTGTGGTTTTACAGGAAAATTTCATGTTCAACGGCACAGTTGCGGAGAATATTTCTATCCACTGCCCTACTGCAAGTATGGATCAAATCATACACTGTGCCAAAATTGCAGGCGCTCATGATTTTATTCTGGAACTTCCAAACGGCTATAATACGATAATAGGCGAAAAGGGCATGGGGCTTTCCGGCGGTCAGAAACAGCGTGTTGCCATTGCAAGAGCGATTCTTGCAAATCCAAGAATTTTGATTTTTGATGAGGCGACTTCTGCTCTTGATTATGAGTCGGAGAGCATTATTCAGAATAATCTGAAAGAGATCTGTAGGGGAAGAACAGTACTGATTATTGCTCACAGACTTTCCACGCTGAAAGACGCACAAAAGATCATGGTAATTGATAAGGGAAGTCTTGTAGAATACGATACACATGAAAATCTTATGAGACAAAAGGGACTGTACTGCCACCTGTACAATCAGCAGCAGAGGGGTGATGTTGATGGATAATAAGATGAGCGAATACATACTGAAGCACAGCCGGAAAA
>JAETSI010000166.1 GCA_021769725.1 Oscillospiraceae bacterium | reverse complement strand
GACGCTGGAGGACAAGGTGAAGCGACTTATCCAGCGCGATGTGAAGGACGGGAATTTCTAAGCCCCAAAATTTTTGCGGGTGTTCCCTTTTTCTATCTTGACAAAACTCACCCGAAGGGTACAATACTGGTCGAATGCGGTCACATGCTGCGTAAGCATGGCTACCAGATCAAGGTGCTGAACACCATCAATTTTAAGAAGTCTCATCACTACAACCCCTTCATGTATATCCGATCTGAAAAGGATATTCTGAAGCTTGTAAATACTATCATCGCCAATACGAAGGGAGAGGGCGACAAATCCGGTGAGGATTTCTGGGTAAAGGCAGAAAAGCTGTACTATCAGGCCTTGATTGGGTACATCTGGTATGAAGCGCCGGATGAAGAAAAGAACTTCACGACCCTGCTTGAGCTAATCAATGCATCTGAGGCACGTGAGGACGATGAAAGCTTCAAAAATGCAGTGGATCTGATGTTTGAGGATCTGGCAGAAAGAGAACCGGATCACTTTGCGGTTCGACAATATGCCAAGTATAAGCTTGCAGCCGGTAAGACAGCGAAATCTATTTTGATCAGCTGCGGTGCCAGGTTAGCACCCTTTGATATCAAGGAGCTGCGAGATCTTATGAGCTATGATGAGCTCGAACTGGATCTTATGGGAGACAGAAAAACAGCTATGTTCGTCATCATCAGTGATACAGATGATACCTTCAATTTTGTAGTCAGCATCATGTACACACAGCTGTTCAACCTGCTCTGTGATCGAGCAGATGATAAATACGGCGGCAGGCTTCCGGTTCATGTCCGCTGTCTGCTTGATGAGTTTGCGAATATCGGTCAGATACCTAAGTTCGACAAGCTGATTGCAACAATCCGATCCCGTGAGATTTCTGCATCAATTATTCTGCAGTCCCAGAGTCAGCTGAAGGCCATCTACAAGGACTCTGCTGATACCATCGTGGGCAACTGCGATACCACATTGTTTCTGGGTGGCAAGGAAACGACTACCCTTAAGGAAATGTCTGAAATGCTCGGAAAAGAAACCATTGACCTTTATAACACCACGGACACAAGAGGAACCAGCCGTAGCTACGGCATCAATTATCAGAAAACAGGAAAAGACCTGATGTCCCGTGATGAGCTTGCGGTCATGGATGGCGGTAAATGCATCCTGCAGCTGAGAGGTGTTCGTCCCTTCTTCAGCGACAAGTTTGATATTACCCGCCACAAACGATATAAAGAGCTTTCCGACAGTGATCCAAGGCTGGCATTTGACATTGAACGCTTTGTCAGTCACAGACTGGTTCTTTCAAAGGATGAGCCGGTCGAGGTCTTTGAGGCTGAGCTTTCAGCTGAGGATTTAATTGAAGAAGAGGAAGAGTAAGGAGTTCTGCAAGAAGCAGGGCTCCTTTTCTTTCTGACAACGACACACAAATTTTGTTAGGAGGTATGTGTAAATGGCATTTTTCTCTAGCGCAGTCGGTGTACTGCAGACTCTTGTTATCGCACTGGGTGCAGGTCTTGGCATCTGGGGCGTTATCAATCTTATGGAGGGTTACGGCAACGATAACCCCGGCGCTAAGTCCCAGGGTATGAAGCAGTTCATGGCTAATTAAAGGGAACAAAAAGAAAGGAAAAACCAATCCAGACGGTATCAGCGGCAGGCTACAAGAATAAATTGTGATTTCACAAGATTGGTGCTATAATAAGAGAAAAGTTCCTGCCGGGGCAGCCGCCCCGGTGGTATGGATAGGAAGGCAGGAAAGCAATATGCACATCAGCTATAAACCACTCTGGCATACACTGTTAGAGCGTGATATGAGAAAAGAAGATTTAAGGCTTGCCGCCGGTATGACAACGAATATGATTGCCAACATGAGCAAAGAGGGAAAGCACATCAGCATGGACACATTAGC
>JAETSI010000165.1 GCA_021769725.1 Oscillospiraceae bacterium | reverse complement strand
TCGTAAAGAATACCGTCATAAGGCTCAAGCATTTCAGCAATTAAGTTTACTATACATTTTGGGGTATAAAATTCGCCCTTACCCTTACCTTCCGCAAGTGCGAATTTACTCAGAAAATACTCATATACACGCCCGATAATATCGTTCTCTTTATCATCTGTGTTAATACGGTTGATTTCATCAAGTAAGGATGCCAGCTTTGCTGTATCAATATGCAACCTGGAATAATAGTTATCCGGCAACGCACCCTTCAGCGCTGGATTATTTTTCTCTATCGTATAAAGAGCCGTGTCGATTTTTAAAGCAATATCGTCCTGCTTTGCATTTTCAATAATGTAGCTCCAGCGGCTTTCTTCAGGAAGATAGAATACATTTTCCTGAGTGTAGAACGGTTTCATATCCGCATATTTTTCACCGTGTGTTTCAATAATCTTTTTGCGACATTCTACAAATTTATCACTTGCGAACTTCAAAAAAAACAAGCTCAATACAACGTGCTTGTATTCAGCGGGTTCAACTGAACCTCTGAGCTTATCAGCACTTTTCCATAGAGCTTCCTCCATAGGTACTTCTTTTTTGGGTTTTGCAGCCTTAGCCATTAATTTCTCCTCCGCATATTCAATCTGCACACTACTCATCTAAGGTAACTTCACATATATGTCCAATGTCACAATGAAACACCTTACGTATCCGCATAAGTATCTTCAACTATTCATTTGACAGTATACATCACAAATTCAAGAGTTTCAAACCATTCAGGCAAAAAACTCTCAAAATGAAATAAACGCAAACATTCTGTTTCTTTATTTCAAGTTTGACTAGTTTTTTGAAATAATAGGAGTATAATAGAAGCATATATTTCAAGTTTTCCGAAAGGAGGCAACTCTTATGAATAACCGTGCAGGTCACTATAAATCAAATTTATCGGGAGAAATGGCATACAAGTCTTTCGTTCCGAATCCTCTGCCTCCTGCTCTTCCGATTGAGCTGACAGAAGATATGATAGCTTTACTTGTAAAAGCAAATTCGCAGCTCGCCGTTTTGGAACATGTTGCTACCCGCATTCCCAATGTTGAATTGTTCGTATCTATGTATGTGCGCAAAGAAGCATTGATGTCTTCACAGATTGAAGGTACGCAGGCAACATTAGAAGATGTTCTCGATCCAATGCTGGACGCAAACACAAACCGCAATGTTGCAGATGTCATAAATTATATCAAAGCTACTGAATTTGCAATCGAGCGTTTGCAGACACTGCCATTATGCAATCGCTTGATCAAGGAAGCCTATGCAATTTTGATGGACGGAGTACGAGGACAAGAAAAAAGTCCCGGTGAGTTCAGATATTCACAAAACTGGATCGGAGGTCAGGGCAGTACACTCAAAAATGCTCGATACATTCCTCCATCTCCCGATGACATGTTAGATGCCATGTCCGACCTCGAAAAATATATCAACGCTGATGATGAGCTTGATGCCTTAGTCCGTGCAGCATTGATACATTATCAGTTTGAAACCATCCATCCTTTCCTGGACGGAAATGGTCGTGTCGGACGCTTGCTGATTACCCTGTTTCTGATGGAGCAGAAAGTCCTCACCACTCCGGCTCTCTACATTTCCTGTTTTCTTAAGAAAAATCGTGTGGAATACTACGACCGCATGACCGAAGTAAGAACAAAAGGCAACTACGAACAGTGGATAAAGTTCTTCCTGCAAGCTATCCTGGAATCTGCCGAAGATGCAACTGCAACAATCGATGAGTTAATTGTTCTTCATGATGCAAATGTAGCCGTAATCTCCAAACTGGGCCGTGCTGCCAAAAATACAATGCTGGTTTTCAACTACCTGGAATCCAATCCTATTATTGAGATCAGAAAAACAGCTGAGGCTTTAGGCATTACTTTTAATACCACATCCAG
>JAETSI010000164.1 GCA_021769725.1 Oscillospiraceae bacterium | reverse complement strand
ACCTGACTTTGGGAGTTGAACTGTAAAATATGGTGCTAAGCCAAAGATTAAAACCTATGGCTTAGCATTTTTTTGATTTCTCCCTCGTTAAGAAAATAAGAAGTTAAAGGCAGGTTACAGAGTGCTGAAAACTCTTTTATAAATGCCGAACCTCTTGAAAGATTGATATATTTTCTGTCTGATATTTTTGCAACTCGAAAATCATGAACGAATTCAAATAAATCCTCAGAACAATAGTTGTTCTTTAATATCTTGAACTGCAGCAGCCTGGTGAGCAGTACTGCAAGATAGCAGATAAGGAAATGCCCGGTTATGGTATCTTCTTTTTGCAGGTATACAGGTCTTGCATCAAGCTGTGATTTCATGATGCGGAAGGATTCTTCTATCCTCCAAAGGTTGTGATAGGCATGATAAACATCCTTACCGCTCATGGAAACCTCAGAAGTCACCAGCATGTTATATCCGGCAAGCTCAAGAGATTTTTTGATAAGTTCTTCGTTCATGGTGACTTTTATTTTACCGTCTGTCTCCTTTCCTTTTTTATCTGCAGCAGTGAAGATGACATACTTTGCAGAATCGCCATACTCTGACTTTTTGGCCTGGGATGCTTTTAGAATCCTGGCTTTTTCCACTTCTTTCCTGATCTCATATTTCTGTTTTTTTGCCAGTTTGGGATTGTAAGTAACAATGCGCTTTTCCGTGATTTTAAACTTTTTCACTTTTCCTGTCCCGGAATCATGGAATTGATACTCGAAATCATCCACACATTCCTTCATACGGTATAGAATATCTCCATTGACATTTTTAACATCTCTGTAATCATTGGGAAGCAGTACCCATGTTTTCTCAATATCGGGAAGCATCTTTACAGATTTGGAGAAAATGTAGCCATCCCCATTCTTCAGGGCATGGAAGATGTTTTCTGCACAGTTAAGTCCCTTGTCGGCTATCTGGACCGTTCTGCCGGATACTGAGTTCCTCTTTTTGAGGTCTTGAATGATGTTTCTGATCACAGGCTTTTCACTTTGATTTCCCGGAAACAATTTCATGCCGACAGGGATCTGGTTTGCATCGAGGAGAAGGCCCAGCCCAATGATGGGTTCTTTCCGGTTTTCTTTGGAAGGCCCCTTTTTTCTGAAATGATCTTCCTGATCGATTTCAAAATAGAAGTTGGTGCAGTCGAAATAGGTATGGGATGTATCAAACCTGTAAATCTGCTTTACCTGATGGTTATAGATCTCAATAATCTTTTCGTATTCACAGCCGATATATTCAAGGCCGTCATAAAGCTGGTTCAGGGAGAAATCATAAGAATCAAAGAGCTTAGGAATTACTTCGTCATAGGTTTTTGATTTAGAGCATGGATGAACAAGCCTTGCATAAACAAGTGCTGAGATCATATCAAAAACATTGAAGCGGAAATCTGTAGCAGTCTGCATCAGATCAATATATTTTTTAACAGACAGCTTATCGTTGATGTTTTTCATAGGGAAATATCCAATCAGTTTTTCCGGTGAATCATCAGAAATCTGTCTGTCTTTTTCTGCATCCTTAGCAGCTTTAAGTTCCTGGTTAAGTTTTGCGACCTCTTCTTTATAAAAAGCGATGGGATCATCGATGCCTTTTGCCTGAAGCTCGTGAACATAGCCGATAGGCCTGTATGATTTATGAGCGGTATGGCCGCGCGCAGGATCATAAAAACTCTCATAAATCTGAAGATAAGTCCCTTTTTTATTAAATGTTTTTTTAAGGAAATAAGCCATAAAAATCACCCTCTCACATTATAACACCATAGCACCATTTATACAATACATAAAAAGAAATTTTGTCAAGTTTTTTGAGAAAGCAAAAAAGCCAGCAATTATGCTGACTCACAGTAAAAAGATATATAGTTAACTCTCAAAGAAATATGGTGCTAAATCCTAAATACGGG
>JAETSI010000036.1 GCA_021769725.1 Oscillospiraceae bacterium | reverse complement strand
TTCGCCTCCTTAATAATAAGAAAAGCGCTTTGAATCTTTCTTCAAAACGCTTGACAAATCTGTATTTTGTGGTATAATATATTTAGAAAGGATGCTGCGATAAGCGGTTCTCCCTCAGTAATTCGTTAAAAAATAACCGTTACATTTTGGTCGATGGGCGGTTATTTTTTATTCTTATGTATATCGCAAACAAGAGCAACTAATCCGATCAGAACATTAAACAATGTTAGAATTTCGAGTGTACTCATGAACGCTCACCCCCGTTTCCGAGGGAAGAATCGAACCGCCTACCGTTATGCAGCATCCGGGGCAGCTTTGTGCATTATGCGCATGGCTGCCTTGTTTTTATTATATCACAGATGCCTGAATTTGTCAAATTTCAAGATACGTTCTAATACCAACGTTCTCTTACGTTACACTTCATTTCGCTTACTGTTCCGGCGTATTTTACGTAATTTTTTCCCTCGTGCAGCAGGGGAAAATTATTGTACGTCCGGTGCGTTACAGATATCATACTGCCGCCGTCCATGTAATAAGCCACCTGAGAATCGCAGTCGATTATTATTTCCCTTGAATCAAGATCTGAGGGGATCTTTATGATAAACTCTGCTCCGTTGACGTTTATCGTCACGTCTCCGGATCCTTTCAGACAGATTTCCGGCGCAGAAAATACAGTTCCCTTATTTTCGATCTCTACATAGCTTGCCGCTCCCGTCAGATCAACGATCGTCGGCGATACGGCATACGCAAAGGGACGTGCCGTGAGCTGTACTGATATCTCCGCCGCCAGAAATGCAACCGGAACGGGAGAGATCGGACTTATTATCACGTCAAGGTACTCGTCTGGAGCCGTCGAAACAACAAGCTTTCCCGAGCCGCTGAGAGCTCCGAATATTCTGCGGGTATTCTCCGGTGAAGCGTCGTCCAGATATGTTTCTATCGAAAATGAAGCGTTGCCGAAAGTATTCATTCTCTGCATGACTTTCCGGATCCCTCCTGCGGCTGTGAGTTCATTGTATTCGGCAGCCCAGGAGGGACGGATGATCGGCTGCGTCACCATAAGTCCCAGTTCTTCACTGTTATGCCCGTTGAAAATAAAGCTGCTCATAAGCCCATATTCCTTTCCACTCTACGCTGTTCGCCGGCAAGATCTTCCGCAAGTCGTCCTTGCGCTTCCCATGAGCGGCGTTATCTTCGCTCCGCCGTTTATTATCTCTATCAGCTCCGGTCCTGCTTCGGCTACGATGCCACGTCCGCTGCTTAAAAAGCCGCCGGTGGCGAAAAGCGGAATATTGTCGAAAAGACCTCCGACAGGTATGCACTTACAAGAGCAATGTGCAAAAAATGCACCCTCGAACTCAATCAAGACGGAGTTTACGGCAAGAAAAAACGCTGTTTTCGCTTAAATCAATCAATCAGCCTTTTGAGCAAATTGATAACCTTTACATAAGAAAAAACATTATTAATATTATCACAGGCGGTAAAACGATCGCTATAAGCAGCGGGTCATCAAAAATCAAATTTTCCTGCATAGCCAACGCTCAGGAATTTGTAGACAAAACTCTTGAAGAATTAAAAAAGTATAAGGAATCCTGTAATGTTTCTGTACATTGCAGGATTTTTTTCAGATTTCTTAAAAAATAAAAGAAAAAACAATTTTAGCATATTGACGTAGTGCAAAAAATATTATATAATAAATGGTGTACAAAATAATTGATTTGCAGTTGTTAAAAAAGAACTGCTGAAATTGGAAGAAGTGATAAATTGAGCATTATGGTATCGGCTTCTGTGCTTAGCGCAGATATGCTGAATCTTGAAAAGGAAATAAAAAGAATAGAAGACGGCGGCATAGAAATGCTTCATTTTGATGTCATGGACGGAATTTTTGTAAATAATATTACTTACGGACTTCCTGTTCTTGAACAGGTCAGAAAATCTACGGATCTTATTCTCGATGTTCATCTTATGATAACCGATCCGCTGAAATACGTCAGACGTTTTGCAGAGTGCGGAGCAGATTATATTTCCTTTCATATAGAAAGCGAAAGCAATGTATCGGAAACGATCGAAGCCATAAAGAAATCAGGGGCAAAGCCGGCTGTTGCCATAAAGCCTGCGACTCCGGCAGAAAGCGTTTTTGAATATCTTGACCGTCTCAGCATGGTTCTTGTCATGACCGTTGAACCGGGATTCGGCGGACAGAGTTTCATACCGGAAACTGTAGAAAAAGTACGCATCATACGCGGAAAAGCAGAAGAACTCGGTCTTGATATAAGAGTTGAAGTGGACGGAGGAATAAACAGCGAGACCGCAGTTTGTACTTCCGCTGCCGGAGCTGACGTTCTCGTATCCGGAAGCTATCTGTTCAGTGCCGAAAATATGGCTGAAGCTGTCGGAAGGTTAAGGCGGACGGATATATGACGAAGAAAACCCGGAAAGAACGCCTTGTATGGCTTGACATCATGATAACTCTCCTTGCACTGGAACTTATGTCGTACTTCTACTACGGAGTTCGTTCTCTTGTCTTGGGGGGAGTATGCATTGTCGTTTCGCTGATCTCGGAGATCGTCTGCCTGCGCCTTATGAACAGAACGTTTACCGCCGATGATCTGACCTGTACATCAGATGCCCTTATTATTGCACTGATGATGCCTGCTGTCATGGATTACAAAATCGCATCTATCGCCTGTATCTTTGCAGTTATTGCAGCCAAGAACATATTCGGCGGACGAAGAAACATGATCTTTTCACCTGCGGCGGCGGCATATGTTTTCATGCTGACATCATGGGGGAAAAAATTGCTGCTTTATCCTGAACCTCATGTAAAAGCTGGGATCTTCGATGTTCCGGATGGGCTTGTCAGTTCGACTTCATATGTATATAATACAACGGGAAAAATTGATCTGACGGATTTTGAGATATTCATGGGTAATTTCAGCGGACCTGCCGGTTCTGTAAGCATACTGCTCCTCATAGTGGCGGCAGTGATGCTTATGCTGCGCAGAGATATTTCCGTCGGAGCATTTATCGGTACGATAGCCGGAACAGCTTTTCCGGCGTGTATAATGCCGATATCTAATACATCGCCGGTCAAGTACGCTCTGGTGACGAATATGGTGCTTTTTGCGGCGGTATATATTATTTCCGACCGCAGGATCGCTCCGCAGAAAGAGTACTATGCTTTTTTCTACGGATTGTTCATAGCAGTTTTTTCGTATATCGTAGTGCTTACGACAGGAAAAGAGAATGCAGTTGTAATTATTTCTGTTCTGTTTACCCCTGTGGCTCTGGGATTCAGGAATCTTGAAAAGAAGATAGCTCTTGCGCATGAGGAGGTTTTTGCAATTAAGCAGGAGGCTGCTTTGGTTGAAAGTGAAGCATCTGATTCCGGAGATGAGGAAATTTCCGCAGAAACGGAGGATAATGGCAGTGAATAAAAAAAGAACTTCGGTTTTTAAGGAATTACTTGGAAATAATATTGTTTTGTTGTCCCTTATGGTGATCTCGCCGGTCATTATCTGCGGAGATACGCTCAGAAATGCAGCGGCGCTTGTCTACGCTTTCAGCGCCATAACTTTTCTTGCCGTAACGATATCATCTTTTGTACCGAAAAGACTGCCGTATACGTTAAAGGTCATAATTTATGCTCTGATATCTTCTGTAGTCTATATTCCGGTCAAGTGGGCGGCTCAGGAATTTTTTCCGGGCGCTGTCGTAAGAATAGGGATATACTTTCCTCTTCTGGCGGTAAATTCCCTTATAATTTTCCGCTCTGAGTCAGAACTTTACAGGATGCCGAAAAATGCCATGATAGTAAGGCTTATATTCTATATCCTCGGATTTGACGCCGTAATGCTGATAACAGGATTTATCCGGGAACTGTTTGCCTATGGCACTATAAACGAAAAGATCGTGGATATAAATACACTTATCAGCGGACTTTCACAGCCTTTCGGAGGATTCATATTCCTGGGGCTTTTCTGCGGATTCTATCGCTGGATACGCATTCTTGTCAGGAACAGAAAAAATGAGATAAGGAGTGATGCCGATGTTTCTGGTCAATGATCTTATAGCACTCCTTGCCGCAAATCTGATATTGACGCAGGCTCTTGGAACAAGTACGATCTTTATTGCCGCAGACAGCAGGAAAAATCTGGTAGGAACGGCATTCGTTATTACAGTTTTTACATTTTTCGGATCGGCTGCTGCATATTATGCGGATAAACTCCTTCCGGAAAAATATTCCGACTTTAAACTTCTGATTTATGTAATCAGTATTGGTATACTATATGTGATTCTTCTTTCTGCACTATATTTTATCAGCAGAAAAAATTTTGAAAATTCCAGAAAATATATACATCTGTCAGTATTCAACTGTGCCGTTATGGGGACGCTGCTGACTGTAAGTGAGAGAGCAGCCAGTGATTCGTCTTTTATGGGTCTGAAAAATTATATGACAGCAGGTCTTGAAGCAGGAATAGGCTTCATTACTGCTGCACTGATACTTACCGCTGCTTACAGAAAACTAAATTCGGCAAAAGTACCAGCTTCGTTCAGAGGATTTCCGGCAATGCTTGTATATCTGGGCATCATATCAATGGCGGTTTATTCGCTTATATAAAGAAATGCGCATGACGCCGGGCAGGAGACAAAAATGAAATTTAAAAATAAAGGAAGGAAGATCTATAAGACCAAAGAAAAAAATTATTATGGAAAAAGTGCTGCCGGAAAGGCATTTTCTATTGGTCTTACGATACTACTAATTGGCGGTATTGGCTTTATAGGCTACAGCGTTGCTGAACCTCTTGTCAATTACAGCAAGAAAAAAGGAGATAAGGAACCCGTTTCAACATCGGAAATAGTTACGGCAACAGAGAGCGCCGAAATAACAACATCATATTTTACCGATGATTCCGGAGAAAAAATTCCTCCACGTCAAAGCGTGAAATTTGAAACATATAAGGCAGCGGCTCTGAAAGAAACTGATCTGCTGAGCGCTGACGCTCTTGAACTTGCTATCGGAAAACTTCCGACCGGTCAGGGGATAGAATATCTTGAAGTGCCTCTGAAAGTTAAGGGCGGAGCTGTATACTATTCAACCAATGTCTTTCTGGCAGGAGCCTCGAAGGCTTATCCAGAAATGCTCACCCTTGAACAGATAGTAAATACTGTTGAAAAAGCAGGATATAAACCGGCTGCGGTTATAAGCATTTTCAATGATAATCTGCTGCCCGTTACGGACGGCAGTACCGGCTACAGGACATATAGCACCGATGAGCAATGGATAGACAATGATCCGGCTGCCGGCGGAAAGCCTTGGGCATCGCCGTATTCGGAACTGGCTGTGGATTATAATGCGGATATTGCCGGAGAGATATCTGCCGCAGGATTTCAGAAAGTAATCTGTTCAGATCTTGTTTTTCCGCAGTTCCGTCAAAGCGATCTGGAACTTCTTGATCCGGAGCTTTCTTTACCGTCAAGATCCATGAAAATGACGGCGGCGGCTAATCTCTTAAACGACAGGATCCTTAAAAACGGTTCTTCAATGTTCGTGGAGATATCGGCAGCCGATATCATAAAGGGCAGCAAGGATATTTTGCAGCCGATGCTCCTTAATGTGAATACCGTTGTTCTGAATATTAACATTGATGAGCTGAGCAGCGGCGTGTATACCAGTGAAACGGTATACGACTTTTCCGGTTCTGTAACGGAGAAGGCAGAAAAGGCAGTAAAGCTTGTTGAAAGCGATCTGTCCGACTTTAATGTTGTGATAAGACTGTCAGGAAATTCACCCTCGATGATGGAACTTATCGAAACACGTGACTTTCTTATTAAAAAAGGATATAGTTCCTTTGTGTTAGGATAATTAATTCCGGATTATTCCGGAGAACGGAGAAAAAAATGGCAGAGAATTTTAAAGTATCATTGCAGAAAGTTATAGATGAATTCAAACTTGAGGTCATTTATATCCATAAGGATGCTAAGGATGTGATGATCGACGAAAATGACGTAAACAGACCAGGACTTCAGCTGATGGGATTCTATGAATATTTCAATCCGGAGCGCATCCAGATCATAGGAAAAATGGAATTCGCTTATCTTTCCACTATCGACGAAAAAACAAGGCGTGAAAGACTTCAGCTTCTTTTTGCCCAGAGAATACCGGCTCTTATCATCACCAGGGAACTTCCATATTTTGCGGAAATGCTGGAACTTGCCAAGGAATATGAAGTGCCGCTTCTCAGAAGTAAAGAGAGTACATCAAACTTTATGTCCGGTCTTATCGCCTTTCTTAATCTGACTCTTGCACCCAGAATAACACGTCACGGCGTACTTATAGAGATTTACGGCGAAGGAGTTTTCATTACCGGAGAATCAGGTGTGGGTAAGAGTGAAACGGCTATCGAGCTTGTAAAGAGAGGACATCGTCTTGTCGCAGACGATGCTGTTGAGATAAGAAAAGTTTCCAACATCAGCCTGGTAGGAAGTTCGCCTGATAATATCCGCCATTTCCTTGAACTGAGAGGTATAGGCATTATTAATGCACGGCGTCTTTTTGGTATCGGTGCTGTAAAGATGACTGAAAAGCTTGATCTTGTGGTTGAACTGGAGCAGTGGAATCCTGAAAAAATATATGATCGTATGGGCGTTGACACTGAATATGTATCCCTGCTCGGTGTCAAGGTACCGTCGTTGACCATTCCCGTAAAGCCGGGACGTAATCTTGCGGTTATCCTGGAAGTTGCGGCAATGAATAACAGACAGAAAAAAATGGGATATAATGCGGCTCAGGAACTTCTTAACCGTCTGGGCATGGAATCTGACGCAAAGGAAGTTGTACGTGATTACGAAGCATTCTGACGTTTGAAATTCAGAACAAGTTCTTACATAATATATTTCAGGGGGAACATAATGATAAATTTAGACGAACTTACAGCGCTTTGCGAAAAACTCGGCTGCCGCATTACACCTGAATGTCCGCTCAGCGAATACATCACGTTCCGCTTCGGCGGAAAGTGCAGGGCTTTGATAAGCATAAATTCCGCACAGTCGGCAGCAGAGCTTATAAGATATATGAAGAAGAATTCCGTTCGTTACGGTATTCTCGGCAGGGGAAGCAACGTTCTGGCAGATGATAACGGATTCGACGGCGTTATTCTTCTCTTCGGAAGTGATTTTGCTTCAATTGAAATAAGAGGGAATATAATCCGCTGCGATGCCGGGGCTCTTCTGGCATCTGCCTGCGTTCATGCACAGCAGTCGGGACTGAGCGGAATGGAAAATCTTTTTGGCATTCCCGGTACGGTCGGCGGAGCTCTTTACATGAACGCCGGAGCTTACGGCAGTGAAATGAAGGATATTGTTATCTCTGCCGAATATCTTGACGAGGACGGAAAGATACGTACAATAGGCAGGGAGGGCATGGAATTGTCCTATCGTCACAGCTTTTTTTCGGATAATTCATGCGTTATCATTTCTGTGACTATGCAGCTTGAAAACGGAGATCCTGAAATAATAAAGAATGCCATGAACGAATGTATGGCAAAGAGAAGTTCTAAGCAGCCGCTTGAGTATCCAAGTGCCGGAAGTACATTCAAGCGTCCGGAGGGCAGCTATGCATCACTGCTTATTGACCAGTGCGGTCTTAAGGGAGCGCAGTGCGGCGGAGCGATGATAAGCGAAAAGCACAGCGGATTCATTATCAATAAGGGATATGCCACCTGTGCGGATGTACTTGAGCTTTGTTCACAGGTACAGAGGATAGTAAAGGAAAAAACCGGGTATACTCTTGAACTTGAACCGGTTATACTCAGATAATTTTTTAGTGAAACGGAGGCAGTTATGCAGCTTTTGATTGTTACAGGAATGTCCGGCGCAGGAAAATCCAGCGTTATGGATGTAATGGAGGATATAGGCTATTATTGTATTGATAATATTCCTCCGAAGCTGATCTCAAAATTTGTTGACCTCTGCCGTCAGTCAGAGAGCGCAATAACAAAGGTAGCCGTTGCAGTTGATATACGGACGGGCGATATGTTTGCCGAGATCTTCCGGTCATGGCAGAAACTTAAACTGGAGACTGATGTTGAAGTAAAGGTTTTGTTTATCGATGCAGATCAGCGTGTGATTATCAATAGGTACAAGGAAACACGCCGTAAACATCCTTTGCAGGAAAAGTTCGGGGGAAATATGAAAGCGGCTATTGATTATGAATACAGTCAGCTTTCACAGCTCAGGGAGATCGCTGATTTTTACATAGACACTACGGATTTTGCGACTTCTCAGTTAAAGGAGCATATCAAGCTTATATTCCTTGAAAAGAGTTCGGATTCACTGCTTATACAGGTGATGTCTTTTGGGTTCAAATACGGTATTCCGTCTGACTGTGATCTTGTATTCGATGTAAGATGTCTGCCAAATCCATACTATGTTGACGAACTTCGTTCCCATACCGGCTGCGACGAGTGCGTAAGGGATTTTGTTATGGGATTCCCACAGTCCAAGGAACTTTTTGACAAGCTTGCGGATTTGATAGATTATCTTATTCCGCATTATGTTCATGAGGGAAAGAGCCAACTCGTCATAGGTTTCGGCTGTACGGGCGGAAAGCATCGTTCTATTACCTTTGCAGAACTTATGGCAAAGCATCTCGGAGAAAAGGACTACAGAGTCCAGAAATATCATCGTGATATTACAAAGGATAGAAAATTAAAATAAATTACAGGAGTGAATAATAATATCTTTTTCAAATGAAGTAAGAAAAGAGATTTGTTCCGGCATAAATGATAAGAATAAGCGTTTTGCCTGCCTATATGGTATGCTGATGTTCAGCCGCACTCTTACGCCGGAAAGAATCTGCTTTCATACCGAAAGCAAGATATCTTCTGAGCTTTTTGATTCTCTTTTCAAAAGCGTATTTCATTGTCATATTCCATGCAGTGAAAACGAAAGAAAAGGCGGAACAGTTCTGTATTCATATGATACTGAAAACGTTGGTCTTATTAAGAATATTTTTGAAAAATACAAACTTATCAGTCCGGAGAGGACTATTAATTCCGAGATTATTGCCACAAATAGTCTCGGAGTTTTTACAGCCGGAGTTTTCATGGCGTGCGGCAGTGTAAACGATCCTTCAAAGGAATATCATCTTGAATTCACTGTTCCGCAGGAATGTCTTGCAAGGGAACTGACAGTTCTTTTTGGGGATATAAATGTAACAGCCAGAACGGTGATACGCCGTGGACAGTATATCGTTTACATTAAGGAAAGCGAGTCGATTGAAGATGTGCTGACATTTATAGGCGCTCAGCAGTGTACCCTTGAACTTATGAACGTAAAGATATGGAAAGATGTCAGAAACAAGGCAAACCGTATTGCCAATTGTGATTCTGCAAATATAGATAAAGTAGTGAAAGCTGCTATGAAGCAGATTGAGGATATACGTCTTATCCAGACAAATATCGGGTTTGATTCGCTTACGCAGGAACTTCGTGAAATTGCGGAAATGCGGCTTGAAAACTATGATATGAGCCTACAGGAGATAGGGGATAGTCTTTCTGTGCCCATAAGCCGTTCAGGAGTGAATCACCGTTTTAAGAAGATAGCAGCCATAGCCGCAGAAATACGCAGCAGGAGTGATAAAAATGAAACAGGATGATTTCGTCAATCTTCACGTTCACACAGAGTACAGTCTGCTCGATGGTGCGTGCCGTATAAAGGATCTTATCAGACGTGTTAAGGAAATGGGACAGAAAGCTGTGGCGATAACCGATCACGGCAATATGTACGGTGCGGTTGAATTCTGGAATGAAGCTGTAAAAGAGGGGATAAATCCTATAATAGGGTGCGAAGTATATGTTGCACCACGCACAAGATTTGACAGGGAGCCGGGTATCGACCAACATCCGTATCATCTTGTGCTGCTTTGCGAAAACAACGATGGCTACAGGAATCTTGTAAAGCTCGTATCTGCTGCCGGCATAGAAGGCTTTTATAATCGCCCGAGAGTGGATAAAGAACTTCTGCGGAAGTATCACAAAGGTCTTATATGTTTGTCTGCCTGTCTTGCCGGAGAGATTCCACGGCTGCTTATTGATGGAGACTATGAGGGAGCAAAAGAAACGGCGCTGACATATCGTGATATTTTCGGTGAAAATAATTTTTTTATTGAGATACAGAATCATGGAATAAAAAACGAACTGAAAATACTTCCTTTGTTGTATAAGCTTTCCGGTGACACCGGAATTCCGTTGGCTGCAACTAACGACTGCCACTATATAAATAAAAGCGACAGTGAAATACAGAATGTTCTGTTATGCATACAGACAGGAAGAATCCTTGGCGAACCGGGCGGACTAAACTTTGAAACAGATGAATTCCATCTGAAATCTGCTGAAGAAATGGGGGCGCTTTTTAAGGGACATGAAGAGGCTGTCACGGTCACTTCAAAGATAGCAGAAAGGTGCAGCGTCGAATTTGAATTTGGAAATATCAGGCTGCCCAGATTTACGATAGAGGGCGTTAGCGACAATATAGCCTTTTTCAGCGATCTCTGCCGTAAAGGAATGTACAAGCATTACGGTTCTTCACCCGCCGCCGAGGTTATAAAACGAATGGAGTACGAGCTGTCAATCATTATAAGGATGGGGTATACGGATTATTTTCTTATCGTCTGGGATTTTGTTCGCTATGCCAGAGAAAATAATATTCCGGTAGGTCCCGGCAGAGGTTCCGGAGCAGGAAGTCTCTGTGCATACTGCATAGGTATCACGGGAATTGACCCTATGAAATACGGTCTGTTGTTTGAAAGATTTCTGAATCCTGAGCGTGTGAGTATGCCGGATTTTGATATTGACTTCTGCATTGAAGGACGGCAGAAAGTCAAGGATTATGTGGTGCAAAAGTACGGAAAAGAGTACGTTTCCGAGATAATCGCATTTGATACACTGAAAGCACGTGCAGCAGTACGTGACGTCGGAAGGGTACTGAATCTGCCTTATCAGCTCTGCGACAAGGTGGCAAAACTGATAGACCCGAAATCAAAGCTTGAGGAAGCGATAAGTCAGTCAGATGAATTGAAACAGCTTTGCCGCACGGACAGATCGGTCAAAAGACTACTTGACATTGCCGGACGTCTGGAGGGAATGCCACGTCATACTTCAACTCATGCGGCAGGAGTGGTAATATCGGCTGTACCGCTTGATGAACTTGTTCCTTTGCAAAAAAATGACGATACGATAATAACTCAGTATACCATGACGATTCTTGAATCGCTTGGATTGCTTAAAATGGATTTTCTTGGGCTTCGCAATCTTACGATAATACGTGATACAGTTAATGAGATACGTATGGCAGAGCCGGATTTTGACATATCTGCTGTTCCCCTTGACGATAAAGCGGTATACAAGATGATGTCGAACGGTGATACTTCTGGAATATTTCAGTTTGAAAGCGCAGGCATGACACGATGGCTAACAGAAATGAAACCAGAGCGTCTTGAAGACCTGATAGTTATAATTTCATTGTATCGTCCCGGACCTATGAAGTCGATACCGGTGTATATTGAAAATAAAAAAGATCCCGGAAATATCGTTTATAAGCATCCGATACTGAAAAGCATTCTTGAGGAGACGTACGGCGTTATGGTTTATCAGGAACAGGTAATGGAAATATGCCGTAAGCTTGCTGGTTATTCGTACGGTCACGCTGATATTGTGCGCCGTGCCATGGCAAAGAAGAAGCATGACGTCATGCTCAGGGAACGAGAAAGTTTTATTAGCGGGTCTGTGGAAAATGGAGTACCGCCGGAGATTGCCGATTCCGTTTTTGATGAGATGATAAGCTTTGCATCGTATGCATTTAATAAATCCCATGCCGCAGCGTATGCATATCTTGCATATCAGACGGCATATTTAAAATGTCATTATAACGGAATTTATATGAGTGCCCTGATGTCAAGCGTAATGTCGGTTACAGGCAAGCTGGCAGAATATATAGCATCATGCCGCAGTTGCGGAATAGAGATACAGTCTCCCGATGTAAATAAGAGCATGAAAGGGTTCAGTTACGGCGGCGGAAAAATGTACTTCGGATTGTTGGCCATAAAGAATATTGGCGGTGGTCTTGCAGAAAGGATCATTGCTGAAAGAAATCTGAATGGCAATTTTCATGGTCTCCAGGACTTCTGCGAACGTGTCGGCGGCAGGGAACTCAACAAGAAAGCTCTTGAATATCTTATAAAGGCCGGAGCTTTTGACGGTTTGAGTCTTAACCGCAGACAGATGCTTGAGTATTATGAGGCAATACTTGCAGATTCAGGCAACAGTTCACATGGAATGATCGAGGGACAGCTTAATCTTCTCGGAACTTCTGATGTCAGTGACATGGGACTGCGCATACCAAAGCTTCCGGAGTACGATACGAAAAGGCTTCTGTCAATGGAAAAGGAAGCGACAGGAATGTATCTGACAGGCAGTCCGCTTGATGGATATCAGTATATTGCTGCACTCATGCATACGAGGAGCATTGGTTCTGTAGTATCGGATGAAGCGCAGGTCAGGGACGGGGAACAAATAAAGCTGCTGTGTACGCTTCAGAGTGTTAAAAAGCATACTACGAAAAAAAACGATCAGATGTGCTTCATAACGGCAGCTGATGAGAGTGGTGAAATAGAGGCAGTCATTTTCCCCGACCTCTATTCTGTTATTTCTTCACGTCTTGTGGAGGATAATATTCTGCTGCTGACTGGAAGAATATCCGTAAAAGACGACAGTGTGACAGTAGTATGCAGTTCTGTCGTTGCGGAGGAAGAATTCGGACATCTGACCGAAAATATGAAACTGTGTATAAAAATGCAGTCTGATGAGGTCAGAAATGCGGACAGGCTGATTGAACTGTGCAGCAGTTTTAAAGGCAGAACTCCGGTTTGCTTTTATTTTGTGGATCTCAAAAAAACAGTACTTCCCAGAAAAAGGCTTAATATCGGAATTTCCGATGAGAGCTTTAAGGCACTGGAAGAGGTATTCGGGGCTTCTGAAATAGGTCTTATAAGATAATCAGAGATTAGAATGTGTTCACATAGAATGTCACTCATGTATTTTCGGCAAATTTTGACGACTACTGTGTTGAAAAAGTTCACCATACGACAGTATAATTTCGCTTTTTCGAGTCTCGACTGTCGTCTCGGTCGGTGCTTCTGCTTTGCAGAGGTGTCCACTGGACACCAACACCTTTGTATTCGCCAAAATTAAACTCAAAAACTCGCACATTCATTTTATGTGAACACGCTATAGTATATAGCATTTTGGAAATGAGGTGTTATTATGGATAAATTATATTTGGTTATACCATGTTACAACGAGGAAGTGGTATTGCCGGAAACATCAAAGCAGCTTCGTGCTAAAATACAATCGCTTATTGAAAAAGACAAGATCAGCAGCCAAAGTCGTATTGTATTTGTAAACGATGGTTCGAATGACAGAACATGGGAGATCATAGAGGAACTGCATAGGTGTGATCCGCTATTCCAGGGGATAAAGCTTTCCCGTAATGAGGGACACCAGAATGCTCTTCTTGCAGGTCTTATGACTGTAAAGGAAAAGTGTGATATGGTGATTTCCCTGGATGCTGATTTGCAGGATGATATTAATGCAATAGATGAAATGGTTGAGAAATATTATCAAGGCTGCGATATAGTCTATGGTGTGAGAAGTGCAAGAGATACGGATACAGCCTTTAAAAGAAAGACGGCAGAGGGATATTACAAGGTTATAAAATCACTTGGGGCAGATATTGTATACAATCATGCAGATTACCGCCTTATGAGCAGAAGAGCGCTTTACGGACTGGAAAGGTTCAAGGAAGTTAATTTGTTTCTAAGAGGCGTAGTGCCTATGATAGGATATAAAAGTGACAAAGTATATTATGCAAGAAAAGAGCGTTTTGCAGGGGAGTCAAAGTATCCTTTGAAGAAGATGATCGCCTTTGCATGGGAAGGAATCACGTCACTTTCGATAAAGCCTATCCGCATGATCATGATTTTAGGCAGTGCTATATTTCTTGTAAGTATAATCATGCTTATATATTCGTTTGTACGCCATGCTGCCGGAGAAACAACAATTGGCTGGACTTCAACTGTTGTTTCTATATGGGCAATCGGAGGTCTTCAGCTGCTTGCTATAGGTATTATTGGCGAGTATATTGGTAAGGTTTATCTTGAAACCAAGGAAAGACCTAAGTTTATTGTTGAAGAGTATCTTGGTGAAGAAGAATGATCAATGGTGTTACTATTAGTGATGCACAATCTTTGTGTGATGCTGCCTTTATATTTTTTCATATTCAGGTTCATTTTTTAGAATAAAAAATTCCGATTTATTGATTCCGTATAAAAGCCTAAGATATATACCGCAGGCTCATAGAGATCAATAGATCGGTTTTTAAACATTTGGACAACAAAAAAGCCCGAATAATCGGACTTTTCAAACTGGCGACCTGAATTGAATCACCGTAATGGCGTGCCTGGAGGGATTCGAACCCCCGACCTACTGGTTCGTAGCCAGTCACTCTATCCAGCTGAGCTACAAGCACATTAACCTTACTTAATTAATTATACCACAAAATTAAAAAAAGTCAAGTATAAATTTAAAAAAACGTTATTATCTACTAAATTTACATATAAAAGTTATTTATTATGGCATAAATGTAGAAAATTATAAAATCTATTGACATTTATATTAAAGTCTGATATAATTAATACTGTTATGAGACATTAGCTCAGTCGGTAGAGCATACGCCTTTTAAGCGTAGGGTCGAGGGTTCAAATCCCTCATGTCTCACCAAGGATAAAAAGCCTGTATTAAGCGGAATTTACCGAAATACAGGCTTTTTTCTTTACTCTTAACCAGTAATCATGCAATTCGGAATGCAGGATAATCGCTTGAAATTCCGAAAAAATCACACAAAAAAACAATTTTGACGGTACAATGCTTATAATATTCAAGTAATACAGCTCCCTTGTCGGGAGCTGCTCTTTTATAATAACTTATTCTACTGCTTCACCATACAAGATTTCTGACAAAAAGCTATTCCATATTTCAAAATTTTCTTGTAGCCTTCATTTTTAAGTTCCGATTCATAGTTTAATTTTTCAATCTGAGCAAGACCCTCGGAGCTTTTGGCATTGTAATGGCTGTCTGAACATAATTCAGTACGCTCCACGGATTATATATTTCTGTAGTTCAAAATCTGTAGCCGTCATACCATTGTTTTATCTCATCAAATTTATCTTCGATTTCATAGTACTCCGAAAGCTCCCGAACCTCCGCTTCGGTAAACCCAAATTAATTGCTGTATTCCTCAAATCTTATGCTGTTGACTTTCAGATTGTTCAGCCCCATAAAAATACTTTCCTTAGAAATTCTCAGACAGCCTGTAAGAATCCCGAATTCAAGGGAATCATTAGTCTTCAGAACGCTTTCAAATACCGAGCGTAAAAGATTTATCATCTTATCGTAGAAACCGTTGAAATAGGCGTTTTCAAGCGGTACATCGTATTCGTTGATAAGGACGATAGCCTTCTGACCATATATTTCATGCAAACAATTGGACAGCAATTTCAATGAGAAATTGTACATAGAATAATTTCCTCGGTGATTGCAGATATTTGAGAATTCCTCCTTCTCCGAATCAAATATCTTGTTCGAGTCAATAATGGTCTTATATCGGCGAAATTCATTTGAAATAATTTTCATGAATTCATTTAAAGCCAATTCCCATGTTGGATGTTTCATGCTTTTAAGCGAAATGCTTATAACAGGATATTGTCTCATATATTGGCGGTATTTATCATTGGTTTCTGTAATTTTCAGTCCGTTGAAAAGATACGAATTATCTTCATCGGTTTTCTCAAAATAACGTCTCAGCATACTAATATTCAGCGTTTTACCGAATCTTCTTGGTCGGGTAAAAAGAGTGACCTTTGCTCCTGCATCAAGAATATCTTTAATGAGCAGTGTCTTGTCAACTAAATAACAATTTCTGTCGATCATTTCTTTAAAATCTCTACTCCAATTGGAAGGGGCTTGCGTTCGTTCATGCTCTGCGCCTCTCTTTCATGTGAGATTCTATAATAATTATATTATATCCAGAAGTAAAAATCAAGGTAAAAATTGTAATTCATCTAAACAATAAAAATTTTTAAGAACCTGTCCACATAATTTCTATGTGGACAGGTTCTCATATATTACTCCAAAACAACTCCCATTATATTAAGATAATTTCCATAGTAATTGCAAGGATGTTTGTGATCACATTTATCATTCCATCGCCTTAATTCAGTCCGTCATCATTGGTATTTTCTTTCAAACATTGAAAAAAATCATACTCCCAAACTTTTTTTCTTGCGCTTAAAATATTGCAGGGGCTTGATGCAGTGGTAATTATTGTTTCATCGGTTTTAAAATTCCCGAAGGAACTTGAAAAATTTATTACTGTTATTGAAATTGACTATCCCGATCAGAATGAAATAAAAAATCAAAAAATCAAATAATAGTTTTTGCAGATGATCAAGGTGTAACAATAACGAAAGAGCTGCTCGAAGATATGTCAATGGCATTCAAGGGACTTACTGAATTTGAGATTGATAATCTGTTTGCTGCAGCACTTTCCGATGATGGTATGTTTACGCACAGTGACTTAAAGCTTATTTTCGACCAAAAGCAGCAGATGATAATGAAATCTGGTATTCTTGAAATGATACCAAATGTTCTGAATTTTGAACAGCATAAGTATTGAAAAAGTGGGCGGAGTATGATACAATAATAAATAGAAAAGAGCAGCATATTGCACTTATGTGGTCTGATCTGTTACAGAACGATGAGATCTGTACGCAAATTGGTTCAATAGAACTTGCATGATAATAAACCGGAGGACTTTTTATGAAAAATCATATCCCCAAAATTTTTATGAGTGCTTTTACAATTTCAGCGATAACTGCCATGTCCTGCATGATGCCGTTTACAACTATTGCAGTCGCGTCTGATTCTGACGATATTTTCTGCGATGATTTCACAGGATCACGGCTTGATACGGATAAATGGCTGATCGCCGAGAAAAACTGGGGCGGCACAGTGACAGAAAACGGCGAAACAGTTGACTATAACGGCGGAGTTGTCTCTGAAAACGTTGCAGTCCATGACGGTGCTCTGGTTCTCACCGGGCTTGGTGATTTGTATGAGGGAGAGCAGAGGGGCATCAACCGTGACGGAAGTCAGCGTTCGGACGGAAAACGCTGCGGCGGTGCGATCGCCACAAGGGAATATTACGCCTCCGGCAGCTATGAGATCCGTGCAAAGGTCGCTCCGGTGCTTGGTTGCTGTTCCGCCATGTGGACGTTTGAATACGAGGAGGATTACCTAGGCGATGATGTGAAAATTACCAATCATGAAATAGATATTGAGTTTCCCGGAAGAGATGGTAACGGCGATTTCAGTCTCAGTCACGCACTCTGTACTACCTGGATTACGGAGGAGGACTACAAAACAGAATCTGTAAACTGCGGAAATCAGGCGGACGATGAATTTCATACCTATCGCTTTGACTGGCATACAGGCAGCGATACGGAAACGCCGAGAGTAGAATATTATTTTGATGATGTGCTGACTTATGCATCTTATGATGATATTCCCACAAACGAAAGCAGATTCTGGCTTGGTCTCTGGTTTCCGAAATATTGGGCAGGAACGCCCGATTTTGATACGACAGAATTTGTGATCGACTATGTAAAGATCACGCCGTTTCATGAAAGTGGAGATACGCAGCAGCATGAATCCTATCCGGACAGCGGATGGGCAGAACCGGATGCAGAACTGCCGAAAGGCTGGCTGCTCTGGCACAGCTACAGTGAATATTTTGCACTGGACAGCAGGATGTATGTGCGTACACCGGACGGCGTTGTAAAAGAAATCAGCGGCGACTTCGTCCATGCCATGAACGGCAGCTTTGGTATCACGCCGGAACAGATCACTTTTATGGCAATCGACAGCAGTACGGATGAATGGGATATTTATCTCTATGATAACGGCAATGTCACAAATCTCACGAAGAACAGCGGGTTCCGGAATGAAGATCCGAAATGGTCGTTGGACGGGAAACAAATTGTATTCAAACGTGGTTATTGGGACAACAGCATCGGGGATTTTGTATACGATCTTGCGACGCTCGATATAGATACTCACGAGGTGACGATGCTGACAGATGACCGTGCAGAGGACGCTATGCCCTTCTTTTCAGAGGACGGAAAATATATCTATTATACACGCTACACAGACGGCATCGGTTCGATATACCGCATGGATGCAGCAACACGTGAAACAGAGGATATTTATAGCGAAACAGGTGTAACTGCGTATTATCCTATTGTAAAAGGAGAACAGGTTTATTTCGCAAAATGGTACAGTGCAGAGAATCATTGCGACCAGCTTATGTGCTATGACGGCAGTAATATCTCCGTTCTGCCGTTCAATTCCGAACAGTATGACTGCTCAGATCCTTGTCCGGTAATGGATGATGCCATGATCTATAGCGGTACTGCAAACGGCGGCTATGACCTGTACTATTATGATGGCAGGAAATCTGTCAGACTAACAGAGCTTTGCAGCGATAAAAACGAGCTTGGTGCGGACTATTATTCATGGGAGGAATATGAAGAGTATCTGGACAACAGCAAGATCATGGGCGATGTCAACTGCGACGGTGAATTTACGATTGCTGATGTGGTGCTGCTGCAAAAATGGCTGCTTGCTGTTCCGGATATAGAATTGAAAAACTGGAAAGCTGTTGATTTTTACGATGATGAGAGGCTGGATGTTTTTGATTTGTGTTTGATGAAAAGGGAGATTCTGAAGTGCGAATATTTTTGAAAAGATTGGAAATATAGTATGAAAGATATCAAGATTATAAAAAGCAAAAGAAAAACAATTTCTCTGCAAATCACGCCGGACGGAAGCATTGAGCTGAAAGTGCCTGTGCAGATAAAGGACGCACAGATTCAAGAATTTTTGAATCAAAAGTCCGATTGGATTGAAAAGCATTTGCAGGCGGTTAAGGAACGCCAAAAACAAATGTCACAGATAAAACCATTGACAATAGAAGAAATACATGAACTGGCAAATCAGGCGTTGGAAGTCATTCCGAAGCGAGTCGCTTATTTTGCTCCAATAGTCGGTGTGACTTATGGACGTATTACGATTCGTAATCAGAAAAGCAGGTGGGGCAGCTGCTCGGGTAAAGGCAATCTGAACTTCAATTGTCTGCTGATGCTGATGCCAATGGATGTGCTGGACTATGTTGTAGTACATGAGTTATGCCACAGAAAAGAAATGAATCATTCGCCGAAATTCTGGGCAGAGATTGCCGGAATTCTGCCTGATTATGAAAAGCAGAAAGTATGGCTGAAAGAACATGGTAATGAAATTATGATGAGAATGACAGGATAAAATAGTATGATAAAAATTATGTTTATCTGCCATGGTAATATTTGCCGCAGTCCGATGGCAGAGTTTATTTTCAAGGATATGGTGCAGAAAATCGGACGTGAAAAGGAGTTTGTCATTGCCTCTTCTGCCACAAGCACCGAGGAAATATGGAACGGAATCGGCAATCCAGTCTATCCGCCTGCAAAAGCAGAACTTGCAGAACATGGGATTTCATGCAAGGGGAAAAGAGCTGTACAACTGAAAAAATCCGATTATGACAAGTATGATATGTTTATTTGTATGGACAGCAGAAATGTTACAAATACAATGCGGATTTTCGGCAATGATCCCGATCATAAAGTCTGCAAATTGCTGAAAAATAAGGACGTTTCCGACCCGTGGTATACGGACAGATTTGACGTTGCCTATAATGATATTTACGAGGGCTGCTGTCAGCTTCTGGAGAGTTTATGATGCAGATATGGAATCCGTGGCACGGCTGCCGCAAATACTCCGAAGGATGCGATCATTGCTATATGTATTATCTCGACGCACAGCGTGACCGTGACGGCAGTGAGATATATAAAACAAAAACGAATTTCAATCTACCTCTGAAAAAGACAAGACAGGGAGAGTATAAGATTCCATCGGGAACGTTGCTTCACGTCTGCATGACTTCTGATTTCTTTTTGGAAGAAGCGGATGCGTGGCGTGAAGAGGTCTGGGATATGATTTGTAAGCGTTCCGATGTGACGTTCTGGATTCAAACCAAACGTGCAGAGAGAATTGCAGAGCATCTTCCGGAAGAGTGGGATGACGGCTGGGAGAATGTGATTTTGTGTGTCACAACTGAAAACCAAAAGTGTGCAGATGAACGTCTTCCGATTTTGCTGTCCATTCCGGCCAAACATAAGGCGTTTATGGTTGCACCGATTTTATCGGAAATCCATGCAGAACAGTATCTTGCTACAGGTCAGTTTGAAAAGGTTCTTGCTGACGGTGAAAATTATGACGGAACAAGACCGTGTCGGTGCGAGTGGATACAATCTTTGCATGACCAATGCGAAAATGCAGATGTAGAATTTGATTTTATCGGTACGGGCAATATCTTTATCAAGGACGGAAAGGTATATCGCATTCCAAAAGCGTATCAGAGGGTGCAGGCACAGCGCTCGGGACTGAGTTATCCAGCGGGAAATACGAATATTCCAATGCAGCTGAAATGTCGGTTCTGCAAGAGAAAAAACAGTTGTAACGGTTGCCATTGGTGCGGGAGATGTGGTTGAAATCGTGAGGAGGTCAATATATGCAATATTTTACAAAATCAGATAATAATATAAACATTCCTGTTTGTCTGGAATCAGTTTCTCCGACAGGCAATTATTTTATTGGATGGAACTCTGCATCCAAGGAAAACATATATTTATATCGCAAACTGCGTAAAACTGACGATGCGATCTATTGTGAGCCGATAAAGGAGTGCAGCGGCTCGGACGACATTGGGACGGGTTTCAAAGGTGTTGTATGGTATGAGGAGTATGGATTTGTGAAGATGATTTTTCGTATCTGGGGTACAATGGACAGCGAGTCAGTGCGGTTGTATTTCGACCGTGAATTGTATGAGAGAAAGAAAAAAGAACTTTACGAAAGAAGAGCATAAACATGAAAATATATATTGATGCCGACGGCTGCCCGGTTGTAAAAAATACGCTGAAAATCGCAGAAAAATTCGATATTCAATGTGTGATTATCTGCGACACCGCACATCGTATACAACATAAAAATGCTGAAACAATCGTTGTCGAGAAAGGTGCGGACAGTGTGGACTTTCGGCTTGTCAATCTGATTCAGAAGGACGATATTGCGATTACACAGGATTATGGACTTGCGGCAATGTGCCTGAGCAAACGTGTAATTGTACTCAATCAGGACGGCAAGGAATATACAAATGAGAATATTTCGGGGCTTTTGGAATTCCGTGCAGTTTCAAAGAAAATCCGACAAAGCGGCAGAAGATTAAAAGGTATGCCGAAACGGATAGGAGAGCAAGATAAGGCGTTTGAAGAAGCACTAAAAAAGAGGCTAGATTGTATAAAAACTTCGTTTGATTGATGATGACTTTTTAAGGCTTTATTTCAATAATAATCCGGACGGCGTTCGCTCTATCCTCAGCGTCATTCTGCAAAGAAATGACTTGAAAATACTCCGAAGCGAAACGCAGAGCAAGTACAGAAGTCTGTCAGGTCGCTCTATTACATTGGATATCTATGCAGAAAATCAGTTTGGCAAGAAGTACAATATTGAGGTACAGCGGGCAGATACAGGAGCTTCATCCAAAAGAGCAAGATTTCACAGCAGTATGCTTGATACCAAGCTGCTGAAGAAAAAAGAAAAGTTTGACTTGCTTTCCGAGACGTTTGTCATATTCATTTCTGAAAATGATGTAATGAGCAGAGATTTAGCGCTTTATCATTTTGATAGACGATGTGAGGAAACGTGAGAGTATTTAGGGGATGAAGCACATATTATATTTGTAAACGATGCTTATGAGAATCCCAACGACAGCTTCGGCAGACTGATGCATGACTTCAAGTGCGTCCATGCGGATGATATGTACAATCCTGAATTGATAGAGAGATTTCGCCATTTTAAGGAAACCGAAGGGGGATAGCGAAATGTGTAAACTGATTGAAGATAGGCTAAATGAAGAAAAATTGATGCTATTAAAGCACTTCTCATGCTTGGAAAACTGACACGTGAGGAAATTGCTAATTCTCTCAATGTACCTATTGAACTTGTAGAGAATGTGGCAAACGGCAAGGTAGCTTAATAATTGTAAAGCAAGTCGGCTTAGTAATTGTAACTGGGTCGACTTTATTGTAGTAAAACGAGCTTGTAGAGTGAATGATATAATTCCACAAGCTCGTTTTTTATCTGACGGTCAAAATACGTTATTTCTGGGATAAGGCTCATTACAATTTGTGATTCCAAGCAGATAATCCACGCTGGTATCATAATAATCGGCAAGAAAAATCAGCTTTTCCAGAGGAATTTCTGTGGTATGGGATTTATATCTGGAGTAGGTTTGCTGAGAGTATCTCAGCAGTTTCGCCATTTCTGCTTGAGACATTCCCGATTTTTCACGTAGTTCCTGTAGTTTCAAATGCAGTTCAGCCATCATATCATCCTCCTGATGTTATTATATCATACTCAGAAATTGAATGTCAAACCCAATCACCAGATATACGGCGAAACTCACTGCGATATCTGGTGATTCTATATCTTGACTATTACTTATAAATTGAGTAATATGGTATACTATAACTAACTGATTATTGATAAGCATGAAAAAAGACCTGCTGATTTAAGATAGATCCAGTAATGTCAAATTCCGTATTTTACGCCTGCACCGAGTTGTCCTGACTGGCTCTAACGAGGTTGGAATCCATGTGTTCAAGAAAAGAGCTAAAAAATTGATTACGTACATATCGACATTATTTACAGCTGTCTTCGATAATAAAATGCAAATAACTATCCGAAATCTTAAATTTATATGTATAATTTTCAGAAAATCATTGACAAAAGTATATTTATAAATTATAATAAGCATGGAATGTTAACATTTATTTTTTATAAAAGAGGTTATTATATGGGAAATTTTTTTACATCAATACAAATACAAAATCATGAACAGCTTGTCAAAGAGCAGTTCATTGAGTTGTTCTGCAGCAAAATGAAAGAAAATGGCTTTGTTATCGGCAGTGAGGACGATAATGAGATATCGTATGCGCTGTTATTTTCAAATAACAGCAAATGGGTTTCTGTCGCATCCGAAGCCTATGAACAGGGAAATGAAACTGTTCGGAAAGATGCGGC
>JAETSI010000035.1 GCA_021769725.1 Oscillospiraceae bacterium | reverse complement strand
GCACTGCAAACGGCGGTCTGCCTCCGGCAATCAAGAGAAGACGATTCTATGATTGTGTAAACCTTGCTGCTTAAAATCGTTCGTAATAAATGTGTCAAGTATTATTGACAAAATCAGTTATATGCCGAAAGGGATTCAAAATTGGATAATTTCAAAGGAGTAAGCGCTATGTATGGAGTAATTTATATCACCCAGTTTTGTTAAGGTGAACAATGGACAAATCTGAAGTGACCTTATACCAATATTATGAAAATAGACATAAAACAAGACGATACCTTACACTTGTATGCAAGGTATCGCCCTTATATTGTTGATAGGATAATTTACTCGCCCTCTCTAAAAACTCATAATTATTTCTGATGGGAGTTCGTTTCCAAGGCATAGATATAAAAATTTTACAGAATCAGTTCATTTTATGTCTGAAAGAAGAACAAAACAGTCAATTCATTTACAGGATTTTATTTCCGCATTTATTGAACTTAAATATTCTTCTCCCCAATTACACATCGCATTTAATACTGGAATAATGCTCCTGCCAAAATCAGAAAGGCTGTATTCTACCTTTGGCGGAACAACAGGATATACTGTTCTGATAATTAATCCGTCATTTTCTAAATCACGAAGTTGTTGTGTTAACATTTTTTCTGTTGCTTTTGGAAGTAGCCGCTTCAATTCGCTAAATCGCTTTTGATTTTCTATCAAATGCCACAATATGACAGCTTTGTATTTTCCTCCGATAAGCTGTAGCGTTGCCTCAACGGGACAATTAAATTCACTTGGACAGGTTTTCATGATAAATCCTCCTATACTTACTTTTTAGGTAGTACATTTCAAAAAAGTACGTACTTGACAATATGAAATTTGCTTGCTATAATTATATCATAATCGATTAAATTTTGCAAGCTGTACAGCGGAAGGGAAATAAAATATGGATTTTTCGACACTTATCAAAGAAAGACACTCTGTGAGGAGTTATCTCGCAAAGCACGTTGAAACTGAAAAGCTGAATGCTATTTTGGAAGCAGGCAGACTCGCTCCGACCGCCGCAAATTTGCAGCCCATTACGGTATTTGTTGTGGAAGGAAAGGAAACCCTTGCAAAACTTGCGAAAGCTGCGAATATTTATGATGCTCCGCTTGCACTTATTATTTGTGCAGATAAAGAAGTAGCATGGACAAGACCATTTGACGGAATGCAGACAACAGATATTGATGCCTCTATCGTAACCGATCATATGATGTTACAGGCTTCAGCGTTGGGGCTTGGTAGTGTATGGATTTGTTATTTCAAGCCTGATGTTGTAAAAAAGGAGTTTGCAATTCCTGAAAATCTCATACCGGTGAATATTCTTGCGATTGGCTATGCTGATGAAAGCAGTACACCTGAAAAAATCAGAGATGACATGGGTAAGTTTGCGATCTTCACTGATGGTGAATAAATCGATTCAATACCGCACAAAAGCTGTTTAAAATAGAGCCTTGTTTCCCATATTTAAGATCAAGGCTCTGATTATCCTATTTGTATATAAGCCTCTGACAGCGTTTCTACGGTAATTGGGGATATAGAAAAAGCGATGCATTTCAATTATGAAGTACATCGCTTTTTATATCACAACATATGTCCAACTTTCAAGCCACAAAAGGCGCTGCATTACGTTTGCACAAAAGAGAATGAAATTCACTGTACTTTCAAAAAATCTGGAAATCTATTGAAATCATTATGCTGATGTGCTATAATAAATAAAAGCCCGTTGGCGGAGTCTAACCGCCGTAATCCGTCTTAGCAGGGCGGATGCTCTCACATTGAGCTATACGGGCTTGTCGGGCGGTAAGACCGCATCTACGTCTGGGAGGAGCGTAATTTTACACTTAAACTACCGACAGTACAATTTTAGCACAATTGTCTCTGCTTGTCAAGTGATTTTTAATAGATTCGGGTGATATTATGAGAGTATGCCTTATGTGCAGAAAAAGGAATATGGAGCATTACGGAATCTGTCCCGAATGCAGAACGCTGAATGAACAAGCGAGAGGGCTTTACTGCGATCTGCATGGACGTACCGCACTTGTAACAGGCGGACGGATCAAAATCGGTTATGCAGTATGTCTGCGGCTTCTGCGGCAGGGTGCAAAGGTCATTGTTGTGACACGGTACCCGAAATCTGCGCTTGAAACCTATATGAAAGAACCCGATTACAACAGCTTTGCGGACAGGCTTATAATTATCGGCTTCGACCTTATGCGTGTTGACCATATCCATGAACTTATTTATCAAGTAGAGGAATACTGTGACGGAAAGCTGGATATTCTGATCAACAATGCCGCGCAAACCGTAAAAAAGTCCAACGAATACTATAAACATCTTACCGCACACGAAAACAATTTACAGCTTGAAAGCGCAAACCTTTTTTCTCTTGCCAAACCTGATACATCGTTTTCTATTATGCCGAGTATTCAGGCGGCAGATTATGGTGAAACAGACAGGGACAACTCATGGGTGCGAAAGCCCGAGCAGATCTCACCGCAGGAGCTTCTTGAAGTACAGCTCATCAATGTAACTGCTCCGTTTATGCTGACAAGCGGTTTGCGTAAATGCCTTGCATACAGCAAAGAGATCAATAAGTTTATTATAAATGTCAGCTCAGTTGAAGGACGTTTCAACACCAAACAGAAGCTCGCACGTCATGTTCATACAAACATGGCGAAGGCTTCACTGAATATGATGACTCATTCGATTGCTTCCGATTTTGCCGCTGACAGAATATTCGTGTATTCCTGTGACCCAGGCTGGGTATCAAATCAGTTTCCGCCGGGATATGAAATAAGCAAGAATTTTGAACCCTATTTATCTTTTGAGGACGGTGCGGCAAGAGTGTTGTACCCGATCGCACTGCATTTGAATGATGAAAAAGTCAATGACAGCGGAACATTTTACAAAGATTACAGAATCATTGATTATTGAGGTGAGTTATGGGAATATTTGATTGGTTCAGACAAAAAAACAGCAAGGATATGCCAAAGTCAGACAAAATGCAGAGCGTTTCTACAAAAAGGGAAAGCGATACTGTTCACGAAAGAAAGCGTCCCGAAGTAAAACAGAACGATTTCATAAAGCAGAAAGAAATCTATTTCCCAGATGTACCGAAATACGAACGAGTAAGAGTTGAAAAAATCGAGCTGACCTATGAACAGGCACATGAACAGGGCTGGCATTTTAAGATAAAATCAAGAAAAAGAATTCGTATCACACGCTATATGGGAACGGAAAAGGATATTGTCATTCCCTCAAAAATCGGCGAGTATACAGTAAACGAACTGGGAAAAGGTTTATTTTTCAGAGCAAAAATTGACAGTATAAAAATTCCCAATACTGTAAAGAAGATAGGGGCTTCCTGCCTTTCACAAAGTACCGTCAGGGAGATTATATTTGATGAAGGAGTTCTTATTATTCCCAACGGATTTGCATTTTCCTGTCAACAGCTGAAATACGTTCATCTACCCAATACTCTCTGTCGAATTGAAAATTGTGCATTTGAATCCTGCAAAAAACTGAAATATATCACCATACCACGGAATTGCGGATTTATCGGACATTCTGTATTTTCACGGAGCGGTTTGGAAGGATTTGCATACTACGATAGAAGATTTGCACAGATAAGCGGAGATTCCTTTGACTTTACTCCGTTAGAAAGCCAATACAAGTTGATTCTGCGTACTGCACCAGATCAAAGAAATGGTTATCGTATTCTTTTGGTGGGTAGACGTGCTAATGGTGTAAAGCTCCCCAATGGTAAGGTCTTTCTCGGCGCTCATTCGCTGTTGAACGGCTATCGGTATATGGGTACGCTTGATTTTTCACAGTGTTCTGAAATTCATGCTGATACGAATGTCTGTCAGCTCGTCTATGGCTTCGACGGAAACGTCTCTCATACGATTGATTGTAAGATTATTGTACCGCAGGGAACAATCGGCGTTTATTTTCCCGAATCACTCAGTGTGACATATCCCAACGGCAGAAAATATGATGGCTATTGTTCGACAGTAAGCAAAACCGAAGATTCAATTATACTCAGGAAACATACCGAATTTCTACCTGCCTATTCTATACTTTGTAGTGAAAAAAATGTCTTTATCCATACTCAAAAATGGGCAAATTTTGAGCAATACGCAGTATGCAGCAAAGATGTTGAACACATTTCTTTCAGTTATCTGCACCGTGGAGAAGGAGAACTGTTTGCACCATATTGTGAAGCCCTGCACCGTGTGGAATGGGGTGAACAATTTGTGCAGATACCGTCCTCCAGGCTGGTCGGAAAACAGCTTCATGACAAGTTATTAAAAGCGTTTGTCGGGAGAAACATCGTCGGCAGAGTGTACATATTTGACGGAAGTGTGATCGACCGATTATTTTTTGACTATGACAGCAAACCTAAAATCAGCCAAAAGAAAAGAATAATAATCGCTGTTGATGTACTTCAAAGCACAGGTTCGCTATTTCCAAACATGGAGATGTACAGAAGATATTTGCAGACACATAAACGTTATGCATTGATCTTACGAAATGAACTGCCGCAGAAATATGCTGATTTTCTGAAAAAAATCTATGAGGTGGGAGAATGACACAACAGGCAAGGCGTGGCTTTATGCCAACAGATGAACGTGATTTTGGAGGTAAAGCACTTCCTAAGCTACGTAAAGCGGCAGAAGAAGTGTATTATCTGCTAAACAGGAATTACCCTGTTACACCGATTACAAGATTTATTGGCGATCATTATCAACTGTCTGAACGTCAAAGGCTTGCGCTTGCAAGAACGATCTCGGCAATGGATAAAATTATTTCAAGAAAAAAGCGTGAGGTACAGAATATAGACGGTAAAGAGCTTTATATTGACGGCTTTAATGTTATCATAGGGCTTGAAATTGCATTTTCAAACTCAATGCTTTTCAAATGTATGGACGGCACAATTAGAGATCTTGCCGGTCTTCATGGCACATATCGACTTATCCCCCAAACCGATCTTGCGATAGAGGCTCTTTTGCACTCCTTGAATGAATTGAAGGTGAAAAAAGCTATTATTTATCTGGACAAGCCCGTTTCAAATTCCGGACGTCTGAAACAACGTATATATCATTTAGCCGAAAAAAACACCTTTGAGCTTGATGTACAGTTAGACGATGCTGTTGATACTCTTTTAAAAACAAAACCGCTTATCGCTTCGGCTGATGCGATCATTCTTGATGAGTGCAATGAATGGTTTAATCTTGCAAAGTATATTGTGGATATGCAAAATGAAGATTATCCCTATATTGATATGATTCCGCACTGATATTAACGAATTTCTTCAGATACACTATCATCAATCAATGTCATTCCACTTTTCCTTTTTCTACGTGCAAATTCTGCACTTTGGAAAGTCTCCAATTCAATCTCGACTTCTTCCCAAGAACCGTAAATAGCTGTTGATTTGTACCAAGAACGCAAAAATACGAAAAATTAAGCCTTGACATTATTTCGGGCGTATCGAGGCACGTTGAGTGCGTGGTTTTGATGTCAAGGGAAAAGTGAGGACAACAAGAAAAGTGCCGATTTTAAGGCACTTTTTCTGTTATGTAGTTTTTATGGCAGTTGAGATTATGACTTTCTGACTGTACTCGTAAACAAATCAAGTGTGTCTCGAAGATACACCGAATGTTGATTGACACAAAGTATCCGAGCCTGTCTTGTAAAAGGAAACAAATCAAGGTGTGAAAATGTTCGTTTTCTTGTCCGTGGAAACAAGTCAGTAGGTTCTGGGAAAAATCGAGATAAGGGTTAGAATCCAGCCTCCGTGACGGGCTAAAGACTTAAATTTTGATACAATGCACCCTCTATTCGGTTAGAAGGGGCATTTTTGTTTGGATAAAGCTAACGTTTTTTATTGGTTTTGAAAATAAGGTGTTTAATACTGAATTGACCTGCCCATTTTTGAAATCCGTGCATTTCTAAGAGTTTAACGAAACTGCGATTTTGCCATTGTTACAGGTTTTCAACTCCGGATCTATGTATAAGATTGAAGCGTCCAAGATTATCTCTTCTATTTTTGAACGTCCCCTGTTCAGCAAACGAGTTACACATCAAATTCCCAGTTCTTCCATTTGCATCAGTAAAAGTTTTGCTTCCGGTGCACCGTTTTCAGCAGCATGCTTAAAACACAGATAAGCTTTATCCTCATCCGGTACACAGCCTCTGCCAGATAAATATAATGTTCCAAGCACAAATTCAGAAGGGGCATCTCCTCGATCGGCAGCATATTTGGCAAAGTAAAATGCCTTTTCATAGTTATGGATTTCAGAAATCTGATACAGAATCGCAAGATGTGCTGCAGATAACACATGTCCCTGCACTGCTGCCATTTCATGATATTTCAATGATTTATGAATGCTTTTTTCAATGTGACCATAGTAATACATATACCCTAACATATATTGGGCATCAGAATCTCCATTTTCAGCAGCAATATGATAATACTTATTCGATTTCTGAAAATCCTTTTTGAAATTTCCGGTTGGATTGAAATACAGAGTGCCAAGTTCATATGCAGCTTTGATATAACCGTTATCCAATGCCATTTGCAGATAAAATGCTGCTTTAGAGTAGTCCGGCATAAACGGTTCGTTTAAAACTCCACATTTATGCAAAAGTCCTAATTGATATGCTGCTTCAGGATAGCTTTCTGCCATTCCGACGTATATATCAGCGGCTTTCTTAAACTCTCCATGGGACATATAAAATCGGCATAATGTATCCTTGCGAGGATTATCCAACAGTTCCAGTATCTCAAGAAAAAAATCTTCTGTTTTCTTATAATCAAACTGACATCCGCTACCTATGCTCCGCATAAATCCTACTTGACCAGCAGAATACAAATCTCCGACTGAGGATTTCACATGATACTCATAGCTTTTTACATAGGATTGTTCTTCACGAGGCATACTGCCAGAATAATACATACGAGCAATAAACTTGTCTGCTGTCGGGGCGCATTCTCCATTAAGGTCTGATACCTTTTTAAACCATAAAGCGGCTTTACGCTCATCTTTACCACCGGAAATCCCATAGTAATAATATATTCCGGCACAAAGCATTGCTTTTTCATCGCCGTTATTTGCTTTTTCCAGCACATCCTCTAATGACTGATCGGGGTCAAACAGTTTACTACTTTTATCGACATCCCGGAATCCGTTAGTTCCATCATTTTTTGATAACAATATTTTGCAAAGCAAGTTGAATGGCGAATTGATATACTGCTCAGGGAAAACAAAAGCATCAATCTTTGGAAAAAACTGAAGATTCTCAGGTAACGCTGAAACATCACTCGGCATCGAAGTACCGTTTATCAATAATGGAATAATGTTTTTACCATTCCGTTTTGCACAGAGCAGCTCTTCTCTGATCCAGCAAATGTTACTATTCGATATCAGATTCAAAATATATCCTTCAGTAACAATACAAATAAAATCTTTACACGCTGTAATTGCGCGCTCAAGTCTCTTCGGGAAATCTCCGCTTCTTGCTTCCTCCGGATTGAAATAAACGCTATACCCTAATTGTTTCAAATCATTTGTGATTCTTGTTGCAAAATTGTTGCCAATTCCATCATTTCGATATGAAATAAAAATATCCTTTTTCATTGCATCCTCCTACTATCCCTGGTTTAAAACAAACGACCGTTGATCTATAGCTTCGATTATTTTCTCATCAAAAGCAACATCTTTTCTATCAAGAGTTTGCAGAATCTGAAGATAAATTTCCAAGTCAAGAGAAAACCTGGCTTCATCAAGTCTGACTGTGATTATTTTCTTTTCACAGTTCAATGCTGCGGTTATTTCTGCACGAACATAAATTGACGAAACAGCTTTCTCAGAATTGAGTAGCAGAAAGTTCACACATTTGTCAGACTCAATTTTTGATGCCAGAATCTTATGCCAATTTTCTCCACCCTTTATTCCTTCATCATACCAGATTCGGCAACCTGCTCTTTGTAGCTTTGCAAGAACTGGAAAGACCCTTGGGATTATGATAAAGAATTATACAAACGCCGCAATGAAGACGAACGCTATTTTTTGAGATTAAAACGTTTTCGCAAAGACTGTACTCGTTATGATAAACTTGATGTTATTTTTCTTGCTGTCGTCATGTCTGCTATGATTTTTAATGCCGTTTTTATGTGAACACGATCTAATAATGTTTCAATACATGTTAAGATGTACCAAAAATGATGATATGATTTTGTCTCCATTTTGAAACGTTTCCCGTCACTATGATTGTAAATTTTTTATGAACGGTCTTATATTCTGACTTTCTCAATGATAGCGGTGCTGAAATGGAATTAATTGAACAGGAAAAGGCGTATGATAAACTGGTCTATACACCTTCAAAATTCCATATCATTCCTAAGAATGTAATATAATATGATTATAACCGCATTAAAGCTTACTTAGTAGTTTCTGGGCTTCATCTAGTTTCCCCTCCACAATCAGATCCTCAATGTACTGTTTAACGAAATGTTTACGGTCACGATTCGGTGCTTCTGCAGCGTGAGCAGACACCGTATAAACCGGAGATGCCATACGCCGGATCGCACGGTCACAGCTCTCAACCCGTGGGATCACGCCTTCAAACAGACAGTCATGATCTGTCAGCGGCGTAACCGCATAAATTATAGTTTTGCCGGGAGAATACCACTTCTGTACAATCAGCATCAACATGATCTTTGTAAACTGTGAACCTGTCTGCTCTGTCTGTTCAAATCCGAATATTTTAAGCACATGCAGAAATTGTTCTGGGTCTGCGTCATTCGGCAAAAGACAAGCCATGTAGCAATACAAGCTTTCACATGGCTCGATATTATAGCCAAAAGCATTATGGATCTGGTCAAGCAGCGCGGAAAACTCTTCACCTTCAACAGTTTTCATAGATGTTTCCTGTTTACAGTTCTGACACTTGAATCGCTCATACACATCACGATTGGAGATAATCCATTGACCGCAGTGTTCACAGCGCACAATACTAAATGGATGCTTACGAAATGGAAATGTAGTCTTCGTACTAGCAATTTCTGTTGCCTCATGAATTTCCTTTGCTGTTTCTGATGAAAATATCGTATCTGAATAATAATCTGCACAGAAAGATTGGTCAAGATTGATCTTGATCTGATAATGCTTCATACATATCCCCCCAGTTTCTTTTGCAGTCTTTTGCAGATCTCAAGGTTTTCCATCCATTGAAAATCGCTCGTACAGCTAATATATTCCATCATCATTAGTTCCGCTTTTTTGGAAAACTGCAAAGCCTCCGCCATTTGTATGCTGTTGCATTCCTTAGCTTCTGCGGTATCTGCTACAAGCTCTGCAGTTTTGAACAAAGCTGTGGCATAATCACAGATGCTTTGCATAGAGCGCTCATTCCGGTAGATCGTTTCAAAGATCTGAACAGACTTTTTCAGATGCACATAAGCATCGGAGTACATGTGCATCGCTAATAAAATGCCGCCGATCCTTCCGTATGTCAGTCCCATGTTTGTTTCCACTTCCTTCATTTTTTCTTCGGCAGCTTCCATTTCATAAAGCTGCGCCAGGCATTGCTTTGCCTGCTTCAATGCTTCTGGGTAGTTTCCAAGCTTTTCATAGGATCCTGCGCATTTCATAGTCCAAGCGTAGCGATTGAGTTCGGATGCAGAACTGCTCAACGCCTTCTGGTAGTAGTCAAGTGCCTCCTGATAAAGCCCTTCCCTGTATTTTACATCGCCACATAGTTCATGATAAAGCCCCATCACATTCATGAGCTGTGCCGAAACGAGAACCGAAATCATGGCAAAGTCAGATTCCTTTACTTTATGACCGATTTGATGAAACATGCTGTTTATTTTTGACAGAATGTGTGAACAGAGCGATGTAGGAAGTCCTTCGTCAAGGCATTTGCGCGCCTGTGCGAGATTCTTCACGATCTCGATGTTCATTAACGATACAGTGTATGCCGGCTGGAAATTCTCAACATCAGCTGCTTTCATTTCCGAAAACAATCGCTGCTCCTGTGAATTGTATTCGTTTTGTTCGGCTGAGGTGCCGTGAACAGATGCATATTTTGCGGCGCAGCTGTAGATAGAAAACCAGTACGGCAAAGTATTCTGACATGTTACGGGTGTATACCTTTCTATCAGCGTGCGCAGCCATTTCATGACAACAACGGACTCTTTTGTGGACATGGGTGTAAAGCATACTTTTGTGACCAATTCCATAACCCATGACATTTGCTGCACATCATCCGGACAAACTGCCTGTCCCAACTTCATGAACAAGGGCGCATCATGAGACACAATCGTTTGCAGCACCTGTCTGTACAGAAGTGAACGCTCGCAAAGAACCAGAAATTGACGATAAAAATCCTCAAATCGTCCCTGTCGAAGGTACAACAGCGGCAATTCTGTATTGCGCACGATGTCGTCTTCCGGCAGCGTTTGCAGATAGGCAATCAAATGCTCCGTTGTGACAGGAGAATGCTCCGATTTCGGAACAGATCGGAATTTCAGACAATACCGCTGCTCTGTACTGAGATACAGCTCCTGCCGCAGATACAGATAAGTAAGATAAAACGCTTCCTCCGTATAGTGAAACGGAGCAGAACACACTAGCGCTTTCAGATCTGTTTCCCGCAGACCGTAATGCGTCAGCAACAGACACTGTGTCAAGATCGATGCCAGCCCAGGATCGACCTGCGCAGACATTTTCTTCCACAGAATGCCGTAGATCTCCTCCGTTTTTTCCGGCAATGCTTCAATATACTGACTAAAATGCTTCGTCATCGCATCTCCCGGCGCTGTGACTTGAGCAGAAGGCGTTACCATTGCAGTCAGATCCGATTCATCAAAGTGCAACATCAGACTGACAATTGTTTGCAAATACCGCAGATAGCCACTTTCTTTCTTTACACAGATCGCATTCACATTTTCAGGTGAAAGCTCTTTCCCAACCTGGCGGTACATTGCAATTATGATATCTGTTTTTTCTTTTGCGGAAAGGAATGACAGCGGCAATTCCGCAACAGAAAGATCATTCTGAAAGATTGCCCATGAATGATCTTTCTGCGTGACTGTGGCGCACCATTTTACAGAAGCACCGCCGGACAGGGGCAGACGGAATATGCTGCGCACCCAATCGGTGCCGAGTAGCGTGTCTGCCTGCTCCAACACAATGACCAGTAGAGTTTCTGAACATCGGCTGTACTCTTCAAGAATTATCTCCAATCGTTTGACTGGATGAAGTTCCTTTTTTTCCGGTGGCTTGGACAGGTATGGCTCAATTTGCTCCGAAAGATACTGACAAATTGCAGCTGTGTTATTTCCTTTCAGCTGTGCGAAGCCTGTGATGCCAACGATATTGTATGAACTCTGCGCCAGTGCATGGTATAATGTCGTACGCTTACCGACACCGGCAATACCCGACAGTAGGATCAGCTGTGCATCCGATTGGAACAGTGAAATTAACTGCGCAGTATATTCCACGCGTTCCGACAAGTGGACTGCACTGTTTCGCACATAGTTTTCATAATATGTATTAATTGGATTCTGCTCCACATAGCAATCAATACACTGACAGATATGACAGAAAACCGCGTCTACAAATTCCATCGCAGCACCGGAAAGTCTATTGTTTTGTTCGGTCTGAGACTCCGGTGCATCGTTTAATCTGTAATAGACAGTATACCGCTGATATTTCATTTCTACAGCATTTCGGAATAGTTGCTGTCTCTCCTCTATCTGTGAGACATCCGTCCGCAACATAAAGCAGATGTTGTCTTCTGTCAGCGCAAGTCTGCTGCATACTTCAAATTCGGTGACACTTAGGCAGTCGTGATTGCTGAGGCTTTGCCGGAAGGTGAAATATTTTTGATATTCCTCTTTGAGAACCGTTCCGTATACAGCCCCCAACAAAGCAATAAAGCAAGGCCGACATTCCTGAATCATGCTTTTACAAGTCAGCAGCACTTTATCCATAGCAGTTTGCTGATTCATCTGGCCTGTATCAATACCCCAACGTAAATCCACAATATTCACAAGCTCGTGATATTTTCCTGCATACACCTGCACCCTAGGCAGAACATATCTATGGATAAGATCCCGTTCTTTCTGCATATCACGAAATGTACTAGAAAGAAAAATAGATATCATATCATCACCTACTATAATAAATTTAGTCGTTAAATCCATGACAAGCCATGGTTTACACGAACTTATTACATAAGCTATAGTGAAAGCTGTGATTAGACTAACGAGCATCACCTTAGGACACCACGCCCGTAAGGGAGACAGTTATCTATACTTTTGTTATAGTGTTCGATTTTGCAGATAGATCTACACCATATACGCTTTCATCATTTAGTAGACAGAATAGGTAACAAGGAAATTGTGGATTTATCGATCAGAAATTCTATTATCAGGGGAGATTTTTATGAAAACAAATATTATTTTTACATGAGAAAAATGTTTCTAGTTATATGTAAAGTTAACTTATATTATCATCTATCCATGATTCTAACGAATCTTTTCTTTTAGCGATAACTGGAATATTAAGTGCCAAAATTTGTTGACTTGTATTATCAGTAATTTTTACAGCAACAACAGGTTTTCCGGTATTTATGGCATATTTTATCTCTTCAATGGACATTCCATTATTATTAGCAGGTCTATTTGAGCATACCACAACACTTGCATATTGAATCTGTTTTTGAATCTGTGGATCAACATTATATCTTTTATCAATGCTATCAAATGGAGAGCTGGCTGGCACTGAATAATCTCTAACAATAAACTTAGTTCGATCTAATAAGTTACTTATTTCAGAATAATCATTATTATTCCATCTATGGGGTATAAAAACATTAATCATCATTTTCCTCCTAAAAATTATATAATATTTTTTCTTACAAGATTCCAGTAATGCTGACCCTGAGCTGTTAGTTTACAAGACTTGTGATTAATTGCAGCATAATACATATGTTCAGCACCGACTGGAATAACCAAATTAAGCTTAACATATTTTTGAAGAATTTTAAAAATAGCTTCATGCTCTCTATTAATTTCTTTAATGTCTGCTTCATGCTTATCTGGCTCATACGTTGGATCTAAAGCAAACTCTTCATATGGAGTGGGAAAAATTTCTGTAATCCGTCGTAATTCCGTAATTTCAATGGGTGGCGAATTTTTTCTTAGAGATACAAAAGTTTTAATATTTGCTTTAAAAACTGGTCGCTGATCCCATCCACCGAGAGAACGATCGATATAAGAATAGATGCTTCCCGGAGATACTTCTCCGAGCAAATTCATAGCCCCACCATAAAGTGCCTCGATTAAAAGTGTTGTAAATACACCATGCCCATTTTCTTCTGATGAGTATTGTTTTTCATCACATGCAGCAAGAATAGTAGTGCCACTTTTCAACACCGAATAGTTCTGCATCTCCGTAGAACTTGCTGCAAACCCACTATGGCAACTATCCAAAATTATAACTTTGTTTTTTGCCTTTGACTCAGATACAATTCCCATTACATCATTAAGGGATAACCCATCATCTGCACGTTTAACTTCACTGGTACATAAATATCCGCCCAATGAATCATAAGAACCATGTCCTGCATAGTAAAAGACAGCTATTTCAGAATCATCTTTAAAAAGTTTCTGAATGGCATCTTTTAAATTGGCTCTAGTAATATAAGATTTTTCACTGGTTGCACACATTATCTGTGTTTGGAAGTTTAATGTCCCATCACCATTGCGTTCTAGCGCAGATTTCACCGCATTGGCATCATTAACGCATCCATGTAAGTCACTAATAAATTGATAACTATCAATTCCAACACATAAGGCTTTTCTCACAACTTTCTATTTCCTTTCTAACAATTTATCCCTGATTATAACATAAAATAATATAAAATACAATTATCTTCATTTGAGAACGCTTGTCCAAAATCAAGATTTTGAACGTCTCTAATATATATAATCATTTTCACCGCCAAAAAGTTACAAAATCCGAGCAGATTTTTAAATATTTGTATGATTACACAAAAAGCAAAATAGGTATTTGTGTATTGTGCAACAACCGACTATTTTGTATAGCACTGAAAAGAGTTTAAAACTAAAATATCATGTTTTATTTTAACACAGGATTATAGTTTGTTCAGAAACTCGCAGTGAAGTGTCGGTTTATGTGCAGTGAAAAGTCGAACTATGAAATTTTTTGATGAAGAATCAAAACAATTATACATAATTCATTTGAACCCTCTATTATAGTAATGTCATTTTTTATGCCAAAAGTGCCATATCAAAATCAAAGTTTGTATAGTTGCACAATTTAAACACTCACTTCCTGTCAAAATGTGACAAAAAATACTTTAAAATTATTCTGTTGAATACACCTTAACCTTTCAGCTAGTTTTCAGCATATTTTGATGTAAAATCAAATAATTGGCTATAATCCATTTTAGCTCTTTATATTTTGATTGTCAATATCTTTGGCATGAAATGCATATTTGTGGCACGAAATGCATATTATTTTTTATTTTAACGTATAATCAGCTTTTACTAATCCCGAAATTCCACAAAAAATTATGCAGTCCAAACATTTCTATCCGAACTGCACCTCTGCTCTTTCTTACTTTTGGAATTCACGACTATACTCATCAATCATACAGGAATTTCAAAATTTCTCTTTATTAAGATAGAAAAAAAGCGGAGCAGCTTTTTGGCTGTTCCGCTAATCTTTTATTCATTTGTTGAATTGATGAAATATCGTTATTCGTGTAGCTGATCGATCAATGATATTTTGTTTTGATGTCCTAATGCTATTCCTGTTACTACAAACGTACATAAAATTACACTTACACAATAAACAAAAGCAATTCCAAATGGAAATTGATAATTTAAATACGACATAAGTCCATTTTTTAAAATGAAACAAAGGATACTTCCAACAACACCACCCATTATCAAAGAAAGGAGTAAGCCTGTTGTTACTATAATCAGCCCTTCATAGCGTACCATAGCAAAAAGCTGTTTTTGGGACATTCCCACTGAACGCATAAGAGCAAATTCTTTTTGCCGGGTTATGATACCTGTTAGAATGGTGTTCACCAAATTCATTACTGCGAAGCAACCTATAAAAGCAACTGCAACCATAAGTGCCATTTTTAATCCTTGTAAAAAATTCTCATTTTGTGCAATGGCTCCTGAAAGAGACGTAATGCTAAGTTCCGGGATTTCTTTTAGAATTTGTTCTAATTCATTTTCGGCTTGTTCCTCTAAATCATCTGAAACCCGAACTGTACATTGATATGTTGTGTCACACGATACAAGTAGATTCATACTATCCAATGGTAACATCAACATATCAATTTTATCCCCATTATTACCAATTTTGCCTTCATTGAGTACAGCTCCAATTTCAAAATCCATATTATAACTATCAATTCCATCGAAAACCTTTAGTGTTATGGTTTGTCCAACCTTTGCTCGGATATTCAAATCTTTTTCCAAACTATCAGGTCTGCCAATAATTATCTGATTATTGGCTGCTAAATTATCATAATCTGGTATCTTTTCATCTACTGCACATGATTGTATCAGTTCCATATCTTCACGGCTAAAGCTAACAATAGCTGCATCGGATTCCTGCGATTCAAGTTCAACAGATACCGGAAGGTAGTGGTATACAGTGATATTTTCCATTCCGGAAATGTTAGATAAGGAATCCTGCAAATCGTTTGTAAATGGATTTGCGGTTTGAATCTGCTCCAACGAATTGCTCCGTAACACTTCATTACTGATATTGATATTAAACTGTCCTCTCGGAAAACCAGATCGAGACATATCCTCTGCATTGATGGAGGAAAGAACCGAAGATAATCCCAACAGTAAAATACCTGTAAGCATCAATGATGTAATGGTTAGAATATTCTTTCTCTTGCTGTTTGATATGTGCCTTTTTGCCATCATAATCGGTGAGATTCTCTGTGGGCGGAATATTTGTTTTCCAGTTTCTGCATTTGAGCCTGAATAACGGTAGGCATCTATGGGAGAACTGTCCGCTGCAATAACAGCAGGTTTTCTTATGGAAAGCCGAACAGTTATATAGATAAGTACTGCAACTAAAGGGTATACCCATAACAGGCTGGTGATTTGAAATCCTTGTGGTACTAACAAATATGACAATAAAGTACCTGCAGCAAGACCAATAGGGATAGATATGACGGACAGTAAAACGCCTTCACGGAATACAAGTCTTTTAATTTGTCTGCCTGTCATGCCAATCGTTCGTAATTGCCCATATTCTTTGATTGAATTAATAATTGAAATATAAAAGATACAGTATATAACCAAGACTACTGCTGCTATAATAATGGCTAAACCAGCAATTGCCGTACCAATTAAAAAAATGGATGGTTTTGAAAAATTGATATATTGCTCATTAATGGATACCTTTTTTTCAACTCCTGCGTTTCTGACTATTTCAGTAATCAATTTTTCTATATCCTTTTTTGAAGCAGCTGAACCTGTATCTACTCTAATCAAAACAGATGGCGAATAAATTTCCCAGCCATTCTGTGTATTGAAATATTGTTCAGAAATAATAGCTGCATACAAAGTTCTGTCAGTACCTGTAGCTGCCGTTTTCAAAAAACCAGAAATCATAAACTCCGTCTCTTCATGCGTATCAGGCATAAAAATTGAAATCGCATCTCCGATCCCGGCATCCACGCCTAAATGAATCAGATAATCTTTTTCAATAAGTATTTCATTTTCAGATTTTGGCATCTTTCCATCTTCAATAGACAATCCATTCAGAACTAGAGCATCTGAATTAGCATAAGAAATGTTCAAACGGTTATTTCCAACTTTACTCGTTCCTATTGAAGCGGTAAGACCAGTCAGTATTACTTGTTCCTTAGATTGGATATTTTCATAATCTTCCTGATCTGCTCCCGAAATAAGTGCATGATAAGATCCTGTAATACTGTTTCCGCCATTCTTGTTTACAGTTACTATTCCCGATACCAAAAGTAAAACGGCAGACATTAACATTGTTGCTAATGCGATTGCAAAGATGGAAATTCTTTTTTTAAGTTTATCATGTTTCAATTTAGAATGGGTAATTTTACGAATAATCGCACTTGTATCATTCTCAAAAGGAAAAGTCATAGTCCGTCACCTCCTTATCCCACAATCCTGCCATCCTCAATCCGCACGATACGGTCGGCAAGTTGGGCAATCTCATTGTTGTGGGTGATCATTACAATGGTCTGGTCAAACTCCATGCTGGTGCGTTTCAGCAGACCCAACACGTCGGCGCTGGTCTTGCTGTCCAAATTACCAGTCGGCTCGTCAGCCAGAACGATGGCTGGTTTAGTAATCAAAGCGCGAGCGATAGCTACACGCTGCTGCTGTCCGCCGGAAAGTGTGTTCGGCATATTCTTCAACTTATCCTCTAAGGCTAACATCTGCACAACCTCGTTCATGAATTTTTGATCTACCGTATCTCCGTCCAGTTCTACAGGAAGGACGATGTTTTCATAGACGTTCAAAGTCGGCACCAGATTGTAGTTCTGGAAAATAAAGCCGATATTACGACGGCGAAAGATTGTAAGTTCTTCATCGTTCTTTTTTGCCAACTCGTTCCCACGCACAATGACGCTGCCAGAGGTAGGGGTATCAAGTCCTCCCATCATGTTAAGCAACGTAGATTTACCACTGCCAGATGTTCCTACCACAGCCACAAACTCACCCTGCTCCACAGAGAAATTGACATCATCCAGAGCGCGCGTGAGATTGGGCTCAGTGCCATAATATTTTTTCAGATCAATGGTTTGTAAAACACTCATATTCAAATACTCCTTTCGGGACTGTTCGCCCGTTGATAGAGTTATTATAAAGCCCAAATGTTACAGAAATGTCCGAAGTACAGAAAAAGTTTGCTTAAACTACTTTTTAATTGTTACAATGCACGGACATTTCAAAATTTCATATAGTGATATCCGCCATTACTCTATCGCTTTACAGGGAGAAAAACTGAAAAGGTTGAACCTTTGCCAATCTCCGAAGTTACTTTAATGTAGCCACCTTGCAGGGTAATGATTTCGCGTGCCAGATAAAGACCGATACCAACTCCCGGCTCGTTGTGTACTTCTTCTTCCCGATAGAAACGCCGGAAAACAGACGCTTGATTACTCTCTGAAATACCCTTGCCTGTGTCGGTCACATTCAGCTTTATATACATCTCCCATTGCTCCACTGAAACACTGATCCTGCCGCCAGTTGGAGTATATTTCACCGCATTGTCCAACAGATTGAAAATTGCTTCCGCTGTCCATTTGCTGTCATGGGATAGGTGCAAGTCCTCCGGACAATCTACTATTACGGCAATGTCTTTTTTCTCTGCACTGTAGACAATCCCACTCATTGCCTGTGCCAACGTTTCAAACAAAAGACCATCTTTCTTTTCCAACCGGATAGCCCCAGTTTCCAGCCGAGAGGTTTTTACAAGAGCTTGAAAAAGAAAATCAAGCTTATCAGTCTGGCTACGGATGCCATGCAAGAAGTCTACCCGTTCTTGATCTGTAACAGGCTTGGTAAGAAGCGTATCAGCCACCATTTTTAGATTGCTTGTCGGCGTTTTCACCTGATGAGAAATATCTGATATTAGCGTTTGAAGTTCTTTCCGTTCTGCATCAACCTTGCGGCGATTCTCCTGCATGATAACGTATAACCGGGAAAGTCGGTGACTAATACGGTCAAAGAGCGTTTCCTTATCACTGATTTGTTTGGGTTCCTCGTTTCCGCTTATCATATTATCCAATGTCTGGCATAAGTCACTGGTAAATGCAGAAAGGCGCTTGCTAAAGAGCAGTACCAATAAGAAAAGCCAAACGAGAGTGCATACTGTCAGCGCAACACCGCCCCAGAGCATAAGTGTATCGCTTGTCAGAACATAAAGGACAGCGGTGATTGCCAGCATGGAAAGCAGCGCCCCAACCCCAACGAGCAGACACAGACTTTTAATAGATAGGCGTTTCAGCTTCATTTCTTTTCTCCTCCCGTCCATTTATAGCCCATGCCATAAATCGTCTTAATGTAAGTATCGCCTTCTGCCTCAATCTTACTGCGTATGCGGCTGATGGTAGTTGTCAAGGTATGCTCATCTACATAGTTTTCGTCCACATCCCATAGCTTTTCTAAAAGCAGTCCACGAGTAAGCACCTGTTTTGGATTCTTACGAAAAAGATTGAGCATCTTATATTCCATTGGAGAAAGCGTCAATGGTTTTCCGTTCAGACTGGCAATCTGCTCCGAAAAATCAAGAAACAGTTTGCCATCATCGTAAATGTCCTTTGCTGGTTTATGATGTTCCAGCATAGTAAACATAGCACCTATTTTCCGTTGTAAAGCCCCGATGGAAAAAGGCTTTGTAATATAATCCACTGCTCCTGCCTCATAACCACGTATCTGATCGCTCTCCTGATCGTTTGCAGTCAAGAAGATTACCACGGTATCAGGGTGTTCCGGCTTGATGAGCTTGCATAAATCATAGCCATTGCCATCTGGCAGATTAATATCAAGCAAGACTAAGTCATATTCCAAACTTATTAATTTTATAGCGGCAGTGCTGGCATTCAAAACTCCAGTCACTTCATAACCATCAGAGGTAAGGTTATAAGCCAAGGTCTTATTCAAAAGGTTATCGTCCTCTACAATCAAAATTCGTTTCATATCTAAGTCTCCTTTGCTCTTTAAGAATATACTAACAGGCAAATGTCCGTCAAATGTTACAATTACAGGTCATATTTTACTATACTGATTATCTCGATGCTTAGTTTAGCAATTATAGTATATCACTTATTCTGAAGTAAATCAATCTGGATTTCTTAAAAAAGTGCGGAAAAGAAAAACAAGCAGATACCTTTCAAAAGTATCTGCCTGTTTCGGTTTCATAGCCTGTTTTATAGTTCTGTCCCCTTAATTTCTTGAAAGCGCATTACGCATTATAAGTAAAGCCCTAATTCGCACAGGAGTTTTTGTTTTAATCGGTGCAGTAGCTCAATCCATGAATAAGCTGAATGTAGATTGCAGAGTAGCGATCATAATCTTCACCTTCTGCTGTCATCATCTGTCTGATAAAATAGTCTTTGGCTTCTTCACGCTCTGCCCATACATCTTTTTTTCGTTACAAACGGTCGTAATTTTGCGTGTTTTCGGCATTGCCAGTTCAGGAATGTAAAACATTTGATATACCTACGTAATCATTATTATTTGAATTGATATATCGAAATATAGCTGTTTGGGCTGAGGTCTCCATAAGAATTACCTAATAAGCACGGCACAATGTGGGCGCGCACAGTAACTTCCACATCGTACATAGCTTGTTAGAGGGCTTCTGCCCCTAAGCCCCCGAATTAAAAATAAAGAAAAGAGAGGAAACACGAAAATGAAAAATGAAAACAAGCGTGATCTCTACCTCAAGGTAAGAGTAAGTCATGAAGAAATGGACGCTATCAAGCGCAAGTTTCAAAACAGCGGAATTGATACGCTCAGCGGATTTGTTCGTGCTATGATCTTCGAGGGTTACATCGTCCAAATGGACGGAAATGAACTTCGACAAATTCATAAATTAGCAAGTAGTATCAACCAAATAGCTGTTCGTGTAAACAGCACGGGCAAGATTTACGATAATGATATTGCCGAGATCAAAGACGGAGTAAATAAGCTCTGGCAGCCGCTTAACTTTTTGCAAACTAAGATTTTGCAGTTGAAGCATTGACTGAAAAGGGTAAGTTCTGTCAGGAGTTTTCCCGACAGTACTGAAACGGAAAAGGCTCTGTATGGATTTGGTATTGTTGATTAGGACAAAATATGCCCTGAAACGAGAAACAGCTCAGAGAACGTTTCTAAGCCGTTATATTCAATTGAAAAAAGTTCTGATATACAGTGGTTTCTTTTTATGTTCCAATTAAATATTCCTTGACATTGGATATATAACCGTCTTGCAATAGTACAACATATTCATTTTCCCGTGTGATAAGAAGATATTGCTTGCTCTGATTGAGATTACTTACTCCCGTAGTGGCATATTTCATTGCTTGTTCCAGATCATTGTCATCAAGTGAAGTAGCAAGAAGCTGATAGCTTTTATTCAACAGCACATAGTTAATCCCAACGGGTATTTCAATTTCAGATACTTCCGGAGCAGCAGCTATAATCGGGGCAAGGCTATTAGCTTTAATTTCTGAATTGTTCGCATAAGTAGCCAATCCCAAAGTTGAAGCAAATGTCATAATTGCAAAAGGTATTATAGTAGCTATCAGCAGTCCACAAAGCAGCATAAACAAAAAACGCCAAAAAGTATTTCGTAAAGTTGTCAATTTGTTCATTCCCATTTGTACCCAATCCCCCAAACTGTGGTAATAGGCTGAATATTCAAACCACTTAACTTTGCGCGAATATTTTTGATATGGGTAGCAATCGTTGAATTATCACTGTCACCGTCTAAACTAAATACCGCTTCATAAATCTGTTCCCTTGAAAAAACTTGCCCTCTGTTTCGTGCAAGATACTCACAGATTAAATATTCACTTTTTGTAAAGGGTAGTGTAATACCGTCTATCTTGACTTCTTTAGCAGCCAAATCAATTTTAATGCGCTCAAAAGTCAGGCTACTATGACGCTCTCGTTGTTCACGACGTAAATGTGCCGTTATCCTTGCACGAAGCTCTGCAATGCGAAAAGGCTTTGTTAGATAATCGTCAGCACCTAAACCCAAACCGAATGTAATATCATTTTCCATTGTTTTAGCGGTAAGAAAAACAATGGGGCAATCTACCAGACCTCTGATTTTCTCGCAGAACGAAAAACCGTCCGTTCCCGGCATCATAATGTCCAATATGATTAAATCATATCGGTTTAACTGATTCAAAGGCACTTGCTTCGCAGCCGTGTAGCCCGTAACTATATGTTTATAGTAAACGACAAAAATAATTATACGATGAAGAGCACAGGGAATGGAGCTGAGAATTAGGAACAATCCACTGTGAAAAAGCATTATCAAGAGTTAATTTAAGGGATGAAACAGAATCGAAAAAAGTATTGTGCGTGTTTTCACGGCGCGTAATTCT
>JAETSI010000034.1 GCA_021769725.1 Oscillospiraceae bacterium | reverse complement strand
ATCGATACATCTCTGCTTAAGAGATGTACCGGCATCAGATTGAGCCAGGTTTTGTCAGCCTTATGTTAATTTGATGTATGGCAATGATTTATGTTGTGCATGCAATTATGGAAACCTCTGTTATGGAACACACGCCGCAAACAGGGGGAGAAGAGCTGTTCCCGAAAGTCGGGGTAGTTTGATTTTTCCTTGCGTTATTGATTTCACGCAGTTTTTGCAACCTCCTGTTTATATGGGTTCCACTGTAGGACGTTCTGTGTCGGCGGCAGATGATGCCATGAGGCATTGTGCTGTTGCCGGGGATGTCGAGGTGCGGTTTTCAGATATTGCCGAAAGGGTGAGATGCTGTAAGTCGGCATCTACGGCCAAGGGGTATCTTGCCGTCCTGGGTAGGTTGGAGCAATATTGCGGATGCGGCAGTTTGTTGTCGGGGCAGGTTTCAGCTGATTTTGTTACCGGTTTCGGACGGTTTCTTGCCGAGGAGAAGTTGACGGCGGCCACTGTTGCCATGTACAAGCGCACGTTGCGGGCATTGCTGAAAGATGCGTTCGGGCAGCAATGTGCCGTGGTGATAAAGGCGGCGTTTGCCGATGTTGTTTCCGCGAATGAAACCGATACGCGCGGCATCACTGCCGACGAACTGCGCCGTGTGGCATATGCCGATTTGGGCGGTTCGCCATGGCTGATGCGTGTTCGTGATGTGTTTATGATGTGTGTTTATGGCTGCGGGCTGCCGTTGGGCAAACTTAAGCAGGCGCTGGCAGCGGAACCGGGCTCAGGAATGATGGATGATGACGTCGACGCTGCCTGCGGCTTCGCACGGTTTCCTGCTGCAAAATGGATGCAGGAGGGTGCGGCGGCATTCGGGCGCGTACACGGCACGGGGATACGGGAATATCTGGCCGGGCTGTCGGAATCCACTTATATAAAAGGGTTGGGGGCAATAGGCACCGTATTGCAATTGAAGCATCCGCTCACGCCTAAGTCGGCGGTTGACGGATGGATTGCCGTAGCGCAGTCAATCGGGGTGCGTGGTGCGGTTATTGCGGCTGCCGTTACCGGCGACACGGCCTATAGGAAGATAATGGGGGATGAGTTTGACGATACCACACGGGAAGAGGGGGTGCAGGCCGCATGCCGGGTGGCAGGGGCGATTACCGATCTGACCGAACGATGGTATGCCATGCGCTGTTTTGCCGATAGTCCCGAAGATGTGTCGGCGAGAATTAAGGGGGGAGAGGTAGTTGAAGGGAATGTGGAGACATTCATCCCGGTGGCGTCGCAGGGTGGCAAGAATATGGCTGCCGGCGACAGGCTGATGGGGAAGATGCTGTTTTTCCGTTGCACGTCGGCCGCAGCGGTTGTGTTGAAAAACCGCCTGGGGAGGGTTGTGCATGTGTTTTCGTTTCACGACAGCGAACGCACGCCTGCCTTTATCAACACCGACGAGATGATGGCATTTATGTTCCTGGCTGATGTTGCCGGTGATACGATACGCTATTTTTTCCCGGATGAAACCGAGGCGATGCCTGAATTTTCGGCAAACGAACGGGTGACGGTTACCAACGGCAATTTTACAGGGCATGTGGGGTTGATTGACAAAGTGGGGAAAGACCGTCTGCGTGTGGTGGTGCGCATCGAGGCGATGAACGGCGCTATTGTGACGGCTGAAATCCCTGCCAAATTCCTGCGTCCGGCATCGTGACGGGCATTTCCGTGATGCAGACGGTATTGTCAATTTTGGGGTAAAATTTAGGCAAACTCCGAGGGGGAGATGAATATAACTTCGGAATTTCAAGATTCGATAAATGGCTATGGTTGTCGGTGTTAATTCGGCTGGGGCGGTTACGGTTCCAATAAGCAAGCGCATGACCGACGTGGAGCTTTGCGCAGCTGTCGACGCTGCAAACCGGGCGTTCGACCTTCGTTATGACGAAGGGGTTGACACCGCTGCCGAATGGAAGCGCATATGCCGGATATACAGGGAGATAGAACGCCGTATGGCGGAGGCCGCGATGTCTGACATCAGTCGGTGCGTCATGCTGACGGAGGCTCTCCGCAGCCTTATCAACGGGCGGCGGTCGCCAGGTTCTCGCGGGAAGGATGAGTGGTTTTACACGCTTATTGATGCCACGATGGGGGTTATAGAGGCATACCGGGCCAATCCCGCCACCCTTCCGCCCCATATGATTCTCCCGCATCTGCGTTTTGCCAAACAGACATTCCCCCGCCTCGACCACATAACCCTCCCCCTGCTTTCCGCCTTGGAGGGCCATCGACCTGTAGAGACGGGATAGCATCCCGTCTCAGCATCCCGTCTCAGATGGCATCCCAGTTCCAGGTAATATTCCCGTCCCGGATGGGGATTCCTTTTCGGGATGGCTTTGGCCGAATATAATTTTGCGATAATATGCACTTAACCAGCCTCAGAAACCGTTATGGAATAGACGGGGAGGCGTATCGGGTTCTTTTTGAAACGTAGATGCTATCGGAGACGGGATGCTGAGACGGGATGCTGAGACGGGATGCTGAGACGGGATGCTATCCCGTCTCTACAGATACAGAGCTAGATAACATTAAAGAAGCACATCATAATGGAAAAGTTTAACATTGCCGTGGCCGGCACGGGATATGTCGGATTGAGTATCGCCACATTGCTGGCGCAGCATAACCGCGTGACTGCTGTTGACGTGGTGCCTGAAAAGGTCGACATGATCAACCGCAGGCAGTCGCCAATCCAGGATGAGTATATTGAAAAATACCTGGCCGAAAAGCAACTGGATTTGACGGCGACCCTCGACGGGGCGTCGGCCTACCGCGATGCGGACTTTGTTGTGATTGCCGCCCCGACGAACTACGACCCGGTAAAGAACTATTTCGACACATCGCATGTGGAGGAGGTCATCGACCTGGTTCTGAGTGTCAATCCTGATGCCGTTATGGTAATCAAGTCGACAATCCCCGTGGGATATTGCAGGTCGCTTTATCTGAAATATGCCGCCCGTGGTGTGGAGCGCTTCAATCTGCTGTTCTCGCCCGAGTTCCTGCGTGAAAGCAAGGCTCTTTACGATAACCTGTACCCATCGCGCATCATCGTGGGTATTCCAAAGATGATCGACCATGAGGCTTATGCCAGTGAAAACGGGATAATCAGCCGTGTGGCCGATATTGAAAAACTCGACAAAGCCGCCCATGCGTTTGCCGCCTTGCTCCGGCAGGGGGCTTTGAAGGAGGATATCCCGACCCTGTTCATGGGGCTTAAGGAGGCCGAGGCGGTGAAACTTTTCGCCAATACCTATCTTGCCTTGCGTGTGAGCTATTTCAACGAGCTCGACACCTATGCCGAGGTCAAGGGGCTTGATTCGCAGGCAATCATCGAAGGGGTAGGGCTTGACCCGCGAATCGGCACGCACTATAACAACCCATCGTTCGGCTATGGCGGCTACTGCCTCCCCAAGGACACCAAGCAGCTTTTGGCCAACTATGCCGATGTGCCGCAGAACATGATGTCGGCCATTGTGGAGAGCAACCGCACCCGTAAGGATTTCATCGCCGACCAGGTGTTGAAAATGGCCGGTTACTATAATTATTCGGCACACAACGCCTATGGCACCGCCCCCGAAGGTGAATGCGTCATAGGGGTGTACCGCCTGACGATGAAGTCGAACTCCGACAACTTCCGCCAGTCATCAATCCAGGGCGTGATGAAACGCATCAAGGCCAAAGGCGCCACCGTGATTATCTACGAGCCGACGCTTGCCGACGGCACCACTTTCTTCGGGTCGCGCGTGGTCAACGACCTCGCCGAGTTCAAGCGCCTTTCACGTGCCATCCTCGCCAACCGCACCGACCCCTCCCTTGCCGACGTGTCGGAAAAGGTCTACACCCGCGACCTCTTTGCCCGCGACTGAATTTTGGAACATACCGCTGACAAATGACAATATCGGTAAAGACCTCTAATTCCCAAATTGCCAAGAACACCCTGTTTCTGTATGTCAGGATGTTGCTGACCATCCTTGCTAATCTTTATGCTGTAAGGGTTATATGGCAAGTGCTTGGCATTGATGATTATGGGGTGTACAATGTGGTAGGTGGTATTGTGGCCATGTTCGCATTTCTGAATAACGCTATGATAGCCTCTTCTCAGAGGTTTATCTCATTTGAACTTGGAACAGGTAATGCCGATAGGCTACGCAAGGTGTTCAGTATTTCTGTAACGGTGCATGTTATGCTTGCATTAATTATTTTGATATTAGCTGAAACAGCGGGGCTTTGGTTTCTAAATGCGAAACTGAACATTCCTGATGGGCGTATGGTAGCGGCCAATTGGGTTTATCAATGTTCGATTATTGCATTTATGGTGAAAGTGGTCAGTGTACCTTATAATGCCTGTATCGTTGCTCATGAGCATATGAAGGCGTTTGGTTATTTGGGCATATTAGAAGCTATGTTTAAGTTGGGAATTGTGTTTATGTTGATGCTAATCCCCGGTGATAAGCTCATTGTGTATGCGCTGTTGGTTCTTGGTGTCTCTGTGACGATGCGTGTTATTTACGGGAGTTACTGTCGCCGGAACTTCACGGAATGCCGCTACCATTACGCAACTGATCATAACCTTATGCGCGACATGTTTTCGTTTGCAGGATGGAGCTTTATAGGCAATCTTGGTTTTTCTGTTCGCGATCAGGGGCTCAACATCATATTGAATATGTTTTTCAATGTGGCTGTTAATGCAGCCAAAGGGATTGCGAATCAAGTTGGAACAGTATTAAATGGGTTTGCTTCCAATTTCACGATGGCAATTAATCCACAGCTTACTAAACTATATGCTGCAGGTGATATTCAAGGTATGGTTCAATTGCTCATCAATGGATGTAAAATTTCATTATTATTGATGTCGGCAATTGTGGTACCTCTGATATTCTCTGCGAATGTATTGCTCCGACTATGGCTGGGCGAGATTGCACCATACACCATTGGCTTTCTTCAGTTAGTTCTCCTTATGTCGTTGGTAGATTGTGTAATTAGCCCTATTACGACGTCTTTACAGGCAACGGGCAACATAAGGAAATTCCAAATAATTATTTCCATTATAATGATTGCCAATATTCCATTGGCATGGCTTTGGTTGAAATTCGATCTTAACCCATATTTGGTTATGGTTGTGGCTATAATAACATCTGTGATTGGTCTTATAGCCAGGCTTATGTTACTTCATGAATTGATTCCGTTTTCTTATAGCAAATTTATCAAGAAAGTGTATGGCCGTACAATTCCGTTTATATTTATAATTGGGTGTACTGCATGGGCTGTTTATCCATTATTCCGTGATAGTTTAACAGGTATTATAGGCTTTTTCGGAGTGGAATGGAGTGCCTGTTTGATTTTAGGATGGTTCATAGCTTTTAATAAAAAAGAACGGGTTCTAATTACCAAGATGGTTTCTTTGAAACTTAAAAGGGGATAATCTGAAACGGAATATACGATTCAGATCTGATAATAATGAGTGTTCTTCAATATATCCGATTGTTTGGGAATTGCATACGTAGGGGGGATGCAATTTCGGTCATATCAATATACAAGGCTATTCATGATAATTTTAAATGGTCAGGTATAATAATCGGAATTTCTGTTTTTATTGGACTTGTAGTTTGCTTTTCCCTGCCCAAAGAATATCGTAGCTCAGTTCAAATATCATTAGAAGAGTCATCAAGTCCAGTGAACACGGGTTCTAAAAAAGTGATGGATCTCTTTATAACTTCTAATAATAAGGATGCCGTTAATGTAGAATCTTATCCTGATTTAGTTTTAAATCAGGCTGCTATAGAGGTAATCGCACAATTTAAGCTGCCAATAACAAGCAATGGCAATAAGGTTGAGGAAAAGTCGTTGCGTGAGATTATCGAGAAAAATACAACAAATCCGTGGTGGAGCAAAATTGCAGACGTTATTATATCTCCTTTGCGAGATGATGCTGATTGTGAGGCTCGTTTTATTAGCGAGCTTCAGCGACGTATTCTTGTCTCAAGTGGGAAAAGTAAGAATATTCTTGTTGTTGAAACATTGATGCAAGATCCTTTGACATCTGCAGTTTTGTGTGATAGTGTTGTTTGTTTTCTGAATAATCAGTTGGTACAATTCAATAAGCAAAAACTATCTGATAAGCAGTTGTTTTTGCAGACTCAAGTTGAAGGACTCAAACATGACTATTATCAGACATTGGAGAATGCGGCGAAATATATGGATACTCATCAGGGGAGGCTATTGATGCGGGACAGTATAGTTGGCGAATGCCTGTCACGTGAGGCCGAAATACGTTTCGATGCGTACTTAAAGGTGTATAAGGAGTTTATTTTATCCAAGTTTGCCCATGACCATCCGCAGGATAGATTCTTTACCATAATTCCGGCGCACGTAGCAGTAAGGTCCACGTGGCCAAAGAAGGTTGCCATCATTTTTATTTTTGGTTTTCTTAGTATGATGTTGGTCGTTATTTCAGCAACAATAAAGGCGGGTTGCCATTCTATTAATATAGATGAGGTCATTAAATAAAAATCTTACTGGCCATATTTCGAGTGTCTCAGTCTGGCTGGCCTGTATGATGGCTGTAGTTTCAATGAAACCATGGTTTGCATGGGACTTTCCTTTTGACACACTATTATCAATCTTGTTTATTGTTTGCCGTCTACCTCTTTTGCAAAAAAATAATACGATTAGGAATCTCCTTTTAGTGGAAGGGTTCTTGGTGTTTTCTGCATTTTATATGCAGCTTTTTCAAATTCCAATCAAAATTTCAGCTATTAGGGTTATAGTAACGGTTGTTCCCATAAGCTTATTCTTATTGACAACAGCTGCAGAAAAACGATTATTTATTAATAGACTTATTAAGATTTACAGTCTAATACTTTTGGTTTCATTGATAGGTTTTACATTGAAGACGGTTGGAGTTGAGTTGCCTTATTCGATTCTGAATAATCCAAATCCGTTTTACTCCGCGTATAAAAACTATTACTTTTTCACGGTCTATCAGGATTTGGATTTATTTACTCGTTTTACTGGTATTTTTGCTGAACCTGGTCATGTTGGGATGATTTCAGCCATACTGTTATATGTAAATGGGTTTTCTTTAAAGCGTGCTTCTAATGTTATTATGACGATTGCCCTTATATGGTCATTTTCATTGGCGGGATTTCTTATCTATGCAATAGGGCTGACGATATATCTGATTCTTAAATCTAACTATCCGATTCGGGCACTAATGAAGGTTATGTTAGGCTTTGGATGTATTGTAGGAGTTGCCATGGCAACTTATTCGCCTTCAAATGACGATATAGTGACGCAATTGATATTAAAACGTCTTGAATTTGACTCGTCGAAAGGACTTGCCGGAAATAATCGTAACACAGGTAATTTTGACAATATTTACTCTAATTTTATGCAGAATCATAAGGTTGTGATTGGTATGGGATCAGAGGAATATGGACGTAAGTTTTATGGAACAGCTAATAGCTCATATAAGACCTTTATAATGGAATATGGATGGGGTGCAACGGTCATGCTGTTGTTGTTTATGTTACTATGTCTAATTGTTTACCCATCTCGAATTGGTTTCGGGCTATTCTGCTTGATTGTGATATCTTTCATACAGAGGCCATATTTTCTATGGTTTATAGAGTGTTTCGCATATATTGTTGCAATTTCAGAGTTCTATATAGGAAGGCAAACAAATAATCAAAGTATTAGTGAAAACCAAGCTGTTATATATTCTAGTTAGTTCACAAACGGACATCTACCTAGAACAGGCATACATTTCAATATCATCCGTTCGTCATCATATGGGACGGAATGTGAGAGTCTGTTTGTTGACGGATAATCAAACAAGAGCCTCGATGGATGGAGGTAGAAGTCATATTTTAGAATTGGTGGATGAAGTTGTCAGTGTTGATGTAGGTAACGGTTTTTCACCTCAACAGAGATCACGTATATTAAAAACTTCTGCAAGAAATCTGGTGAACGGAGATTACTTGTTTATAGATTGTGATACTATAGTATTAAAGCCAATAGAAGAAATAGATAGTTGTCCAGCGGAGATTGCTGCGGTTAAAGATTGTCATACAGATTTTGCTCTTAATCCCTACCGACAAATGTGCCTAAATCATTGTCGGAGGCTGGTTTCTGATATTCCTGATATTCCAACATATTATAATAGCGGGGTTTTACTTGTAAAGGATACCCCATTTACGCGTGAATTTTATCAGAAATGGCATGAAAACTGGCTTAAAGGGCGTGAACGTGGTGTTAATATGGATCAACCCTCATTCAATATGACCAATATATTGATGGGGCACCCTGTAAAAGAGTTGTCTGGCGAATGGAATTGCCAATATATACATGGGATTAGATTTCTCAATAAGGCATATATTCTGCATTATTTATGCACTAATAAATTGGCAAAAAACGACACAGCTTCTTTTCTTCTTAGAGATGAATCCATTCTTATGGGTTTAAAGACGGGTTATGAGATTCCACAAGAAATTGCTAAATGTTTTGATGATCCATTTTTAGGAATACCTTCTCTCACACATTTGCATGCAGGTAGAAGTGTAGGGTTGTTTAACACCGTTGAGTGGAAGTGCTTCTTTTCGACATACGGGACTAACTACTTTAAGTTATATCGTTATCTCGGTAAAATGATAAATAAATTTAGAAAGTATTTTTAAGAATGAAACAGTATGATTTTCTCATAGTCGGCGCTGGTTTGTATGGCTCGGTATTTAGCCATCTTGCTACAAAGCGAGGTAAGAAATGCCTTGTGATTGATAAGCGTAATCATGCCGGTGGAAATATTTATTGCGAAAATATTGATGGTATAAATGTGCATAAGTATGGGGCACATATTTTCCATACATCGGATAAAGAAGTTTGGGATTTTGTCAATTCAATAGTTCCGTTTAACCGCTATACCAATAGCCCTGTGGCTCAGGCTCCCGACGGCAATCTGTATAATTTGCCGTTTAATATGAATACATTCTATCAGATGTGGGGAGTAAAAACGCCCGAAGAGGCCCATGCGAAATTAGAGGAACAGCGCAAGGAGGCAATCTCGAAAATGAGAGTGGCAGGTGTTACAGAACCGCAAAACCTTGAAGAACAGGCCTTGGCTCTTATAGGCAAGGATATTTATCATCAGCTTATAAAAGGCTACACCGAGAAGCAATGGGGTAGAAAATGTACCGAACTTCCAGCTTTTATTATCCGTCGGCTTCCAGTGCGCCTGACATTCGACAATAATTATTTCAATGATAGTTATCAGGGAATACCTATCGGTGGTTACAATAAGCTAATTGACGGATTGCTTGAAGGTTCAGATGTAATGCTTGAGACTGATTTTTTTGAGAATCGCGATAAATGGAGATGCATGGCTGAACAAATTGTTTTTACCGGGAAAATTGATGAGTATTATGATTATCGGTTTGGGAAACTGGAATACCGCACTGTAAGATTTGAAACTGAAACATTAGACAGTCCTAATTGGCAAGGTAATGCTGTTGTAAACTATACATCTGCGGATGTCCCATTTACCAGGATTATCGAGCATAAACATTTTGAAACATTTGGAAATGCGGTCTATGATAATCCTTTAACTGTCATATCCCGTGAGTATTCTACAGAGTGGACGGATGGCATGGAACCGTTCTATCCAGTCAATGATGCGCGTAATCAAGAAGTTTATGCCAAATATAAAGAACTGGCAGATCACGAGGTGAACGTGATATTCGGTGGGCGCCTTGCTGAATATAAGTATTATGATATGGCTCCAATTATTAGTCAGGTATTAAAATTATTCCGATAACATTTATGAGGTTAATCTGTTTGCTATTGTTGTTGACTGGAATACATAGTTATGCCAAGGATACTTATTCAAATCCTGTCATTGCAGAGAATTTGCCTGATCCGTGTGTGCTTCAGGATGGCGGCAGATATTATCTATACGCTACCGAGAGTGGGAAAAAACTGCCAATTTATTCTTCAACAAATCTTGTGGAATGGGAATTTGTGAGTAATGCGTTTTCACCTGAATCTAGACCTTCTCATTTGGAAAATGGTCAACTGTGGGCTCCGGATATAAAAAAAATAGACGGGAAATACGTTTTGGCCTATTCCGAATCCCGTTGGATGGAGAATAAGGAAAATGGGATAGGTATTGCTGTTGCCAAATCGCCTACTGGCCCTTTTGAAGACCTAGGACTACTCTTTACCAGCCAACAAATCGGGGTCGGAAACTCAATTGATCCATCCTTTTATGAAGAAAATGGCGAATTATATTTGATTTGGGGAAGTATGGGGGGAATTTATCTTATTCAGCTTGATAAGGAAACCTTAAAAATTAAAATTGGAGCTGAAAAAATTAAAATTGCCGGTAGGGGGATAGAAGGATCTCATATTTTCAAATACAAAGGATATTATTATTTATTTGCTTCTACTGGTAGCTGCTGTAAAGGCAAAGATAGTACTTATCGTGTGATTGTGGGCAAGGCAGATAATCTAAAAGGTCCGTATAAGAGTTATGATGGATCTTTTTTGGATAAGGATTCTTCAAATCTGCTGATAAGCGGTAATGAGAAATTTGTTGGTACTGGTCATGGGTCTACCATAATTACTGATAGTACTGGTTGTACCTGGTACATTTACCATTCTTATCTGCGGGATAATCCTGGCAAAGGGCGTTTAGTGCTTCTTGACAAGATTGAGTGGACTGAGGACGGATGGCCATATATTAATACCGGAACCCCGTCAACTAAGGATGTATGGTCTCCTAAATTATGATACCAAATTATGAAAAATGACAATTTCAAAATAATTGTAGCATGTCATAAAGCAGACCCATTGGTTAGGTCTGATGAGTTATATTTACCTGTTCAAGTTGGGAAAGCCTTGACCGATACTGAGTTAGGCTTTCAGGGAGATAATGACGGGGACAATATCTCGGATAAGAATAGAAGCTATTGTGAATTGACAGCACTCTATTGGGCATGGAAAAATTTACCTGATATAGCATACATAGGCTTGGCGCACTATCGTCGATATCTTTCTGTGGAATTTGCCAATTGTGAATTAAAAGATATATTCTCCAAAGTTGATTTCCTTATTCCCTATGAGCGCATACTCCCCACTTCTAATCTTAATCATCTTCAAGAATTGCTTAGTGCAGAGGATGTATGCATCATGTTGGATAGCATTCTCGAATTATATCCGGAGATGACGCAATCGGTGCTGGATTATTTTTATAATTCCAACCGATATAGCCTTTTTAATATGTTTGTTACGACTCGTGCATCTCTTGATGCCTATTGTTCGTTTCTGTTTCCATTGCTCGGTTATATAGAGAAACGTCTCGGATATCATTCATATAGCCGTCTTACACGCTCGATAGGTTATATGGCCGAAGCTATCTTGGGTCTTTGGCTCTTACACAACAGGCTTAGGGTTAAACGTGTATACTGCGAGTTTAATGGACAACGTATGACGTTAAGTTTTAAGAACCGTATCAAACAATATAAAGATAGATTGGCTTTCCGATTAGCAAAGACAAGAAAAACCAAGGTGCCGGGATTTTATGCAGCCGTAGTCAATGCGCTTAATACTGACGGTGTGGCAATTAGAAATCTTAAAGCCTATAAATGACTGGGGAGTGTATATGAAAGACATTGCAGCAATAGTAGTTACGTATAATCGAGTAACTCTACTTAAAAACTGTCTGGATGCATTGTCCGCACAGACATATCCGTTGAAAAAGATTTTTGTGGTTGATAATGCTTCCTCAGATTCTACCAAAGAATTTCTTGAAGCTTTTCGCTCTAAAATGCCATTGGAGGTGATTTGTCTCGAAACGAATCAAGGAGGAGCCGGGGGGTTTTATGAAGGTCTTAGCGTAGCTCATAAAAAGGGCGCATTTGATGGCTTTTGGTTGATGGATGATGATGGTGTTCCAGCCGAAACATGCTTGGAAGAACTTCTGAAATATTCAGAAGACTATCCTTATGTCTGTCCATTAGTGTTGGATATTGAAGACGATACAAGACTTGCCTTTCCTCGAAACGGGACTCATGATTTGGATTCTTTCATGTCTGTCCATAAAGGACAGACAGTTATTGAGAATATGTCTGCCCCATTTAATGGCATTCTTCTTCGGAAAGATATGGTAGATAAAGTTGGTTATCCGAAAAAGGAGATGTTTATCTGGGGGGATGAGGTAGAATACAATCTGCGGTCGGCATATTTCGGATTTATCCCTGTCACGGTTGTTAAGGCGATTCATCGCCATCCTGTGGATCGGTTGATTCGAAAGGATTGTATTTTAAAAAAAGGCATTATAATTGATGTTGATTCACAGCTTAGGAATTATTGTAAATATCGAAACACTGCATATGCTCTTAAAAAATATCGGGGATGGTCGAAAGTGCTGGGGCTTTATATTATTTACATGACGTATTTCTTATTTCAAGACAGATGGAACTGGAAAAAATTTCAGTTCTTCCATAACGCGTTTATGGATGGGATTAAAGAGGATTTTTCCAAACATGTTAAATATATTGGAAAATGACAGTCCAGGTATTGATTTCGTGTATGCATCAAAAAGATGCAGGTATTATACGGCGGTCTAACATCCAGAGTGATGTGGTTGTAATTAATCAATGCAACGAGAACCGTAGAGAAGATTTCACGTTTCGTAATAGAAAAGGGGAAGAATGTAAGGCAATCGTTATTTACACAACTGAAAGGGGCCTGTCGCGAAGCAGAAATATGGCACTTAGTTTGGCGACAGGAGATATATGTGTGATTTCTGATGATGATGAATCTTTTACTGATGACTATGTAGATTGTATTTGTGAGGTTTATAGACAATATCCCGAATGTGGTGTGATATATTTTGAAATTGGGAATCGGCTCAATGGGAAAAGAGGTTATCGAAAGGATATGGTCGTTACCAAATTTAAAACGTTGCCATTATGTAGTGTGCAGATTACATTTAAACGAGTAGAAATTGAGCATCACGAAATAAAATTCAATCCAGATTTCGGTGCGGGAGTTTCTTTGGCGGGAGGTGAGGAACATCTTTTTATGTTTGAATGCATTGACAAAGGAATAAAGTGCCGAAACTATCCTTACGAAATGGCAAAATTAGATCTTGATTCTACATCGACATGGAGATTGGGATACTCAAGGGCTTTTATGGTTGATGAAGGTAAAGTCTTGAAAGCATTGTTCGGAAGAACTATTGCATCTGTGGTGGCTCTCAGGTTTCTTTGGCGCAAAAGAAGATGGATTGTAGGGAATGATTCGTTAAAAGGTGCTGTTACAAGTATTTATAGGGGAATTTGGGCGTAATGGATTTGCTGCCATGTAAATGGGAGTCTATTCAGGAGCTTTGTAATCCAAGTGTTAATCTAAATATATAGGTTATGCGACTATGCGCATAACATTTATAATAAGAGATGTTTTGATATGCCTGGGAAGTATAGAACTCTGTATTATGGCTTAAATAAGTATGTCTTTAGCATGTTGCCAGACGTTTTATATCACAATCTGTTAGGTTGGATTATGCATAGACGTTTTGGAATCAAATTCAGCTTTATGAATATTAAGAATCCATGTACGTTCAGTGAAAAACTTCAATGGCTGAAATCTCATGGAGATATTCGTCTTAAAACAATGCTTGCGGATAAATTTGATGTCCGAGAGTTTGTGAAAAACAAGATTGGGGATGAACATCTTGTTGAATTGTTGCCATTAAATAAAAATTTAGACTTGGCAATAAATTCAATAGATGATTTAGATTGGGATTCATTACCGAATCAATTTGTATTGAAACTGACAAAAGGATCCGGTTTTAATATTATATGTGGAGATAAATCAAAACTTGATAAGGATGATATTTTGAAGCAACTTAAAGGATGGCTTAAAATAAATAATTACTATCTTTCTCGTGAACCGCAATATAGGGGAAATAACAAGATTATAGCTGAGAGACTATTGAAATATAACATAACGGATTATAAGTTTTTCTGTTTTGATGGGAAACCGGAATATGTTGAGCTGTATATAGACCGGCTTGGTAATCATAGGAAGGTTTTTTATGATATGAATTGGAAAAAAGCAGGATTCACTACTGCCGGTGATTCTATGGATGGAGAGTCGCCGATGCCTGCGGTTTTCTCGGAAATGGTGGAAATAGCTCGTAAGTTATCAGAAGGGTTCACGTTTGTGAGGGTTGATCTATATGAAAATGAAGGGAAAGTATATTTTGGAGAAATGACTTTCCATCCGGCAGGAGGATATACACCTATAACTCCGAAGGAATGGGATTACAAATTAGGCAATAAAATCAATATTTGAAATCGTATGCCATAGTGGTAGCCGGGGCTGGTTACGTTTCAATAGCGACACTTCTTGCACAGCACAATCATGTGATTGCGGTTGATGTGATTTCCGAGAAGGCTGAGAGATTTACATCAGGATTTTGCCGATTCAGGACGAATATATTTGAAAAGTCGAGAAGGAAACGAACTTGACGGCGCAGAGGCTTACAAATAAGACATTCCGACGCTTTGTATAGACATGAAGGAGTTAGAGGCCGTAAAGATTTTCGCTAATACCAATCTTGCTTTACGAGTCATTTGCCTAAACAATCTCGACATATACGTCCAGGTCAAAGGTCTCCATTCGCAGGCTATCATCGAAGAGGGAAGTCTCGCCCCGCATCTGCACAAACTACAACAATCCCTCTTTTGGCTGCGGCGGCTATTTTCGGCCATATTAGATCTATAAAAATAAAGCAAAAACAAGATTATATGAGGCGAAATCAAACTATCCCCTTGGCGTGATAATGCCCTTACTCTCAGTAGAGTATGGTGCTAATCATTTTGTTGCATAAATCATAAATATTGGGATAACTATGTCACAGGAATTAGTGTCAATAATAACCCCAAGTTACAATTGTTCTCGTTATATTGGGGAAACAATAGAATCAATTCAAGCCCAGACTTACGGTAACTGGGAACTTTTGATAACGGATGATTGTTCAACAGACGATTCTGTTAACATTATCAGCAGATATGCATCGCAAGATGAGCGAATCAAATTATTCCAGTTGGATAAAAACTCCGGAGCCGGAGTTGCAAGAAACAATTCAATCAAGGAATCATGTGGAAGGTATATCGCTTTCTGCGACTCCGATGACCGCTGGACTCCCGATAAGCTTGAACGTCAGATTGCGGTACTAAACAGAGTAGAGTCCGGAGTAGTATATTCATCCTATACAACATGTGATGAAGACGGTGTGGTAAACGGTATAGTCGTAGCCTATCGGACGATTAGCTATCTCGAAATACTCCGCGATGACAGTATCGGATTCCTGACTTGCATATATGATACTCAAAAACTCGGTAAATTATTCATGCCAACCTTGCGGAAACGTCAGGATTGGGGATTGAAAATCCTTCTTCTCCAAAAGGCCGGATATGCTGTAGGAATACTCGAACCATTGGCAATATACCGTTTAAGAAAGAATTCCCTATCGAATAAGAAACTCAACTTAATAAAGTATAATGTCAAAGTTTATCGAGAGATATTGAATTATGGCCTGATTAGGGCATGGTGTAAATTTATATTTGAATTCATGCCTCATTATTTGGCTAAAAAAATCAGGCTTCGAATAATCAATCAGTAATCGGTTTCATTGTCTACTGAACCCAATTTAACGAGACAATGAAAATAGCTATGATTGGAGTCGGCAGTTTTATTGACGCAAAAAGGCTCACTCGTTTGGTTTCAAAGCACAAAACACCTTATACTCTTGATAAATGTCTTTCTAGTATTCTTAAATTTGAGTTTGTCAGTCCTCGAACAAATAATATTATATTTAAATCTTAGTAAGTAACTTTGACAGATTATGCTGTCATTTTAGAGCGTTGTGTCAAAATCTTTGGCACAACGCTTTTTTTTGTCGGGAGGGGGTGGATTTGATGGTTGCTAGCGGACTGTGATGCCGGGATTGACGGATAACAGGCGGTTGACGAAGCCGGTGCGGTCGAGGGGGGATATTTCGAGGGGGAGGGAGCTTCGGAGGATGTTGCGGTCGGTGAAGCGGATGGCCAGGCGGGTGGATGACAGGGCCGGGGCTGCCAGGAATCCTTTTGAATATCTGACTTCTTTGATTTTTTTGATCGGATAGCGTTTCGGCCGGAAAAATTGATAGACAATGAGGTTGTCACCTTCGATGGCATACCATATGCCGATCAAGCCTGTGAGCGACGGAACCAGGATTGCGAGACCGAGCAGTAGGGTAAGCCACCATGGCGATGTGATGCCTATAATGATGATTACTGTGATTACGAAGGCGACAATTGCCCAAATCCACCAGTCGATTTTTGACGGGTAGGTTGTTTTGGCTATAAGCGTTTTTGCCTGCTGCATATCGTGTTGTGTGATTTGTGGTGTTGTATGTGCCGGCCATAGAGTGGCATCGGCTGTCGGGTCGCATTATGTAATTGCGTCTTATCGCAGGCAGATTTTCATGGTTGTGTTGCCGGCCTGTACGATATACAGCCCTGCGGCCAGCGTTTGCAGGTCGGCCTCAGAACCGGCGACCGGGATTTCCGCCAAGTGGCGCCCTGTGAGGTCGAACACCCTGACGGGACTGTCGGAGGATTCAGGGATGCGCAGGGTGCGGCCTTGAAGTATGGGGGCTTCTGCCGGGCCGTTGTCGACGGACGTGAGGGATGTGGTTATCCCTGTGTCTGTGGAAAGCGTATATGAGCCGATGCCGCATCCGGGTGAACAGATATAGATATGGGTCTCGGGTGCGTCGCCGTCGGCAGCCGGTTCCACCACGGCGAGTTGCCGGTAGGATTTGTGGTAGACGGGGTGTGCCGCAGCATCTGACGGGAATGCTGTGGCGGGGAAGTCCCACAGGGGTGTCTCCCCCTTGAACGTCCCGTCCGAAGGAAGGTTGATCAGCCGGAAGTATGAGCCTTTCCCTCCGAGGGAGGTGTCGTGGCGGATGCCTGTCACGGCCAGGGTGTGGCCGTTGTGGGTGAATGTATAGAAGCCGCGGCAGTTGGCCATCGCGCTGTTGGAGGCCCATGGTGACGACAGGGTGTCGTCGGTCTTGCCGTCGGTGCGGGTGTAGATTGTCGGTGCATAGTATGGGCCGCCGTTGGTTTCCGGGGCCCGTGTCACCACGAATGTCCCTTCGGATAACGGCGTGATGTCGGGCCATACGTTGTTGTTCTCTCCCGTAAGACGCTCTACCGGGATTGTCTGGCGGTCGGTGATGCCGGATGGTTCTGATGATGCGGGGTCGTAGTCAAAAAGGATGTGTGAATATACGTAATGCGATGTCCCGGATCTCCACCCGATTGTGGCGCCGAATCGGAATTCCCCCGCGACGAAGTCGCCGGTCATGCAGTCGATACGTTCCATCCACGGGTCGTAATCGACATCTGAATTGAATATCTCCTTTGCCGGGATTTCGATTGCAATCCTGCTGTCGGTATCGATTTTTCGGTTGTCGGTGTCGACACGGTAAAGGGTTATCGTCACAGTTTCGGAAGATACGTATTTGCTGCCTTGGACCAGGGCTGCCACGAGGTTGCCTTTTGAGTCGGACGTGATTGTATGGAAGTTTTCTACCCCGGCCTTGAAATCTTCAGGAAGGAGTATGGTCATATGGTCGTCTGTCCCGTCGTGGACGGAGAAACAGCGCAGGAACAGTCCGTCTTTCCGGCCGTCGGTGTCGTCGAAGTAGCTAGTGCACAGGAACAGTTGGTTGCCGCATCTGGCCATCGACAGCTGGTTCTGGTTTCCGTCGGTGTTTTTAAGCTCCGCCTCCCAGTTGGCCGACAGCGTCGTCTTTGTTTCGTCGCCGGGGAGCTGGAGGGTCGTGTATCTTTCAAGTTCGGTCCTGAACACGGTTTCCTCTGCCGGTGCCGCCATGGATTTCGGTGCCGCGCACAGGCATGCCGCCATGCACATGGCGGTTACGACTGACGCCGTTGCCTGCCGGATACCGTTATTTTGAGTATGTCTGCCTTCCACTGGTTTTATGGCTTTTGGATTATGTCTGTTTTTCATGGCATTTTTGTGACGATGGTTTGTTTTTTAAATTATACCGGGTGGTTGCCTGGCGTGATATTCCGATATGCGGCCGTCTGTCGGCATACCGTTGCAAATTAAGGTATTATTTTTGGACGGTTGATGTTTCCAGGTGTTAATTTATATTAATTTAAGTAAGATGCCCCACTTTGGTCAGGGGGTTGGCTGGCCTGTATGGTCATCGTCTGGCGGCGAACAGTTCGGGATGTCTGCTTTTCAGCAATTGGAAATCCTTTTCATTTGATTTCCCCGACATGGACGATATGATTTTTTGCTCGGTTTCCGGGCTCCAGTATATCGACAGGCTGTTGCATGCACGGGTAATCGCCGTATAGAATATGTTGTGGGTTATCTGTTCCTCCACTTCACGTGTAATCACTATTTTGACGGAACTGTATTCCAATCCCTGGGCTTTATGGATTGAGACGGCATAGGCTATTTGGAACGGGACTATGCAGCTTTCGTCGTCGGTGTCATCATCGTTATCCGTATTCCTGCCGACGCTGAATTGCACGATGCTCTTTTCTGGGCGGCTGTCCGATTCAAGAATCACAAGGCCGGAGCCTTCTACGTCGATGCTGTTGATTATCGTGTCGACCTCCAGGGTGAAGGTGATTTGCGTTTCGGATGTATCGATGTCGATTATGCGCCCTTTCAGGTTGTTATACAGCCAGGGGAAGCGTGTGGTGCTGTTAAACAGCACCGGGTCACCGATTTTATAGGTGTGCACATCCCACCTGACGGGGGGATTCGGGTTGTTGTTTTGCAGGAACCGGTTTATGTTGTTGATTCCGTACAGCCCGTCGTAGTTGAGGCTCAGTATAATCTCGTCGGTGTTCGTTTTGATGAAAATCGATTTGTCAAGGCGGTGGGAAAAGTTCCCTTTTGCAAGGAATTCGGTTATATCGTCGGCATTATCCCGGACTTTGCCCCATACGTTGAGCAAATCAGGCCGGGAGGTGCGATACACGTCTGTAAGTTCTATTTTTACAGGCGGTGAAAATGCCTTGTGGGCAATATTGAACCAATTGCCGAAACGTATGGCCTCGATCTGGAACATATCGCCGACCAATACGAGCAGTGAGAACCTGGCTTGTTCCAGTATCTCACGCATATCCTTGTTGCTTACGGTGCTGCATTCGTCAATAAAGATAATGTCGCGTTTGATTGACCGGGTGTTGCCATTAAGAAATTTTTTTATGGTTGAAAACTCGGCATTAGGGGCGGTTACTTTACGGCGCAGGTTGTCGACGGCGGGATTTGTATTGGCAAGGTAAAGTTTTCGGTTATTGCCGAATATAAGCGAGAGGAAATTGATGAATGTGGATTTGCCTGTACCCGCAGCCCCGTAGATCATTGCAATGGTGGAGTTGGAGAAAAGGCTTTTAAGTTCGGTTGCTTTTGATGCCGCCCGTGGGTCGGCAGCCGGAGAGGCCATCCAGCTGTCGACCGATTTTGTGTAGTTCACAACCCTTGATGTTGCCAGCTTGTTGAATTCCTCGATAATCCTGCGCACGTCATCCTCATATTGTCGGATGAAATAATGACCTTTGTATTCTTCTATCTGGCAGCTTTGATGGGTGGTGTGCAGTGATTTGTTGAATTCATCTTTCAGTTGCAATAATTTATCGGGTGTGCCGAATGCCTCAAGTTCGCTGTGGTGAGCATAGAGATGCCCTTCCTGTTCGGCTACGTGTTTTATGCGCCGGGCAAGCAGCTCGGGTTTGTGTCCTTCGGGCGGTATAGCCGCAACAAGGTCGGAAAAGCCCGGGTTATGTTCCACTAAGGAAAACGCATACGGCAGATTGTCGAAAGGTTTGCATTGCTGGTTCAGGCATAAGTCTCCGAGGATATATCGGGGAGTTGCATATATCTGTTTCTTGATAATCCTGTTGTTGAGCCTTAGCAATAGATAGCGTAAGATGTTTTTGCCGTCGATGTTGTTTTTGATATGGTTTCGGCACTTTGACAGCAGGTGGGAAATCTGCGTGGTCTTGGCTTTCGAGCCTATGTTGTCGATAAATCCATCAAACTCTTCATCGGGGAAATCCATTATCTCGGTCAGTGACAGCCTTGTGGTTTGCAGATAGGTCATCAGGTTTGAGTATTCCTTATTCTGCGACACATTGACAGGGGCACCGAAAATTTTGGAGAAATTGCGCAGTTCGCACAGACGCACCGCCACTCTTGAATCTACGATGAGGTTGACCGGCATGACCATGCCGTCGACAGTTATATCGACGGTTGTCAGACGGAGAAATACCGCATAATATGTCGGTAATTCCAAATGTGTGAATGCGATAATGCGGTCGAACTTGCCTGCTTTGTCATTTGAAGGCGAAAAGGTCACTTCGTAATATACCTTGCCGTTGACAAACAGCGGCTTTACCTTGTCGATGCAGAACCTTCGCTCCTCGGTCTGTGCATTGGCAAGGATAAGGGAATCTATTTTTGCCACGATTGCCTTGTAATACTCCTTAAAAGCCGGGTCGGTATCTATGGGAAACATATACAGATTCTCAAGAATGTCCAACCCGAATTGCTGCTTCATCAAGGCTTTGGTCCGCAGAAGATACTCATAGTATTTCAGCATCAGCCGCTCGGAGCTGTCGGGGTCGAAGGTGTAGTGTGACGCGGATATCAGCAAGAACTCGTGAAACTTTATCAGGAATTGTAGATTCCCGTTCTTTTTGACATACGACTTTGCATTTTGTATGTTCTTGAATTCATTGTCATCAAGCGCTCCCCCTTGTGCTACATATATCTTGACACAGATATGGTCTAACAGGTTTCGAAGTTGTGCAAGTATATTTTGCGACATAAAACCACGGTCGTTTTCATTCTCCTCGATATTGCGGCATATGTTGTCGTTGATATTCTTGATGTATTGTTCCATAACCATGCTGTAAATTCGATGTATCCGTTAATTCGGAGGCTGATATGCCCACGCTGCGCATGGATGCGAAGTTACATAATAATTCGCTGACTTGCGGCATGCAGATGGTTGTTTTTCCCAAGGAAGTAGGGGGATTTATTCAACAATCGATGTCATGGCCACGAATGCCAGCCCTATGCCCGTGGCAGCAAGCAACCCGCGCAATGATATTTTCAAGGTTGCTGCGGCTTTTGATGCCTTCCCTCACGCCAAGACCAGCATCTCCAAGCCCAGCGCCCCCTCCTGCCCGCAGAACCGACATTGGTGGATATTGTGGCCAGCTTTTTCATGGCCGTGGCCGACTTGGTGGCTACATTCAACTGCTTGCATGTGGTAACAAGATATCGCGGCCAACTGGGTGTGAACCTCAACTCCTGTAAGCGTGGCAAATGTCCCCATCAGTTCGTCAATCGAAACACCCAGCGTGGCGGCATTACCTGTCACCCTCGGTAGTGCCTGCGCCAGCTGCTCGAACGAGGTTACACCGTTTTTGGCCGTCAGCTGTATCTTATCCTGTATACCGGCTGCGACACCCCATTACAGCCCGTAGTTTTTGATAAGCGTGGAGGTGACACCGACAACCTTGTTTATATCGGCGATGCCGCCCACGGCGCTGCGTGCCGAGGGTTCTAGGAAGCTGATTCAGTTGTCTTCGGGCACGCCGTTCGAAACGACCTGGTAGAATTTGCGCTATTTTGCCATTTTTGATAATGAGGTCTTGGGAACGCGGAGAGAAAGAAAGAACTCAAAAACGCATGAACGAGATTGATGCCCTGTTTGATAATTATTACTGTCCGCTAAACCATAAAAAGGCGAGTCCAACTTCCTGAACGGCAGAAGTTGGACTCGCCTTTTTATGGTTTAGCGGACAGTAATAAAATTTTTACGTCTTTATAGACAATTCAACCCACGATTTTGTTCAGACGAAATTAATAATAAGCACTCACAAATATGCGTACCTGGCAACTGAATGTTTTTTTCCAATCATCAGTGTGTTTCTCTAATTTATATTCACATCTCATGCCACGTAACATATTGCCAAACTCATCCATGAGTGCGCCTCGTCCATTCTCTTGATAAAAAGGACTGACACAGACTAAAATATGATTGTGACTCATATCTGAATTTAAAATACTGGCAATGTTGTGACGTTCAAACTCAATGATATCTAAAACATTCGAGAATAGATGGATTACCGTATCAGATTGCGGGCGTATATAGTCTTCTGTCAATTGTCCGGCAGAGACATTA
>JAETSI010000163.1 GCA_021769725.1 Oscillospiraceae bacterium | reverse complement strand
GTTTGGAACCTCCACCTGTATGGCGGTTCCGGCGGGCCCTCCGCCATCATCTGTACAGCATAGCTGTCTTCAAGTAGCTACGCTACTTGGACACGCCTTCGTGGCGCACAATCATCCGCATATCGAATGATGTGCATTTCTTTTAATCTTGTTTTGCGCATCATATTGTATCCACTGCCTTTGTCCAGAACTGGGGATGTGCGGATAATCCGATACTTCGCTTTCTGCAATGCCAGAGGATTTTCTTCCCACTGGCTCGCTACCCACCAGTCAAGTTCATTCAGCACGATATTTGCCAGCAAAGGGGAAATAATTCCTCCCTGCGGTGTTCCCTTGTCAGGGATAATCGTGGAACCGTCCTGCATTCGTATAGGTGCGCTCAGAATTCGCCGGATTACAAATAGCAGCTGCTTATCCTGTATTCCCATTGCCCACATCTGCTTTATCAGCTTGCTGTGATTCACATTATCAAAGAACCCTTTTATGTCAAATTCAATGACATAATGTAAATTCATTCGCTGTAACATCGTATAGTTTTTTGATATTGCATGTTCTACAGACCGATTAGGTCTGAACCCATAGCTGTTGTTATAAAACTTTGCTTCACATATTGGTTCTAATATCTGTTTCACACATTGCTGTACCAGCCTGTCCCATATACAGGGAATCCCTAATGGACGTGTTTTTCCATTTGGCTTTGGGATATCTTTTCGTCTTACAGGTTTTGGTCTGTATCCATGCTGACTTTCTGTGACAATAAACCTCACTTTCTTCACTACCATATCGGGTGTCATTCTCCCGATTACTGTAATATTCTGATTGTCTGTTCCTGCTGTATAGCTTCCCTTGTTAGCTTTTATATTTCTATATGCAAGCAGTATATTATCCCGGCTTAGTATCAACTCCATGAGATGCTCGAATTTTTCACCGTCCATGCTCTTTTGATATAATGTATCAAAAGTGGTTTGCATATCATAATATTCTGCATGCCGAAGGTCATCTACACATAGGCTTTTGCTTTTCTTTGGCATAAGGCATCACCTCCTTGAAAGTGACCCTTTTGGTCTTACTCGAATCCTTATGTTGGACTGAATAATATCTGATTTTTCACAATCGGCTGGAGACCATTCCTCCTTCTCCCATTACAGGAGTTCTCAACGGTTCGATCTCCACCTTTCAGCACCAGTAAATCTGCTTATATTCTTCGTCAGAAAATCTCTGAAAAGAGACCTGGTACCTTTCCTTGTTCCGACAATTCTATCTGTGCATATATATCCTTAGGTTTCTGCTATAGTCCTGTCAGTTTGGATATGCCTGTAACATATCATGGTCGTTCGTAGGGAAAATTTCTACTAAACCACACTGACTGCGCTTTAACGCACCCATACATTTCTACATGGTCTTCTTTTAGAACCGTACCTTCGCAGATTCGTCAGTCTGCACGCCAGAGCAGACATTCTAACCATAGATATTTTATAGACACTCGACCTATAGGTAACACAATCCACCTCTGGACTGCTTTCGGCAACTTCATTGGCAAGCTGCTACGGTTACTCTCAGTCTTTGTCGTGGGGCTTCATACAATCTCCTTTACAGAGACTGCATGCCCACCAAGTGTAAGCGTTTCAGGGCGTTACCCCGTCATTCCACTTATCAAATTATCAGTTCACAATCATATTTTTACGATTGTGCGTAGACTTTTAACCGCCTACGAACAAGTCGCACTCTCCCAGAATGGATCACTGGGCTGTGCGTTTTTCGGTGTGGTATTATTGATCAGGTTGGTAACCAGTTTTACAATATCTGTTTCAGAGCGAATATAGCGGAATGGATTATATCCGTTAGACTGCTCCATTTCCACCAGGTTCAGCACCCGTATCCGGTATCCATGCGCTTTCAGCATACCTCCGCAGCATCTTAAAATCTATAGCGATAGGTAAGGCTTTGAAGTAATCTCCACCTTTTCCCCCGCTCTACACCGTACATGATGCTTTCGCATCATACGGCGTGCCATCATACTCAAGTAAATTTATAAGTTATC
>JAETSI010000008.1 GCA_021769725.1 Oscillospiraceae bacterium | reverse complement strand
TCGTCGCCGGTTTCGGAAACATCGGCATTTTTCTTACCCTTTTCGGTAATATGAGTAGGCTCGGAACCGTTTACACCGTAAGCATCCGGATTTCCGATAGCCTGCATAACGAGTACCGCATCGTTGAGATAGATCTTACCGTCGCAGTCTGCGTCGCCCCATAATATCTCCGGCAGAACTGTCTCCTTATCTACATACACACCCAGAAGCTTGATATCATCAGTCGGAACTTCCTTTTCCTCAGCGTTCTGAGCATACCATTTCTGCCACTGGAACGTAGTCGTTTCAGATAGTATTTCCTTTGCCGCAGCAAGGATCGTTTCATCTTCAGCGTAATTTTTGTCGTCACCGGTAAGAGTGATATTGTAAATACTTCCCGTAGGATTATATTTCATTAATCCACTCTTTTCGGCTGACCACATCATATTTACCCAGTAATATTTTCCGCCAATTTCAATAGAAGCGCCGAGACAACCGTTTGCATATGTAACTTCATCCGGGAGCTCAATATTCATATAAATAATATCAGCAGGTCTGGGAAGCTTGACAATTATGTCGCCATTGCCGTTTTTATCCACCTTTGCAGGATCTTTGCCATCCGGAACGGGAGCTGTCGTCGTAGTTGTCGTCGTTGTTATAGGCTTTGATTTTGTCGTTGTAGTCTTGTCAGGATCCGGAGGCGTGATCTCTTTTGTGTAGAGGTCAGCCGGAAGCTCGTCAAGGGTGATACAATAATCGCTCTGATACATCTCAATGGTGTTTTCCTTGGTATTGTACTTAGGATCGGAAAGGAAGTTATAATCTCCGCCGCCGTCATACCATGTACAGAAATAGAGCCAACCTGCCTTTTCAGAAGTCAGATTCTCAACGGTGGAAAAGCTGTCATTTTCAGCAAGAGCAACCATTTTTTTATTGTCATATTTTTCCATAATTCCATAGAACGTAGAGCTTGCAGAAGCGGTATTTCCGGAATATTTATCATATGCAATAAGATCGACGTATTCGTCACCGGGATACCAGTCAGCGGATGTCTGGAAGTTGTAGCTGTTCCACTCCCATATAAGATTATGGATATTATAATCGTTTACAAGGGTATCATATGTAAGTTTCCAGATATCTTTGTAAACTGCCGAGCCTCCGGAAGCCCACCAGAACCAACCGCCTGTTTCTCCTCCGTTGCCTTCCGCCTCATGAAGAGGACGCCAGATAACAGGCACGCCCGCATCCTGAAGCTTCTGGAGCTGAGGGGCAATATTTTCAAGGGATTTAAGGTAGAATTCACGCTCTACAGTACCTTCCTTGAGAATATTTTCGGTTACAAAATTGGTTTCATCCGGTTTGTATGTGGCCTGTTCATAGCTTACTTTATCTCCGACCTTGTAACCTGCCATCTCCTTCGGAACGGTAATATGCCATGAAGCGGTAACGATTCCGTTTTTATTTGCTGCCCAGTCTATCATTCTGTCAACCGTACCGTCCTCCGACCCATACAGAATATTAGCGCAATTGAGAAAATCAAAGCCTCTGACAGCCGGATAATGCCCCGTAAGATCGTTAAGATATTCAAATTCATATTCAAAGTCATGAGGACCGTAATTATAAATTTCCTGCTGACCTGAGATAATATGCTTGCCGTATACCTGAGAAAGGTAATTCATCAGACTCCTTGTTTCGGCTGTTGCCTTAATATCGCAGGGGGTTACCTGTGAAGCAGAAATCGGCGTAAGCTCTGCCGGCGTGACAGTGAAGTAGTCAAACGTTGACCATCCCCAGCTTTTCTCAATGGTGAGAGTATTTTTACCCTTATTGAGCTTGGCGGTCATGACGATCGCATCGAATCCGGTATCGTTTTTCGGGATAGTCAAGGGGCCCAATCCATTACCGTTGATAAGAAGATCCTGCTGCTTTGCGTCCCCAAGACCGCCGGCATAAATCGTTATGTCATACATTCCGTCTGTCTCAGCCTCAAAGTCTATGCTGATAGTTCCGCTTTCAGTCATTTTCAGACACGATCCTCCGCTTGCGTTTGCATTGGATTCAACAGTAATTTCACCGGTAATAACAGCATCCTCAAACTCATAGTGTATTTCGTCAGCTGCAGTTACTACAGACGCCGAAACAAGTGCTGTGTTGAAAACCATCGCAGATGCCAGAAGTGCCGCTCCGGTTTTTCCGAATATTTTTTTGTGCATTGTATTTCCCTCCAGATTTTTTAGCAGTGATGCAGATTTCCGGTTTAAAGCCATATCAGGTTATCTGAGAACCGAATCTTTTTACCGGAACACTGCCATATATTTTTATTATAATAAGTGTACAAATCAAAGTCAAGATTTTTTAAAATTCTTTCAAAACATTTGGCACATTCATACAAATTAACGTCACAATTTTTGGGCACAATCGCAATTTCTGGTCATATAAAAAACAATAACGCATTTACGAAAAAGATATCTTCGTGAAATACATTATTGATTTAAGGCAACCTCTAAAAATCCTGTTTTTTCTCGAAAGAGGTTTTTAGAGGCTACCTTAAGACAATTTATAAGCAACACCGCACAAAACTCGCCTGACGGCTTTGTGCGGTGTTGTTATAATACTAATCCAGCTCTTTGACGAGTTTTTTGAAAGCGTCTCCACGCTCCTCAAAATTTTTGAATATACCGTAACTTGCAGCCGCCGGAGAAAGTACACAGCTCTTTCCGTCCGGAGTGATCCCGGCAGCCAGATTTACTGCATCTTCAAGATGTGGAACATAATGAATACGTCCTGCCTCTTCCGGTACTGAATCACACAGCATATCGTAAACACGTTTTCCGGATGCCTCCATACATATAACATTAACATCAGATTTCCCAAGAAATTCCACCAGTGAACTATAGTCTATTCCCCTGTCCATACCGCCTATAAGAATAGTTCCGGCATCAGGCACGCTTCTGACTGCCTCAATAGCCGTGGCACACGCCGTAGAAATTGAATCGTCATACCAGCGTATTCCCCTGAATGAACCAACAAATTCCAGACGGTGAGCAAGAGGATCAAAGCTGCAAAGCGCCTTGTCAAATTCCTCTGTGCTTACAAACGGCGATGTCATAAAGTATGCAGCTGCAATATTAAAGTGATTGTGCGTTCCGAGCAGCTTTATCCTGTCTGAAGGAATCGTATAGCTTTCTCCGCTGAACCTGAGTTCCACAACCCTGCCGCTGACATAGATATCGGCTTCAGGATCTTTATCAGAAATACCAAAAACAAGTCCGTCTTCATCCTTCGGGGCAATGTCGCTGTTTATCAGCAGACAATCCTCTTCATCCTGATAAAGATAAATATTTTTCTTTGCATTATAATACCGTTCCATACTTCCGTAATGATCGAGATGCTCCTCATACAGATTAAGGAACACTGCTGCTGATGGTGAAACAGTCATATATTCAAGCTGATGGCAGGAAAGTTCACAGACAACAAGAGTCTCGCTGTCCATATCCTCAACAATATTAAACACTGGAATACCGATATTTCCGGCGATGCAGCATTTCTTCCCCGAAGTTTTCAGTATATGATATATCAGCGAAGTCACGGTACTTTTGCCCTTTGTTCCGGTAATACCTATTATCTGTTCACGATACACCTCAAAAAACACCTGCGTTTCGGAAGTGACTGTACATTCCAATTCGTCCGGCTGCTTTTCCAGCACAATCCCGGGACTTTTGAAAACAAGATCAAATTCATCAAGTGATTTCTGGTAATCTCTGCCGCATATCAGCTTTATATCATCGGAAAGACCGCTGCCGGTATTATCAATACTATTGAGATCAGCAACAGCAACAGAAGCAGGATTGCAGTATTTTGACAATATATTAAATGTTGCTCTTCCCTCACGTCCGAAACCGAGAATACAAATCGATTTATTTTCCGTCAGATCTTTTATATGCTTTATAAATCTTTTCAAAGGAGACGCTCCATTTCTTTTCTTAAAATTTTTTCAAATTTCTCCGGCAGAAGATTCTGCTCATTATAATATCGGCAGAATTTTTCCCGGAGTTTTTCCAGTCCTTCCGGATGATACAGACCGGACTTAACATATTCGTCAAGAAGAAACGGAAGTTCTGTTCCCTGCTTCATCAGCCTGTTTATAGTCAGTGATACTGCCAGATTCACTTCACTGACACTTCCCACACACTCAAACGGCTTGTGCTCTGACTGACCTATAAGCTCCGTAAAGTACTCCGTCATTGCCGGATCATTGAGCATATCACGTCCGAAAATCTCTTTTAATTCCGCAAGACTGAGGAACGGAGAAAGTATCAAGCTGACAAACAGGCACTTGGAACACTCACCGCACCATATATCAGGTGTGACTTTACTTCCGAGATTGCAGCTCCGGAACACTGACAGATATTTTCTGTGAGATGTGAACATCCCGGCTATCTGAAACTCTGTCAAAGGCCGCAGAAAGCTGAAATAACTTATCCCTGTGCCAAGATATTTTTTTTCATACTCATGGAAATCACACTCAAATTCAAAACTTTTGGAATACTGATGATTTACGCTGAGTCCTGCCACCGTACTTTCATTAGCACTTGATTCATTGGACAGAACGATATACTCAAGTCCGCAGATATATGCCGTTATCTCTGCCGAAAAAGCCACTACAGAGGAAAACGGAGTATGTCCGTTAAGATAGCCTTTGTTGTTGAGAGATATAAGGCTGCGGTCAAATTTTCGCTGTGCCGTTATAAGCGTATCAGCCGGCAAACCGGCTGCCTCAACTGTTCCGTTTACGGAACATCTCTTGTTAATAGTATAGCATCTGCATTCCATTCCATAGTTTTTCAGCGTTTCAAGCGTAAGAGCAGAATCCTTTCCGCCTCCTATGGGAATAAGACAGCCCTTTCTTTTGCGTTTTGCGGCAGGCGCTGCTTCTGTTTCAGTTCCGGTACAGATGATATTCACAAGCTCCTGCTGTGATGTTGTGATACCGTTGACATAGAAGAATTCCCCAAGACCAAAATACCAGAGTTTCTTCCACCATTCCTTCTGGCTCTCGCTTAGAAATCCGCATTCTACCCTGAATTCAGGTGAACAGACAGCTTTCCAATAGCTGACTGCCTCCGCCATTCCAAGACTGAATACAAGCCGTTCAAAAACAGGGTCACCGGAAACCGTTACCTCCGGGGGCTTCGGGAAACTCCACCCCGGATTGAATTCCGCAAGACCAGGTATTGAAAAACAGAAATTCAACTCCACAGAATTTTTCGTTTCTTTAATATTGTATGATCTGAAAACGAAAACCGGATTTTCTTTTCTGAACACAGCAAATTTATTCATATTATCTATTATCCTCCGGACAGATTATTTCTTGCCGTTTTCTTCAGCAAGTTTTCGATAGTGTTCTCTTAGAAGTTCAAAGGTTTCATCGGAAATATCATGTTCTATCTTGCAGGCATCCTCCACTGCCACATCACGCTTTACACCCAGAAGCATAAAGAATTCTGAAATTACCGTATGGCGGTCATAGATATGCTCAGCAACTTCTCTGCCACTTTCCGTGAGAGTAATGTGATTGTCACTGTTGACAGAAACAAGTCCGTCATCCTTCATTTTTTTAAGTACGATAGAGACAGTGGGACGAGAATAGCCCAGATACGAGCATATATCTATAGCATGGACATCAGGCTGCTGTTTAGACAGGATCAATATAGTTTCAAGATAATTCTCAACTGCTTCTGTTATAGCCATTATGATTCTCCTTTTTGCAATTTTTTTGGCAACACAGTACAAAAATTGTGCGGTAGATGCGCAGTCAGATTTTTCGTCAGATTGCATAAAAATTCCGCAGGCAGGCTGACGCCTGTCAAGGGATTTTTGTGTAACATGACGGGAAATATGCAAGCAGATGATGTACAATCTTTGTACTGTGTTGCCTTTGCTTTGGTTACATTTACCTTATTATATTATATCATACCAAAGAATAAATTACAACACTTTTTAATATTCTTTATGAGCAAAAACTATTGAATATTTTTCTTAAATGTGGTATAATGATAACATTATAGATTACACATTGCTCTCACGGCAGAAAAATTCAAGGCGGCATTGCCTTTCAAAGGAGGTGGACAAAATGACACCAAAAGAAGAATTTATTTCGATCTACAACGAACACATCAAGCGTGACGGTGCTGATAAACTCATGGAATATCTGAAAAAAAGTGATTTTTTCACCGCTCCCAGCAGCACACGATATCACGGCTCTTACGAAGGCGGACTTGTCGAACACAGCGTAAATGTATATTACTGTCTCAAGGACTATCTCTCACGTCCGAGGGTAAAGGAAAAGTACGGCATGGAATATTCCGAGGAAACAATTGCTATTGTGGCTTTACTTCACGATCTATGCAAGATCAACTTCTACACGGTGGAATACAGAAACCGGAAAAACGAAGAAGGCGTCTGGGAGAAATATCCTTACTATGCCATAAACGATACACTGCCTTATGGTCATGGAGAAAAATCAGTTTACATAATCTCCGGATTCTTTTACGGAGACAGCCGTCTTTCCAGGGAGGAAGCATTTGCTATCCGCTATCACATGGGATTTTCCGGAATCGAGGACAAAAACGCTATCGGCAAAGCATTGGAAATGTACCCTCTTGCATTTGCCTTGAATGTCGCCGATATGGAAGCTTCTTATTTTCTGGAAGGAAGCCAGAAATAACAAAATAATATCCTGTGCTCTGGCAGGGCTCAGGCAATTTAAGGAGAAATTAATAATATGAACTGGTATGAAAATGCAATAATCTATCACATCTATCCTCTGGGTTTCTGCGGTACCCCTAAATTCAACGACGGCGGCGAAGTAGTTTACCGTCTCGACAAAGTCATTGACTGGATTCCTCACTTCAAAGAAATGAACGTCGATGCCGTTTACTTCGGCCCTGTTTTTGAATCCGTCGAACACGGCTATGATACTATTGACTATAAAAAAATCGACAGACGTCTCGGTGACAACGATTCGTTCCGCAATATCTGCAACAAACTTCATGAAAACGGTATCAGAGTCATTCTGGACGGAGTATTCAATCATGTAGGCAGAAAATTTCCACAATTCATCGATATTCAGGAAAAAGGACAGGGCAGCGGATACTGCGACTGGTTCCAGAACCTTAACTTCGGCGGTTCTTCACCCTGCGGCGACCCTTTCTGGTACGAAGGCTGGAACGGTCACTACAATCTCGTAAAACTGAATCTCCGAAATGTTGGCGTATGCGATCACCTTATAGATGCTATCAATTACTGGATCGAGGAATTCAAGATTGACGGTATCCGCTTTGATGCGGCAGACTGCATTGATTTTGACTTTTTCAAGAGAATAAGAAGTTTCTGCAAAGGCAAACGTTCCGATTTCTGGCTCATGGGCGAGATCATCCACGGCGATTATAACCGCTGGGCAAACCCCGAAATGCTCGACAGCGTTACGAACTATGAATGCTACAAGGGTCTTTATTCTTCTCACAACGACAAAAATTACTTTGAAATAGACTACTCCATCAACCGTCAATCCGGAGCAAACGGCGGTATCTACAGAGGCATCACTCTCTACAATTTCGTTGACAATCATGACGTAAACCGTCTTGCAAGCACTGTAAACAATCAGGCCTATCTGCCGCTGATCTACACTCTGATGTACTCAATGCCCGGTATTCCGTCAATCTATTACGGCAGCGAATACGGCGTTCAGGGACGCAAGGAAAACAACTCCGACGATAATCTCCGTCCCTGTCTCCACCTACAGGATATGGGCAGGGAAAATACTTCCTTGTATAATCACATCGTAAAACTCGGACGCATCTACCGTGCATATCCTGCAATCCGCACCGGTACTTACGAAAGAGTTATGATAACAAATCAGCAGCTCCTCTTCAAAAAGATGCAAGGTGACCAGACCGTCTACGTTGCTCTCAATCTCGGAGATTACGAATTCGATCTTAATTTCGGCACTCATCTTCCCGCACTTGTTGATGTTATAAGTGCAAAACAGATCCAGGTAAGCAACGGTGGGGCATATGTAAAAATGCCGCCTTATTCCGCAATGATAATCGTTTCCGACGACATTGTCAACACCGAACCGGAAGCAACTCCTGATGTGGATGTTCCTGAAGATAAGGAAACAGAAATCGTTGAAGGCGCAAAATACCGCCACTTCAAAGGCGGCGAGTACCAGCTCATAACAGTTGCACGCCACAGCGAAAACAATGAAGAACTTGTTATATACAAATCCCTCTCAGACGGTCAGGTATGGGCAAGACCTAAATCCATGTTTGTAGGAAAAGCCGGAGATGTGAGAAGATTCACAAAAATCGACTGATTTATTCCGGAAGTCTTATGAATATTTCGCAGCACAGCGGCAATACTAAGTGTACAGGGGAAAAACTGCACTCCCCGACGTTTCACTCTTTATACTCACCTCTGTTGCAAAATGTCCAATAGATTTCGAGATAAAATTTTGTTAGACAAGAAGTAAATCGCAAGACGTGCTGTCGCACGTCGAGGATTTACGACGCAGGATAACAGAATTTTAGCCGAAAGATATGGATATTTTGTAATAGAGGAGAGTATATAAGCTGCCTGCTATCCGCACAGCCGGCTGCTTCTGAGTGACAGCGGCTGTGCGGAGAAAGGTCTTATTTATGAGCAAGAATAAAAACAACTTCAATGACAAGAACAACACAAGCTCTCAGAACAAGAACTCAAACAACGGAGCTTCTGACAAGAACTCCAATAACAGCTATCAGGACAGAAATTCAAATTTGAATTCTAACGACTGATAGCAAAAAAAGAGCTGCATTAAGCAGCTCTTTTTTACATTATGATTATTCAGCGTCTTCTTCAGCTGCTTCGTCCTCTGCATCTTCGAGAAGAGCACGTATAGAAATGCTGATTCTGTGAGACTCTGCATCAATGTCAATGATCTTTACATCAACTTCGTCACCTACTGAAAGGATGTCCTTTACATTTTCAACCTTTCTGTCAGCAATCTGAGAAATATGAATAAGTCCGTCAACGCCGTCGATAATTCTTGCAAATGCGCCGAAGCTTGTAATGGAAACAATAGTTACCTTAACAACATCTCCGACATTGTACTGAGCACTGAACTTCTCCCAGGGGTTGTCCTCTGCCTTTTTATAACCAAGGGAAATTCTGTTGTCTTCACGGCTGAGATCCTTGATGTATACTTCAAGGGTATCGCCAACGGAAACTACTTCGCTGGGATGCTTGATTCTCTTCCATGAAAGCTCGGAAATGTGAACCATTCCGTCAATGCCGCCCAGATCAACAAAAGCACCGAAGCTTGTGAGCGACTTTACCTTGCCCACATAAACATCGCCTACATTTGCATTGTCCCAGAACTTAGCCTGAGCTTCTGCCTTTCTTGCATTCTGAACAGCCTTGATAGAACCAATAGCTCTTTTCTTGCCCTCAGTAACTTCAATAACAATGAACTCTACCTTCTTTTTAAGAAGTTCATCAAGCTCTGCTCCTCTGGGGAGACCTGTCAGTGAAGCAGGAATAAATATTCTTACTCCCATATAGTTGAGAGTAACGCCCTTGTTTACAATATGCTGAACAATACCCTCAAGAACTGTTCCCTCTTCGTGTGCCTTTACAACAACATCATAACCTGCCTGCTCGTCAACCTTTCTCTTTGAAAGCTGAGCAGTACCTTCTGCATCATTTACCTTGATAACGATAAGTTCAATTTCATCGCCAACCTTGACAATATCTTCAGGCTTCTTTGAAGGGTCGTCTGTAAGGTCTTCAAGCTTTACATAGCCTGTATGCTTTGTTCCGAGATCAACGGTGATCTCAGCGTTATCAACGCTAACGACTGTTCCCTTGACCTTCTCTCCTGTATGTATTTTTTTGAATGACTGATCGATTGCTTCAGCAAAGTCGATTTCCTCATCCTGAGCAGCTGTAATAATACCATTTTCTGCCATAGTGGTTTGTACCTCCTTAATTATATAAGCAGGGGTAGATGCCCCCGCAGTAATGCCGATTTTTTCAGCACCGGGAATCTTGAGCGACCGAAGCTCGTCCGAATTTTCGATATGATAAGTTTTACAGTAACGGCTGCAAACCTCATACAGCTTGACTGTATTAGAACTGTGCCTGCCGCCGACTACCAGCATAATATCCGAATCTTTTGCAAGTTCAGCCGCATCGGACTGTCTTGTATCGGTGGCGCTGCAAATCGTATCAGTAATTTCAATATTCGGGTCATCCTTCGGGATCACGTTTAAACACTCATCCCATACTACTATATTATACGTTGTTTGCGCCACAATTGCAAGCTTTTTTTTAAGATTTGTGTATTTTTTTTCAAAAAAGGCTTTTAGCTCAAAATTATCCTTAAAAACCAGGCAATTTTCGTCACAATGACCAACAATTCCCTGAACCTCAGGATGCGATGCATCTCCGGCAATAAGAATAAAATATCCCTGCTTTGTTTTTTCAGCGACGATCTTATGTATTCTTGATACAAACGGACAAGTCGCATCAAGCATCCTGTTGCCCTTTGCCGCAATCTGTTCGTAAATTTCCCTGCCGACTCCGTGAGAACGGATGACTACCGTCTCATCGGCTTCCAGTTCATCTACTGAATCTATAATTCTTGCGCCTCTGGCTTTCATATCGTTGACCACATCCTGATTATGAATAATCGGCCCGAGTGTAGCAACCTTTGTGTTCTTTTCAAGCTCACTGTATACCATTTTCACGGCTCTGTCCACACCGAAACAAAAACCGGCTGATTCTGCCACTGTAACCTTACTCATTTTCTGTTCCTCCCTCGGTAACAGTTTCCGTATTCTTTTCCGGTTCTCCCTCCACGAGACGCTTTATATCCGCCATATATCGTTTTTTCAGTCTGACAAGCTGTCGTGGATTTGGTTCATCCCCGATCGTAACGTATTCTGCCGGATCAATAGGTTCTCCGTAGATGACTTGAAGCTTTGAACGAAACCTCAGCTTCTCGCCGTAAACGATTCCCACGGGAACTATGAGACATCCTGACCTTGCAGATATCAGAGCAGCTCCGCCGTGTCCCCTGCCGACTTTTCCGTCCTTGGAACGAGTCCCCTCCGGAAAGATCATCAGACTACGTTTCTGGCTGAGCTTTTCAACTGCTCTGTCAATAACCTCGGTATCGCCTTTTCCCCTGGATACCGGAAAAGCACCCAATGAACGGATAAGCAGTGAAAAAAACTTGTTCCTGAACAGTTCCTCCTTAGCCATAAACGCATACTTTCCACGTCCTCCTGCCCCTACAAGGGGAGGATCGGCATAGCTTCTGTGATTTGAAGCATATATCACCGCAGTTCGTTTCGGGATGTTCTTCCGTCCCTTATACCGCAGTCTGTAGGCAATATGCATATATATCCAGACAAGAGCCTTACAAAAATAATACATCAGCCCTCACCTGCGATCCTTTTGGTGATTATCTTTACTATTTCCTCGGCAGACTGCTCTAAATCAAGATTTGTCGTATCTACCAGAACAGCGTCATCTGCCTGCCTGAGAGGAGCAGTCTCACGATGCATATCCTGATAATCACGCTGAATAATATCTTTGAGAATGTCCTCATATGGCGGACAATCCGGCTTTTCTGCAAGTTCCTTATAACGCCTGTTGGCACGTTCCTCAGCGGAAGCAGTCAGGAAAATCTTCACCTCAGCGTCAGGAAGCACCACCGTTCCGATATCACGTCCGTCCATTATAACGTTATTTTCACGGGCGATCTTCTTCTGCGTTTCAAAAAGATATGCCCTTACCGCCGGAACAGCCGACGTCCGTGATGCAGCCATAGAGATCTCCGGCGTTCTGATAAGCTCTGAAACATCCCTGCCGCCAAGAAAAACTCTCTGTGCCCCGTCAATGAATTTCAGCGATATATCAGCGCTTTCCAATGCCTTTTCAATGTTCTCATCGGGAATATTATTTTCCGTGATATAGAGAGCGGCTGTACGGTAGAGAGCACCTGTATCTACATAGATATATCCCAGCTTTGCCGAGACCATTTTTGCGATTGTACTTTTACCTGCTCCGGCAGGCCCGTCGATTGCAATGTTTATCGTTTTCATAATTAACTCCTTATTTTATTTATACAATGTTAACAGTTTAAGTGTAAATCCGTTCCTCACGCCATGTTAAAGGAAATTTTCTCTATGGATATTCACTCTAATTGTTTTCCAAAGGGGGGATTCCCCCTTTGGAAAGGGTGTGGGTGACTCCCTACGGTGCAGGGAGATGTCACGAAGTGACAGAGGGTACGGGCGACTGTCAGGAGCAGAGTCCACACTTACATTGATTACATATACACAGCTGCCGAATATGCAGTGGAAAATGCGATCTGCAAATTAAAGCCCCCCGTGTATGCGTCCACGTCAATGACTTCTCCTGCAAAAAACAATCCAGGCAGAAGCTTTGATTCCATGGTTTTAGGATTGATCTCCCTGACGGATACTCCGCCGCTTGTTATTATTGCTTCTTCTATCGGTCTGAATCCTGAAATGCGCACCGGAAACGCTTTAACAAGCTCTCCGAACTTTCTCCTCTGTTCTTTGGTAATGCCGTTGACTTTCTGTTCAGGGGAGATTCCCGACATCCTTACTGCAACCGGAATGAGTTTGGATGGCAGCAGCTTTCTTATTCCGTTTGCGAAATCCCGGTTGAGATTATCCTTGAAATCACGCTGTAGCCGCAGATCGAGCTGCTCTGCCGTAAGTCCCGGCTTCAAGTCGATACTGAGACTGTAGCGGTCAGGCTGCATATTGCGTATATGAGAACTTGCACTGAGCACCAGCGGTCCCGATACGCCGAAATGCGTAAAGAGCATTTCACCAAGCTCACTGTAGATCACCTCATTGCAGTCATACAGGCTCAGAGTTACATTGCGCAGGGAGAGTCCCATCATCTCCGAACAATATCTGTCCGGGGACGTCATCGGGACAAGACTTGGCTTTATATCGGTTATCGTATGACCTGCCGAAGCCGCAAGCGTATAGCCGTCTCCGTCAGAACCGGTATTGGGATATGATTTTCCTCCGCAGGCAATAAGCACCGATGACGATAAAAATCTTTCACTGCCTGCTTTTACACCGCAGCATCGTCCGTCCTCCGTAATAAGTTCGGAAACACGCTTGCGTATCAGCTTTACGCCCAATCTCCCCATTTCCCGGAACAAGGCGTCTGCAATATCGTCGGCTCTGTCGCTTACCGGAAAAACACGGTTTCCACGTTCGGTTTTAAGAGGAACCCCCAGTTCCTCAAAGAAATTCATCGTGTCTGATGCGTCGAAGCATGAATAGGAACTGTACAGAAAACGTGGATTTACAGGAATATTTCTCATGTGCTCCTCAATCGTGGAATTATTGGTAACGTTGCATCTGCCTTTTCCGGTGATTCTCAGTTTACGACCGGTACGCTCGTTTTTCTCAAAGACAATTACAGATTTCCCGAACCTTGCCGCCTGTACGGCTGCCATGCATCCGGCTGCTCCTCCGCCGATAATTATAATATCAGTCATTTTTATTTATCAGTCTGTGCAGTTTTTCCCTCACAGACTTCCGCCTTTCCTCTGTTGCATAATGATCTACGGTATATCCGCATTCATTCGGGATCACCACGTCTCCCTCCCGGGCGTCCGGCGGAAGAAAGCAGCGCATGATCTCCATTGTTCCGTCCTCTGTTTCAAGAATGACCTTTTCGTTTTCAAATCTGTCAATAATAATCATTAAGCTATTCCTTTTCTGTGCTGACGGTCAGCTCCCTGCCGTCTGATACGAAAGTAACCGTGCCATTAAGATCAGTACGGTAAATTTTGTCGGTATATCTGCTTATCTCTTTCAGCGTCTGCTTCTGGGGATGTCCGTAAGAATTCCCCTCTCCGCAGGAGATCACCGCATAATCAGGAGTGATCTCAGCCATAAATTCTTCACAGCTCGAAGTATCGCTGCCATGATGACCCGCTTTGTAAACATCCGCATGACGGAGACTTCCGGATTTAACCATTTCTTTTTCTGCCAAAGACTCGGCATCTCCTGTAAAAATAAAGGTATTTTCACCGTGAGTCAGGAAAAGTCCTACAGAATAATTATTTGTATTATCATAACCCGGTCTGCACGGAGCAATTAACTCAGCCTCAGCATCGCCGAGTTCTATAGTTCTTCCGAGCTTTGCCTCAGTCAGCGAAAGTCCTCTGGCATCACAGGAATCAAGAAATTTTTCGTAATACCGTGTAGTCGGGATATCGCTGTCGTCAAGATGAGGAACTATCATCTCCCCGATCTCAAACTGATCGACTATCTTATACATACCGCCCATGTGATCGGAATGCGGATGAGTTGCCACCACATAATCAAGCTTTTCTACATTCTTTTCGTCAAGAAAGCGTATTACATCGTCGGCTGCCTCTGATTCTCCGCAGTCAATAAGCATATTCTTTCCTCCGGCGCTCAGAAAAACAGAATCCCCCTGCCCTACGTCGATGAAGCATACTGTCAGTTTGTCCTCCGGAAGCGGAGACTGACCGTTATTGCGGAATCTGAACGCAATAAATGCCGCCAGCAGTATCATCAGCAGAAACGGTATTAGGATCTTCAGCGATTTTTCCCTTTTCTTCTTTGACTGCTTCCCGTAGATCTGCCCGACTTTTTTGACGAGTTCCTTTTCTCCTGACGTGAGACGGAGCTGTCCGTTTTTCGGTGCTGAACGCCGTTTCCGGCTTTTCTTTTCCATGAACTGTCACCCCCTTTTCTGCCCGGAATATCGTCTACAAGGCATCCCGGAGACATTCCTATAAGATCACGTCTTCCTGCCATTTTCAGAGCCTCAACGACAATTTCTCTGTTCTGGGGAAGGAAGTATTGCAGCAAAGCTCTCTGCATAGCCTTTTCCTTCGGAGTTTTCGGCACATACACCTCTTTCATGGTATACGGGTCAAGCCCCGTATAGAACATACAGGTAGATATCGTTCCCGGCGTGGGATAGAAGTCCTGTACCTGTTCAGGACGTATTTTGTTCTCTTTAAGGAAAAGCGACAGCTCTACCGCCTCTTTCAGCGTACTGCCCGGATGCGAGGACATGAGATACGGTACAAGATACTGTTCCTTGCCTATCCCCTTGGTTATCTCGTAAAAGCGCTTCTGAAACGCCTTGTACGCCTCTATATGCGGCTTTCCCATTTTATCCAGAACAGCCGCCGAGCAGTGCTCCGGAGCGACTTTCAGCTGACCGCTTACATGAAATTTTATAAGTTCCCTGATAAATTCGTCGCTTTCATCCTGCATAAGATAATCATACCGGATGCCCGACCTGATAAATACCCTTTTCACGCCCTTGATTTTCCGTATCTTACGGAGCATAGCCAGATATTCCCGATGATCTGCTTTCAGCGCCGGACACGGAACGGGAGCAAGACATTTCTTTCCCATGCAAAGTCCCTTGCTTAGCTGCTTTTCACAGGATGTGTGACGGAAATTTGCAGTAGGGCCGCCTACATCATGGATATATCCCTTAAAATCAGGCATTTTTGTTATTCGTTCTGCTTCTGCCAGAACAGATTCTTCGCTGCGGCAGGTAACACGCCGTCCCTGATGAAGCGCTATTGAACAGAAATTACAGTACCCGAAGCAACCACGGTTATGAGTGATCGAAAAACGTACTTCCTCAATACCGGGAACGCCTCCCTGAGATTCATAGGACGGATGTACTGCCCTTGTATATGGCAGACTGTATATGTAATCCAGTTCTTCCGTTGTAAGGCTTTTTGCCGGAGGATTCTGCACAAGCATCATTTTTCCGCAGCGCTGGACTATCGTTTTCCCATAAACTTCATCCTGCCAGTCGTACTGGATCTTTGTTGCTTTGGCGTATTCTGCCTTATTTTCGCTTACCTGTTCAAAAGACGGACACTGCGCCGCTCCGAGGGGAGTATTTATCGGTTCGGTCATATAGCAGGTTCCACGTATATCGTGAATTTCCGTGATCTTTTCGCCGGCAGCAAGACGTGTGCAGAGTTCTTTTATCTGATGCTCTCCCATTCCGTACATAAGCAGATCTGCTCCGCTGTCCGGAAGGATAGAAGTTCTGACTTTATCGTCCCAATAGTCATAGTGGGCAAAACGGCGCAGCGAAGCTTCCAGCCCGCCTATGGCTATGGAAATATCTCCGAAAATTTCCCGGAGTTTTCTGCAATAGACAATGACCGCACGATCCGGACGTCTGCCTGCCTTTCCGCCGGGAGAATAAGCGTCATCGGAGCGCTTTCTCTTTGCGGCAGTATAGTGCGCAACCATAGAATCAATGTTACCCGACGTAACGAGAAAAGCATATTTCGGAGCGCCGAATCGTGTAAAATCACGGCTGCTTTTCCAGTCGGGCTGAGCAATAATACCCACAGTAAATCCAAGAGCTTCAATAAGACGTGTAATGATCGCAGCTCCGAAACTTGGATGATCCACGTATGCATCGCCTGTTATGTAGATGAAGTCGAACTGTTCAATTCCCAGTTCATCCATTTCCTGCTTAGTTGTAGGGAGAAATCCCTCGTACATGGTATACCTCCTGTATAATCTATTCTTCCTGCATTCTCATTTTTCTTTCTTCAAACTGCATCCTCGACATGAGCACCTTTCTCGGCTTAGACCCCTCGCTCGGACCGATAACGCCCATTTCTTCCAGTTCATCCATTATTCTGGAAGCCCTCGCATATCCCAGTTTCAGTTTTTTCTGGAGCATGGTAGTAGAAAGCTGACCGTTATTGACAGCCACTTCAATTGCTCTCTCCACAAAATCTCCGTCCGTAACAGTGGCAGAGCTGTCGGAACTATCCTTGTCTGCTTTCGTCTGCGGTACATACTTATCAACAGCCTCGGTAATGGATGCATCATATTCTGCCTTAACCTGACTGCTAATAAACGATATGGTCTCTGTGATATCCTTATTCGATGCAAAACATCCCTGTACTCTTATAGGTTTGTTCATTCCGATAGGCATATACAGCATATCGCCGTTTCCAAGAAGCTTATCTGCTCCTGCCATGTCGATTATCGTTCTGGAATCGACCTGTGACATAACGGAAAGAGCTATTCTGCTGGGGATATTCGCCTTGATAAGTCCGGTGATAACATCTGTGGTAGGACGCTGCGTCGCCACTACAAGATGCATTCCGGCGGCACGTCCCATCTGGGCAAGACGGCAGATGGAATCTTCCACTTCCTTGCCTGCAACCAGCATCATATCTGCAAGTTCGTCAATAAATACGACTATCTGCGGCATTTTTTCAAGTTCGTCCTGTTCGGCTATGTAATTGTAGGATTTCAGATCGTTTGCGCCTATTTCCGAAAAAATCGTATATCTTCGCATCATTTCGTTGACAGCCCAGTTAAGAGCTCCGGCTGCTTTTTTAGCATCAATGACAATAGGGATAAGCAGGTGCGGTATGCCGTCGAATATTTTGAATTCAACCATTTTCGGATCTATAAGAATAAGCTTTACCTCGTCCGGTCTCGCCTTGTAGAGTATGCTCATGATAATGGATCTGGTACATACAGATTTACCGGAACCGGTAGTTCCTGCGATGATAACGTGAGGCATTTTGGTAATATCGCCAAGAATTATATTTCCTGCAATATCCCTGCCGACCGCAAAGGTAAGCTTGCTCTCCGAACTGCGGAATTCATTGCTTTGCAGTATTTCACGGAGAGTTACCATATCCTTATGTACGTTCGGAACTTCTATTCCGACCACAGGCTTGCCTGGCACGGGAGCTTCAATTCTTACGCCCATTGCAGCAAGGCTCAGTGCAATATCATCTTCCAGTCCCCTTATCTTTGAGACTTTTACTCCGGCTCCGGGCTGTATTTCATATCTCGTAATGGACGGGCCTCTGAGGATATCCATGATTTTTACCTCTATGCCGAAACTTTTCAGGGTATTTTTGATTATATCCGACTTTTCACGAAGTTCTACTACAGCCTCGGCACTGTTTGATTTTGCCGACGGAGGAGCAAGAAGTTCCACTGACGGAAGAATGTATAACTGCTGTTGTTTCGGTGCAGCTTTTTCTTTATCGGTACTGACAGCCTGATCTCCGGTCATGGTATCTGCGACTGTTCCTTCCGCCGCTTTTGTAATAAGTTCCTCCAGTTTCTCATCGGCGTCATCTCCGGCAGGAACTCTCTCATCTGCCCTGACCGCATCGGAACTGTTCTGACGCTTTATGATATCGTCTATAGGGAGAGGAATATCCATGAGGAAGTCGTCACTTGCAGAATATCTGGAATTTCTTCCGGAAGGGCTTTCGGATGTTTTAGTTTTGCCGTTTTTGCTGTTAACTATGTTGATAGCTTCAAGATCAGCGTCAAACTGGCGTTTTTCCTTGTCATCGTCAACATCGTCGTCATCATCAAAGGCGTCCTCAAAATTGCCGCCCATGAGCATATTCTGGACACCTTCCAGACAATTTCCAAGAAATTTAAACGGCTTGAGGAGCAGTTTGAAAAAGTCCATAAGACCTCTTCCGGTCAGAAGCATACCGAAAACAAAGAACATTATGACCGTAACGATTTTTGCGCCCATTCCGCCGAATACCGCCAGAAGCGGACCGGCAATAAGCAGGCTTGCAACTCCCCCGCCCTTTACGTCAACGCCGTTTTCGTAGAGTACCTTGAAATGATTCCAGAAGCCTCTGCCCGGAAGCTCGCCGACAAAGAATATCTGCAATGCAGCCGAAAACAGAAACGCCATTGCAATGCCCCAGAACGCTCTGCCTGTTACCTTTTTCTGACTTCTTTCCATGCCTATCTGAACAGCCGTGTATATGAGCGTGACCGGAACAAAAACAACTGCCGCTCCGAAAAGTCCCAGCAGCATACTGTGCATCCTGCGCCATCCGGCAGTTCCCTTTATAACGATCATAAATGCAATAAGTATTCCGGCAGCAAAGAGAACAATAGACCAGAATTGATTCTGATCGTTGGTAACAGCCGGCTTCTTTTCGTTTTTTTTTGCGCTCTCCGTTTTTTCTTTCGGAGCATCCTGAGTCTTTGACGGCTGACCCTTTTTCTGCCGTGAGCCTGATCCTGCGCTGTTCTTTTTAGCTTCTGCCATTTTTACCTCCGTAGATCCATTCTTTTGCCGTACACACCAAAAATGTTTCCGAGGTGTGCACGGCGGTTATTTAATTATATATATCTTTTTTCTGTATTCTCAATCAGACTGTAAAGGCATTCCATTGCATCGCTGAGACCGCCAAGTTCGTCGATAAGTCCAAGCTCCACTGCCTTTTCGCCTTCGAGCACACTTCCGACATCAAGGACAAGTTCCTCGGTATTAAGCATGAGACGGCGGAAATCGTCTTCTTTGATGTTGCTGTTTTTCAGAACAAAGTTCACTATTCTGTCCTGCATTTTATCAAAATATGAAAGCGTCTGTGGAACACCAAGCACAGTCCCGTTCATTCGTACAGGATGAATCGTCATTGACGCACTCGGTACGATAAAGGAATGCTTTGCACTTACTGCAAGCGGAACGCCTATTGAATGACCGCCGCCAACAACAAGAGAGACGGTCGGTGTTTTCATTCCCGAAATCAGCTCGGCAATAGCAAGACCGGCTTCAACATCGCCGCCCACCGTATTCAGAATTATCAGCAGCCCCTCAACACTTCTGTCCTGCTCTATTGCCACCAGAGCTGGTATTATATGCTCATATTTCGTAGTCTTATTCTGTTCCGAAAGAACATAATGTCCTTCTATCTGACCGATCACCGTCAGGCAGTGGATAAGATGCTTTGCATTCTGTGAAACCGTCTGCCCCAGCTTTTCGGCAAGCTCTGCCTCGTCAATTTTCTCCTCCGTCACGGATTTATCATTTTTATTTTTTTCTTCCAATTGTATACACTCCTTGCCTGAAATTTACTTTATTATGTGCCGTTTCCGGAGATGTATACATTTATTATTATATTATAAACTCTTTTTGAAATAAAGTCAAGGAAAACGGAAATCTATTTTTAATGAAGCACTGATTAAATCCAGTACGCAGATTGCGCAATCAAATTTTTCGTCAGATTGTATAGAAATTTTGCTGGCAGGCTTTCGCCTGTCAAGAAATTTCTGTGCAAGATGACGGAAAATATACAAGCAAGATGCGTACCTAGCCGTCAGGCGTGATTTATTCAATGATTCCTTAACTATCAGAATTTATTCTGATTTTTATTGACAGTATAAATATTTTATGATATGATTATATTAAGAATTAAAAAATCAGTTGTCCGGAGGTGTTTTCATGAGAAAGAAAAAATCATCAGCTGACGCTAATACTGAATCTGAACCACGAAAAAGCAGACTTTCCCTTATAGCAGGGACTGTTGCAGCAGTTGTTATAATCGTTCTGATACTTCTTGCTGTATTTTATCTTCTCGGTCCGAAAAAAGCCGTAAAAAAATACGTCAAGGCAGGTATCGGAAAAAACGGCGGAAAAAAATATTTTTCCATGATACTCCCTGACTATATTGCTGATCAGCTTAAGGCGGATGAAAAATGGGATGATATGATAGAACGCTATAACAACGATAATGCCGATGCACGGGATGACTACAAATTAAAAATCAAGGAAATCAACAAAAAAGGCAAACTGTCCGATGATGCTTTGGACGGGGCACAGCTCTATTTTACGGAAATAGCCAAAAAATATGATACTAACCCCCAAAAGCTTACTATAAAAAAAGGCTGGGAATTTGATATAACCCTAAACAAAAAAGAAAAGAAGAAAAGCAAAACCACCGAATCACTGACCATATGCGCCATAAAAATCAAAGGCGAAGGATGGAAAATTGCCGAAGTCAGCGCATCAGATCTGAAAAATCTCAGCCGGAGCCATGACTGAACCTGACATAAAACAATATTATAAAAACCTGTCCGTATAATTTTCATGCGGACAGGTTTCTTTATATTTTACCGTAAAACGTTTTGTCATTGGTTCTTCCAAGATTATAGGCAACAGATAAAATAAAAATTTCCTACAGGGTATTGCATTTTATTTCCGGATATAGTATAATAGTAATTACAGGGCTGAAAATTGCCCACGACAGTAAAATATCAGGAGGAATCTTTATTATGTTAGTTTCAGCTACAGAAATGCTTCAGAAAGCAAGAGCCGGTAAGTACGCAGTAGGTCAGTTCAACATCAACAATCTTGAGTGGACAAAGGCTATTCTTCTTACAGCTCAGGAGCTTAACTCCCCCGTTATCCTCGGCGTATCTGAGGGCGCAGGAAAGTATATGACAGGCTTCGGCACAGTTGCCGCTATGGTCAAGGCTATGGACGAGTCTCTCGGAATCACTGTTCCGGTTGCTCTTCACCTCGATCACGGTTCATATGAGGGCTGCTATAAATGCATCAAGGCAGGCTTTACCTCTATTATGTTCGATGGATCCCATTTCCCGATTGACGAAAACGTTGCCAAAACAACTGAGCTTGTAAACGTTGCTCACGGTCTCGGTCTTTCTATTGAGGCAGAAGTAGGTTCTATCGGCGGCGAAGAAGACGGCGTTGTAGGTGCAGGCGAATGTGCTGACCCCAACGAGTGCAAGATGATTGCTGATCTCGGCGTTGACTTCCTTGCAGCAGGTATCGGAAATATTCATGGCAAGTATCCTGAAAACTGGGCAGGTCTCAGCTTTGAAACTCTTGCTGCCGTAAACGAAAAGGTAGGCGATATGCCTCTCGTTCTTCACGGTGGTACAGGCATCCCTGACGATATGATCGCTAAGGCTATCTCTCTCGGCGTTGCCAAGATCAACGTTAATACAGAATGTCAGCTTTCATTCCAGGAAGCTACAAGAGCTTACATTGAGGCTGGCAAGGATCAGCAGGGCAAGGGCTTCGACCCCAGAAAGCTTCTCGCTCCCGGATTCGAAGCTATCAAGGCTAAAGTCAAGGAGAAGATGGAACTCTTCGGAAGCGTAAACAAGGCTTGATTTCAAAAACGACCGTTAAAGTTGTTATAATAATGCATCCCGCTAAAACCATTGATTTGTCAATGGTTTTAGCGGGATTTTTCTGCATTTTATATCTTAAAGATATCATTATAACTTACATTAAGAATTTTTTTTATAAGAATTATCTCATCAGGATATAAATGCCGCTGTCCGACTTCTATTTTAGCGACGGCGCTTCTTGTAATATCACATCCATTTACCTGAAGTTTAGCAGCAAGCTGTTCCTGCGTTGTTCCCCTCTTTTCTCTTAAAACTCTCACGTTATTACCAACTTTCGACTCAATCTCTTTGTTCATCTTGCACAAATCCTCCTTTAAATTTTCTGCTCTCTTATAGGTGCAAAATCTATTGACTTTATTATAAATTTATTTTATAATAACATTGCACCTATATAGGTGCAATGTTAAAAACGCAGGAGGTTAAATTATGTTGTTAGGAATTTTAGACATGGCAGCTTTGGGTGCATTAGGGTATAATGCAGTTAAGGATGAAGACAGTCGCACCAAAACAAAAGGAATAATTGCTGGAATAATGGATCAGGCAGATAAAAAGATGGATAAGAAATTTCAAAATGGAGAAATTGACGAAGAGGAATATTGTAAATTTAAAGAAAATAGAAAAAATACTGTTTCTCAAACAACTTCCTGGAAACTGGATGCGGATATGTTGAAGTTCATGCAGGAAACCGGTTGCACAAAAGACAGCGATCAGTACCAGAGAGAGCGTGAACGTTTACAACATAAATATAATGATTAAAAGGAGGAATTTAAAATGCAGAAACCCGAAAATTACAAGGCAAGATGCCAATGGTGTGGAAAAACAGGAATTTTTTGTATTGGTACTCCAACCGGCGGAGCGCCGAACGCTACACCTGTTGTTCTGGGACAATGTCCAAGTAATCCAAGCGGAGCAAAGACTCATGCTCCGAGATGGGAAAAAGCATAAATCTGATATGCTGCGCAAAAAAGCATCCTTTCGGGGATGCTTTTTTATTCCAACAAATGTTAAAAAAATTGTAAAAATGATTTTCCTATTGATTTTTTTTGCAAAGCGTTGTATAATAATAATGTACTATAACTTTGATAAGGCAGGTTTTTATATGCTTAAAGCCATAGGCTCAAAAAAGGAGCTTTCCTCTGACAGCTACTACAGTAATGTCAGCGATATAATCAACAGCAGTGAACTTGACAAACTCAAGGAAATAACACACCATATCTCGACCACACGCTTTCAGCATTGCCTGAACGTTTCATATTATACGTATCTTATCTGCAAAAAGCTGCATCTTGATGCCCGTGCCGCCGCAAGAGCCGGTCTGCTTCATGATCTTTTTTACTACGACCGCAAAAATTATAACAAAAGCAAGGTCAAAGGACAGCTTTCACACAGTTCCATGCACTCACGTCTTGCCGCAGAAAATGCCGCAGACCTTACTGATATATCCGATCTGGAACGTGATATGATCGAAAAGCATATGTGGCCTATGACACGATCCTTTCCGAAGTACAAGGAAAGCTATATCATCACACTTACCGATAAATACTGTGCAGTTCTTGAATTCTGTATCCCCAGAATAAAAACTGTACTGTCATAATAAAAGACGCTAACCGCAGTTTATGCAGTTCGTCTTAACGCAGCAAAGGAGAAAAAACACCATGAATATCGAAACAAAATGCCTCCACGCAGGCTATACGCCCAAAAATACTGAACCAAGAGTAGTACCTATCGTACAGAGCACCACGTACGTATACGATTCTACCGACGATGTCGCTGCCGTTTTTGATGATCCGACCAAAAGTCTCATCTATTCACGCTTTGAAAATCCGACGGTAATGGCTGTTGAGGAAAAGATAGCAGCTCTCGAGGGCGGTATTGGCGCTATGTGTACATCCAGCGGACAGGCGGCTTCTCTCTGCTCTCTGCTGAACATTCTCCAGGCAGGAGATAGTTTTATTTCCACAACGACCATTTACGGCGGAACTGTAAATCTCTTTGCTGTTACGCTCAAAAAACTTGGAATTGAATGCATTTTCGTTGATCCGGATGCCTCCGAAGAAGAGATAAGAGCTGCTTTCAAGCCAAATACAAAGGCTGTTTTCGGCGAGACTATCGCCAATCCTGCTCTGACTGTATTTGATATCGAAAAATTTGCAAAAATAGCTCACGAGAATAATGTTCCCCTCATCGTTGATAATACGTTCCCTACTCCTATCCTCTGCCGTCCTATCGAGCACGGTGCAGATATCGTTATCCATTCTACCTCCAAATATATGGACGGTCATGCCGTTCAGGTAGGCGGCGTTATCGTTGACGCAGGAACGTTTAACTGGGCAAACGGCAAGTTTCCGGAATTCACAGAGCCTGACGAAAGCTATCATGGTATAGTCTACACTCAAACATACGGCAAGGCTGCATATATTATAAAGGCAAGAATGCAGCTTATGAGGGATTTTGGCTGCTATCCTTCGGCTCAGTCTGCTTTTTATCTGAATCTCGGTCTTGAAACGCTTTCTATCCGCATGAAGCAATACTGTGAAAATGCTAAGATCGTTTCTGAATACCTCGAAGCAAATGACAAGGTGGAATCTGTAAATTATCCCGGTCTTAAGAGCAATAAGTATCATGCTCTGGCTGAAAAATATCTTCCACTGGGATGCAGCGGCGTAATTTCCTTTGTTATTAAAGGCGGAAGAAGTGCTGCCGTCAAGTTCATGGATTCTCTTAAACTTGCTTCCAACGAAGTTCATGTTGCTGATATCCGCACCTGCGTTCTTCACCCTGCAAGTGCTACTCACCGTCAGCTCACTGATGAACAGCTCGTGGCAGCCGGCATAAACGGCGGAATGATCCGTCTTTCTGTAGGTCTTGAAAACATCAATGATATCCTTGACGATCTTAAAAATGCTTTTGCCGCACTGGATTGATTATAGCATAAAAAACTCCCGTTTCCGGGAGTTTTTTCATAATGATCTCAATTTTTCCTAAACAGTTCCCTTAGCACCAAACCTGCACCGGCTGCTGTCAATCCGAACATTATTATAAAAACATATGCAGACGTACTGCGCCAATGTATCTGAGTTGACAGAAGAACGCTCAGCAATACAATAACAATACCGACAGCAATCACAATCCAGCCAAATATCTTGCGCTTCATGAGGAAAAGCATACCTACGCCCACTATAATGGGAAACATGACCATTCCATTAGGCATTCCGAATGAGCCGATGTGGAAAATATACCCCCTCATACCCCAACTGCTCGTTACAGACAGATTATTAAAGATCATAAAAAGACCTCCTGCCAGCATCAAAAGCCCCACAAAAAAGTTGAGAAGATCATTGCTCTCGCTGCGCTTGCCTTTGTTACCGTTCATTTCACGAAGTTCCTGATAAATTTTTTCAAGTTCTTTATCACTTTTTGACTTAGCCAATTAACATTTCTCCTTCCTTATAAAGGCAATCTCAAAACATTTTTTGAAATTACCTAAAAAAGTATTGACATTTCCGTATCATATATGGTATAATAAAAATGTTGATGCGCCGGTGTGATGGAATTGGCAGACGTGTCGGACTCAAAATCCGATGGTAGCAATACCGTACCGGTTCGACCCCGGTCACCGGCACCAATATGAATACGTTCTGGTTTTACCAGGACGTATTTTTTATTTCGGGGAGAGCGTTCACCCTCCCCTCTCTGCTGTCATCAGCTCATAAGCTGAATATAATCCTTGGACACATAGCCGAATCCTTCCCCGAATACTATCTTATACCAATCACCCTCCAGGGAGGCTATCTCCACAATACTGTCCTTGCCAACCGTTCCGGTAATCTCGTATTGCTTGCCGGGACCCTTTCTGACATTAAGTTCCGTCTCTTTAGTAGTAACTTTACCACGCTGATACTGAGATTGCTGATGGCTGCTTCCTTTAGAGACTGTCAGGAAAATGTATGAACCTTTCTCTACCTTTGTTCCGGAAGCTATGTCCTGATCTATAACCTTTTCGGCAGCCACCGTATCGCTTTCCTTGTACTCAGAATTCACTATTAAACCGCTTTTCTGCATCACATTCTTTGCCTCTTCAGCAGACATACCACGAACATCGGGAACGATCACTTTCTCTGCCGGATTTTCTCCCTGAGAAACTGTAATGACAATCTTCGTACCTTCGGCAACACTTGTTCCGGCAGCGACATTCTGTGAAATAACAACACCGGCAGGCTCACTGCTGTACTGATTTTCAATTTCAACAACAAATCCCAGATCTTTCAGATTTGCAGCAGCTAAATTACAGTCCCAACTCCTCACATCAGGTGTAGTGATAAGTTTCTGAACTGGAGTGGTTGTTTGCGGCTCTGTAACAGTTTCTGTCTTTTCTTCGGTTGTCACCTGCGTTGTCTCTTCATAGACTGAACTGTCATTTTCCTCATCATCTTCATCAGTATCTGAAACACGTTCATGTTCTGAAGACCCTTCAACGCCTTTATGCCTTGATCCTCCGTCGTCATTATCATTAAGAACGATAAACGCTGCTACTCCTCCAATAATAAATATAAGCAGAACTGTTATCACAATAAGCACGATTACTGCTGTATTTCCTTTTTTTCTTTTTCTGCCATATCCCGGCGCTGCTGCCCGACGCATTCTCGGATCGCCGTAACCTGCCGGCATCCCGTACATATTATTCTGCGGCATTTGCGACGGTATGCCAGGCTGTGCTCCGTAAACGTTATTCTGCGGCATTTGCGGCGGTATGCCAGGCTGTGCTCCGTAAACATTATTCTGCGGCATCTGCGGCGGTATTCCAGGCTGTGCTCTGTAAACGTTATTCTGCGGCATCTGTGGTGTCTGAAATAGCTTTTCCTGGTTCACTCCCGAATCCGCTGTACCGGCATCATCTCCGGAAATATATATTGTTTGTTCATTATCCATATTTTTATCCGGCATAACTTCTCCACCGCTTCAAAACGGCAGAATTCACCTCCGCTTCAATTATATATACAAGTTTACTTTAACCGCAAAAAGATCATATCAATCCGGATGATTCAAAAATTCCGAAATAGGCCAGAACAAGAATTCCAAGAACTATCCTATACCAGCCAAAGACCTTAAAATCATGCTTTTTAACATAATCCATAAGGAATTTTATAACTACTACCGATACCAGAAAAGCGGTTATCATTCCGGCAGCAAGTACGGCAATTTCTGTTCCCGAAAATTCAAAACCAAATTTAACAAGCTTCAGCAGACTTGCACCGAACATTACCGGAATTGCCAGATAAAATGTAAACTCTGCGGCAGTTGTTCTTGATACGCCGATAAGCAATGCACCAACTATAGTTGCTCCCGACCGTGATGTTCCGGGGAAAACGGCGGCAATAAGCTGAAATACTCCTATTATCAGAGCTGTTTTATACGTAAGATCACCTATGCTGTTTATTTTGGACTTTCTGCCACGATTCCAGTTCTCAACAATAATAAAAGCAACACCGAACACTATCAGCGCAATTGATACCGTCAGCGGATTATAGAACAGATCGTTAAAAACGTCATCAAAAAGAAGTCCCACAACGGCAGCCGGCAGACAGGCTGCAATTACCTTGAACCACATAGTGAATATATCTGTTTTTATGTATGCGCCCATTCCATCGTGTTTAATGGGAGCAGCATTGTCTTTTTTGCCGAATGGAAAAATTTTTTTCCAGTAGAGCAGTACAACTGCCATAATAGCCCCCAGTTGGATAACAACATCGAACATCTCCTTGAAATCACTGCTCATGCCCATTTTTAGAAATTCGTCTACTAATATGAGATGTCCTGTACTGCTTACAGGCAGCCATTCGGTAATTCCCTCAACAATACCAAGAAATATTGATTTTATGATCTCTGTCATATGTATGTTTTCCTTTCACAGCGCCTTTAGCGAATTTTTATTATATTTATATTGATTATATCACAGAATTATTATAATGTCAAATATAATTTCTCGCATGGCAACGTGTGGATTCTGCCCCCACACCCCCTGCCAAAGGAGAATCAATCCCCTTTGGAAACCCATTACTTATTAGAGTGTGTTGACGCTATCAAAAAGCAGCACTGTACATTTTTTGTGCAGCGCTGCCCTGTTTTATCATATTTACCGTATATCTATTTTAATATTGCCTGTATCAGTTGTGATTTTACATTTGCCGCCCGTTTGAGTTTTCGGGACATTGACATCGCCTGTGTGACTTTTTGCTATAAAATCCTTTTCGGAAAGCAATGTACCTGTAATATCCCCCGTATCAGTTTCGATCAAAAGCTCTTCAGCGTCACTGTTTTTCAATTTCACATTTCCTGTATCGCTTTCCACACAGATACTGTTCCCGGCAACAGTATTTACAATGGAAATATCACCTGTATCGCTTTCGGCAGTAAAATCGGTGCAGGAAACGTCTGTAAGCTTTATCGAGCCTGTGTCCGTTTTTATATCAATATCACATCCGGATTCAACAGAAGATATGCCGATATCTCCCGTATCTGATTCAATTTTTATAATATCCGAAACATCCGCCATACAATCAACGCTTCCTGTATCGGTTTCGATTTCAAGTTTATTAAAGGCAAAGCTTTCAGGAATATCAATATTGCCTGTATCGGTATCTATTAAAAGTGAAGTATACTCACTCTGAGGCAGATACACTGTCATCTTTGGACTTGCAAATGAAATACCTATATAATCATACCATTTTCTATCATCTGTCATATCAATTATAAGGGTTCCGTTTGTACAACGTACCGAATGCTTTACTTTTTCCTCTTCATAGCAAACGACTTTACACCTTTCATCATCGGATTTTTCAAATACAATATCCGTTATATCTACATCAATTGATATTTTATCAAAATCTCCGCTCACTTCATAAGTATTTGTTTCGTATTTCACGGTGCTGATTTTTGAAAAATCAAAACCAAGAGCAGCCATTGCTCCTGCAAAAACAGCAAAACCTAACACTGAAAGGGAAGCTGCTGCAATAAGCCACTTTTTTACTGCTTTACTCATTTTCCATTCTCCTTCCGATAAATATAGATTTAATACCTGATATCATCTTTTTTGTCAGGAATAAAAGTCCTTTTGTTGTCTCTTTGCATCCGAAAAATAGAAATATTGAAAGACCGGCGCAGGCAATTCCGGCTCCAATCATAGCGATCCCAGCGATCACGTTAACTTGAACGATCAGAATCACAGACGATAAAACGCCACAGAACGCACCTACTGCCAACGCTAATTCAGCTGCCCACAGAGCGACAATTACAGACCATACTGTAATATAAACTGCAAAAATTACAGCAAACACAGCTAACAAAAGAGAAAGCCATATCGGAGAGCCCAACGTCAGAAGTACTATTTCCCACACCCGCAGTGCTCTTTTAGGTCTTACTTTTTCCTTTACGAGCTTAGAAAGCGAGGTTTCAGCTACGATCTGTGATACAATTTCGTCTACTGTACCAATTCCGGAAACAGCCTCTTCTTCTGTAACCCCTTCTTCCATTCGGTCGTCGATCATTTCATTATAGAATGTAAGTCGTTCTTCTATGTCGTTTTGAGGTAAGCCTTGCAGTCCCTTTCGTAATCTGATAAGAAATTCTTGTTTGTTCATTATTTATCCTCCTTTGTTATAAACCGATATATGGACATAATTTCTTTCCACTCGTCTTTGAAATTTTCGATTCGCCTTAGTCCCGCATCAGTAATATGGTAATATTTCCTTAATCTTCCGCAGTGCTCTGCGGTTTGTACGGTCAGCATATCTTCCGATTCCAAACGTTTCAGAATAGTGTATAAGGTCGATTCAGACATTTCAATATAAGGTTTCATATCTTTAATTATTTTATAGCCGTATGAATCCTCACTTTTAATGGCAGCTAATATGCAGACATCTAAAAGACCTCGTTTTAATTGAATATCCATACCACACCCCCTTTCACATAATATATCATATCACGAAGTATTAAACTTGTCAAGACGTTATAGATTTTTTATTCTTTAAACTATTTTTAAAATCATAAATATCAATCAATAATAATGTACTATAATGTCTCATAAAATTACTGTGAAAAAATCCGGATATACGGTTGACATTTTTCACGGTATATGCTATAATACTTTTATATTTCAAAGGCAATGACGAAGAGGAGTAAGCGTATACACCGATTTTCAGAGAGCCGCCGGATGGTGCAAGACGGTATCAGGAATATGCTGAAGTAGCTTCCAAGCCTCGTGGGCGAAGGTTTCTGTGTAGTCCACGACGTGATTCTCACGTTACAGGGAAAGCAGCTTTGCGGCTGCATAGAGTGCGGGGATATCCCCCGAATTCAGGTGGTAACACGGACAATCGTTCGCCCTGAGCCTTAATAGGTTCGGGGTTTTTTTATTTTCCCGAATCAATTTATAAAAAGGAGAAATCTTAAAATGGCAAAAGAACTTGCAAAGTCCTATAATCCAAAAGATTTTGAGGACAGGATCTACGCTGAATGGAACAATAAAGGCTGTTTCCGTGCCGAAGCTGATCCAAAAAAGACACCCTATACTATCGTTATCCCTCCTCCGAATATTACCGGACAGCTCCATATGGGTCATGCCCTTGACGAAACGCTTCAGGATATACTTATCCGCTGGAAAAGAATGTGCGGTTATTCGGCACTCTGGCTTCCCGGTACAGATCATGCTGCTATCGCAACAGAAGCAAAAATCGTTGAAGCCATGCGCAAAGAAGGCGTTACCAAAGAAGATCTGGGCAGAGAAGGCTTCATGAAACGTGCTTGGGAATGGAAAAAACAGTACGGTGGACGTATTGTTGAGCAGCTGAAAAAACTCGGCTCTTCCTGCGACTGGTCAAGAGAACGCTTTACTATGGACGAGGGCTGCTCTAAGGCGGTAAAGGAAGTATTCGTTAAATATTACGAAAAGGGTCTTATCTACAGGGGCGAAAGAATCATCAACTGGTGCCCGAAATGCAAAACTTCCCTTTCTGACGCCGAGGTAACATATGAAGATCAGGCAGGACATTTCTGGCATCTCCGCTATAAGATCAAGGATTCAGACGGATATCTGGAACTTGCCACTACTCGTCCGGAAACGCTTCTGGGCGATACTGCCGTTGCTGTAAATCCAAAGGACGAACGCTACAAGGACTTAGTAGGCAAGACCGTTATCCTGCCGCTTGTTCATCGTGAAATCCCTATTGTAGCAGACGATTACGTTGAAATGGACTTCGGAACAGGCGTTGTAAAGATCACTCCTGCTCACGACCCCAATGACTTTGAAGTCGGTCTCCGCCATAAGCTGCCTGTTATCAACGTTATGAACGATGACGCAACGATCGTTGACGACTATCCGAAGTACGCCGGAATGGACAGATACGAGGCAAGAAAGGCTATCGTCGAAGATCTTGAAGCAGAGGGCGCACTGGTAAAGATCGAGGAATACAGCCATAACGTCGGCACCTGCTACCGCTGCGGAACTACCGTTGAACCAAAGGTTTCCACACAGTGGTTCGTGAAAATGCAACCCCTCGCTCAGCCGGCTATCGACGCCGTAAAAAGCGGGAAAACAAAGTTCGTTCCCGAGCGCTTTGACAAAATATATTTCCACTGGCTTGAAAATATCCGTGACTGGTGCATCTCAAGGCAGATCTGGTGGGGACATCAGATACCGGCATTTTACTGCGACGAATGCGGCGAAATGACTGTAACAAAGGAAAGTTCCGCAGTATGTCCCAAGTGCGGCAAGCCTATGAGACAGGATCCTGATACTCTTGATACCTGGTTCAGTTCCGCTCTCTGGCCTTTCTCCACGCTGGGATTCCCTGAAAAAACCGAAGATCTGAAATATTTCTATCCTACCAACACTCTTGTTACAGGATATGATATCATCTTCTTCTGGGTCATCAGAATGATGTTCAGCGGACTGGAAAATATGGGCGAAGTTCCGTTTGATACAGTGCTTATCCATGGTCTTGTACGTGATTCCCAGGGACGCAAGATGTCCAAATCACTTGGCAACGGCATTGATCCCCTTGAAGTTATTGATGAATACGGAGCTGACGCTCTCAGATTCATGCTTGCAACCGGAAACTCCCCCGGAAACGATATGCGGTATATCGACGATAAGGTCAAGGCAGCAAGAAACTTTGCAAATAAGCTCTGGAACGCTTCACGCTTTATCATGATGAATCTCCCGGAAGACTTTGAATTTGACGAACTGCCGGAGGAACTGGAGATAGAGGACAAGTGGCTCGTAAACAAGTTCAATAAGCTCGTAAAAGAAGTAAACGATAATCTTGAAAAATACGAACTCGGTATTGCTTCGCAGAAAATATACGACTTTATCTGGGACATATACTGTGACTGGTACATTGAGCTAACAAAGCCACGCATCCAAGCAGGCGGCGAATCAAAGGCAAAAGCTCAGGCTGTTCTTGTATGGGCTATGCAGGGAATGCTTAAACTCCTGCATCCGTTCATGCCGTTCATCACAGAGGAAATATGGCAGGTTCTCACAAACGGAAAATCAATGATAATCCTTGAAGAATATCCGCAGCCATTGGTTTCCTTCAATTTTGACAAAGAAGAGGCGGCTTTCGAGAAAGTCATCTCAGCTATAAAGGCAGTAAGAAACACCAGAACAGAAATGAATGTCCCGCCATCGATAAAGGCAAAGCTGCTTATTGAGACCGAAGAGCCCGAACTTTTCATGTCCTGCACCGCTTTCTTTGAAAAGCTTGCATCCGCATCCTCTGTCGAGGCAGGAACTTCACTCACTCATGAAAACTGTGCAAACGCTGTAACTGATTCTGCAAGAATTTTCATTCCTATGGATGAGCTTGTTGACAAGGAAAAGGAGATCGCTCGTCTTGAAAAAGAAAAAGCAAAGGTTCAGAAAGATATAGACTTCCTCAGCGGAAAGCTTAATAATCAAGGATTTATTGCTAAAGCTCCCGAAAAACTCATTGAAGCAGAAAGAGCAAAACTTTCAAAGGCACAGGAAAAAATGGACAAGATCATGCAGTCTATCGCTGCTTTCGGCGGCTGATAAAGCAGCCGTACACTGCAAATATTGAGGAATAAAAATGATTGATTTAAAAAATAAATGGGCGCTGATAACCGGCGCAAGCAGAGGACTTGGCAGACTTATCGCTGTGGCTATGGCTGAACAGGGCTGTAATCTGATACTTCACAGCAGAGACAAAGAGCACTGCAAATCAATACTTTCAGAGGTTCAGTCTCTCGGAGTTGAATCATACACTGTTCAGGCTGAATTATCCGATATGGCGCAGCTTGAAAGAATGCTGTCCGAAATAGATGAAAAAGGCATTCAGCCGGATATTATTTTCAATAATGCAGGCTTACAGACGACATACAGATCAGCTATACTTGATACCCCTGCCGAGGAATTTGAAATAAGCTTCCGGATCAATACAATCGCTCCCATGATGATATGCTATCACTTTGTCGACGGCATGAAAAAACGTGGATTCGGCAGAATTATCAATACCTCAAGCGACATTGATCTTGAACCTCAGCAGGCTCCGTATTCCGCAAGCAAGGCGGCTCTGGACAAGGTTACAAAGGATCTGAGCTATGCTTACCGTAATACAGGCGTTATAATAAGCCTGGCTAACCCGGCATGGTGCAGGACGGATATGGGCGGCGAAAACGCTTATTTTGAACCGGAATCCGCCATTCCCGGACTTCTTGTGGGAGCATTTGTGAACGACGGAAAATCGGGAAGATATTTCAATGCGCAGGACTTCAAAGGAATGACTTTGGAGGAAGCTGTCAGAAAAGCTGAATTACAGGAGAGTCCCTATTGATGAATATTAAAGAAACCATGAATTTTATTAGTTCTTACAGCAAATCGGGAAAACCGGTGACGGATCTTTCCCGTGCTCGTGAGCTTATGAAATGTGTGGGAAATCCTGAAAAATCGCTAAAGTTTGTCCATGTGGCAGGAACTAACGGCAAAGGCTCAGTTGTGGAATATATCTCAAACGCTCTGATATACTCAGGGTATAAAACCGGGCAGTTCACATCACCTTTTGTGCTGCATTATACTGACAGAATACGCATAAACGGTGAAGAAATTGCCGAAGAAACACTGTGTGAAATTGCAGAATTTGTCCGTGAACGCATCGCCGACCGTGAATATTCTCAGTTTGAAATAACAATGACGATAGCTTTACTGTGGTTTCAGCGAGAGAACTGCGATATTGTGGTTTTTGAAGCCGGTATCGGCGGACTTCTGGACTGCACTAACGTGATACCGCCGCCGCTGGTGTCAGTTATAACCTCTATATCTCTCGACCATACGGCAATTTTAGGCGATACTGTGAAAAAAATTGCCGTACAGAAAGCAGGAATTATAAAAGAGGGGTCGGCGGTAGTCGTATCTCCCATGTGCGATTGCAAAGATATTTTTGAAAAAAAAGCCCAAGAGGTCGGTGCAGAATTTGTTATAACGAAAAAAAGCTGCGAAAAAGATGGTCTTTTGGAATATGACGGAATTTTGTACAAGCCCCTCATGCTCGGATACGGACAGTTTTCAAATGCTTCCGTTGCTACCGAAGCATGTCGTTACCTGAGGAAAAATGGATTTGATATTCCGGAGAAAAATATAAAAAATTCTGTAGAAACCACAATGGTCAGGGCAAGATGCCAGTATATCAAGGGAAATCCTCCCATTATTGTTGATGGTGGACATAATCCAGAGGGTATTATGAATCTTGAAACGGTGCTGGGAAGATTTACTTTAAGAAAAAAAAGAAATATTTATACAATCATGGGCATGACCGATACCAAAAATTACACTGCCGGCGCATCCTCAGTTGCACGATATTCCGCAAAAATGTTTGCCGTAGACGATTTTGCTCCCAATGCCGTAAGTGCCGAAAAACTAGCAAAAATTGCAGGTGCATATACTGATGCTGCATCATGCTCTTCACTTGAAAAAGCCGTAGAAAAGGCAAAAAAGCTTGCCATTGAAAACAACGGTATCGTTACAATATGCGGTTCTCTCTATCTTGCAGGCGAATACCTCCGCCTATACGAAGATAAACAAAAATAAATGCTTTTCATTGGATATATTTGTAGCAATCAACAAATATATCCATTTTTTTTAATTTACCAAAATAAAGTCTTGAAATTTCTGCCGCAGAGTGATATAATTTTTTTATGAACTGCATATGCAGAATTTATTAAAGGAGGTTTTTTAACAATGGCGTTAAAAAATCAGTATCTTATCGATCTTTTAGAAACAGTTAAGAAGAGAAATGCAGGCGAGCCTGAGTTCATCCAGGCAGTAACAGAGGTTTTTGAATCTCTCCAGCCTGTAGCAGAAAAAAGACCTGACCTCGTAGATGCAGGCGTATTCGAGAGAATCGTTGAGCCTGAGAGACAGATCGTATTCCGTGTTCCTTGGGTTGACGACAACGGCAAGGTTCAGGTAAACCGTGGTTTCAGAGTTCAGTTCAACTCTGCTATCGGACCTTACAAGGGCGGTATCAGACTTCACCCATCAGTATATCTCGGAATTATTAAGTTCCTCGGATTTGAGCAGATCTTCAAGAACAGCCTTACAACACTGCCTATGGGCGGCGGCAAGGGTGGTTCTGACTTCGACCCCAAGGGTAAGAGCGACGGAGAAGTTATGCGTTTCTGCCAGAGCTTTATGACAGAACTCTGCAAGCACATCGGCGCTGATACAGACGTTCCTGCCGGCGATATCGGTACAGGCGGACGTGAGATCGGCTTCATGTTCGGTCAGTATAAGAGACTCCGCAACGAGTTCACAGGCGTTCTTACAGGTAAGGGTCTTACTTACGGCGGCTCTCTCACAAGAACAGAGGCTACAGGCTACGGTCTTTGCTACTTCACAGATGAAATGCTCAAGGCTAACGGCATGAGCTTCGAGGGCAAGAAAGTAGTTATCTCCGGTTCAGGAAACGTTGCTATCTATGCTACACAGAAGGCTACAGAACTCGGCGCTACTGTTATCACTCTTTCTGATTCCAACGGATATATCGTTGATCCTGACGGAATCGAGCTTGATCTTGTTAAGCAGATCAAAGAGGTTGAGCGTGGACGTATCAAGGAATATGCCGAAAGAACATCTCACAAGAATGTTACTTACACAGAAGGATGCAGCGGTATCTGGAGCGTTCCCTGTGACATCGCTCTCCCCTGCGCTACACAGAATGAGATAAACGGCGAAGGCGCTGCTCTTCTCGTAAAGAACGGCTGTAAGGTCGTTGCAGAGGGCGCTAATATGCCTTCAACTCCCGAGGCTATCGAGACATATCTTGCAAACGGACTCCTCTACGGTCCTGCTAAGGCTGCAAATGCCGGCGGCGTTGCTACTTCCGGTCTTGAAATGAGCCAGAACAGCGAGAGACTTTCATGGACATTTGAAGAAGTTGATGCTAAGCTTCACGGCATTATGAAGAGCATCTTCAAGTCATGTGACGAAGCCGCTAAGGAGTACGGTATGCCCGGAAACTACATGGCAGGCGCAAACATTGCAGGTTTCCTCAAGGTTGCTGAGGCAATGAAGGCTCAGGGTTGTGTTTGATTAAATCAAGCTTATAAAAGAACAATAACGATTATCTTCCGCTGCGCTAATCGGCGGAAGATTTCTTTTACAGCATAATTTTACTGAGGACAAGGAAAAAATCCGCAGATATACTATCCCCGTCATCAACAAAATTTGCCGAAAATACGTGTGTAATAAAGATTTTAAGCATACTCGGAGCATTATTTATTTTTATGGAGGTAATATGTGCTATGGCTTTATTCAAAAAGAAAATGGATCATCAGGTAACAGAGGACAACTGTCAGAATCACCTTGATGTAATGCGGGCAAATTACCGTGAAAATATCATTACTTCCAAATCTTTGCCCAGACCTTTATGGATACGTTTGCATAAAAAGGATGAACTGAATGTAGTTTACCGTGACAAAGACATCGTTTTTCAGAACGGACAGATCTATTATGCGTATATTGTGCAGGCAAATGAGATGTTGTTTGAAAAGGGAAACAAATTGGATCTGCCTGCAAATATTTTATACTCTACACATCCTCTTGCAGAAAAATTTCCTGAATTTCTTATGGATATAGGCAGAGAAATGTTTTATTATAAAGGCAAACCTGAAGAGGAGATCCCTGAGCCATTACGTGAAGTTGTAAGAATTATTACAGACGAACTTGACCGTTCAAGCGTAGATTTCAGAATAAGTATGCCTGATCCTGAAAATCCAGATAAAACAATTGATAATATAGATGTACATTTCTGCTCGGTCATTGTTTTTCACAAGGATATTCCAAATAAAGTACTACAGGGGTCATACCTGCCTGTTCTCGCTGCTCCGCATCTTTCTCCTGCTGTTTTAATATTACCTAAAGAATACTGGACTGCTCCTTTTTATGAGATAAATGTAACTGAATAACTTAATGCAAGAGCCTTTTATACTAATTCTCGATCAAACTAATGAAAAGATCGGCAGACAACGTTTTGTCAATCAAGGAAAAAATCCGCAGGCATACTGTCCCGATCATCAACAAAATTTGCCGAAAATACGTGTGTAATAAAGATTTCTCAGGAGGAAAATATGCGAAAAATTACTATGATTGCTGCAATAGCGGCGTTGTCCCTCGCTTTATTATCTTCGTGCGAGAAAAAAAGTGAGAGTATAACATCTTCATCTGAACTTGTCAGCCAAAATTTTATTGACAGCTATATTCTGCTTTCTGCCAACGAAGAAATATCCGACAGTGAACTTGATGAAGCTGCAAAAATTTTTGGAAGAAGAACCGATGCGCTTCAGATTCCATATAGAACATATGTTGATTATGACTCCGATTCAGTCCGTATCGACTTCAAATATGATGACAGCTCCGCTGATAAACTGCTTGAAACAATAACTGACAAGAATATTATTGAGTTCCGTAAAGGCAGCGATTATTCGTCGAGCGAGCTTATTCTTGGAAATGATGCTATTGCCAAATCTGAGGTCATGGCTATGTCTAAGGAAGATGGTACACAAGATTTTATAGTTAACATAGAATTCAATGATGAGGCAAGTATAGTATTTGCTGATGTTACCGAAGAACTTGCAGGAACTGACATTCCGATTTCGATCTGGTTTAACGGCGAGCTTATTTCTGCTCCGTCGGTTCTTGAAAAAATAGATACCGGACTGACTAATATAAGCGGTAATTTTGATTACGAAAGCGCATTGGAGCTTTCTGAAAAAATCGGTGCTGAGCCTCTTAAATACGATTTTTCTGTTGCTGAACATGAATTTAACACTGCGTATAATTGAACAAAATTCCCTGTTCCGGTCATGGAACAGAGAATTTTATTACTGTTACTCAGATTCATCTTCACATCTCTTCAAAAATTCTTCAAAAACTTCATTCAGAATCTCATCATCTTCAACGGAAATAAAATCGTCCGTCTCCTCATCCTCACCCGGAATGACTTCAAGAATAACAACTTCCTCTTCCGTATCCTCAAAAGGCAGAAGAACCGCAAACTCACGCTCCTTGTAGTCGATCACATCAAGAACTTCAAATGAAATGTCCTCGCCATTATCGTCGGTAAGAGTGATAAAGCTGCCGTTATCTTCCATTTCTTCGTCCATTTCAGGATTTTTTTCCATATTTTCGCTCATAATGCACCTCCAGAAATTTTAACTATAATTATTTTACCATATTTTTTTAAAAAAATCAAGCTAATATCCATAATATTTTTCAGCAGAACGGACATAATATCATCGGGAGATGATTAAATGGATTATAAAAAAATTCCGGTTCCCGAACCGGATAAAAACGACCTTGAATACGTCTGCCCTCCTGCCTCTTGGGGCGATATGACAGGACTTATCCCAACCGGACCAGAAAACCATAGTGATATAAATTCCTATGAGGAACTCTATCCGTTCCTGCCGCATCCGGAGGCTTATATCCGGGATTAATATATTCGCCGCACAGATAAAACATCTATGCGGCGTTTTTAATGTTACTGCAAAACATCCAGGGAATGCTGAAAAAACTTCTTTTCCTACATTATATTGCTTTCCCGAAGATTGTCCGGATAACAGAGGAAATATCGTTTTTGTATTTATAAAAATCCTCAAGCTGCACAACAAGCTGTCTATGTCGTTCAAGACACTGCTCCTGAGTTTTATTCGGAAAATTTTTATTTCCCTCAATATATCTTTCACAAAGCCAGGTAATTACAAGAAGCGTTCCGCCATAAAGATTATTGAGCTCATCTTTGGTAAGAAGATCACCGACACCCTCGGCAAAGCCGGCTACAGCTTCGTGAATCTTTTGCATATCGAAACCGTCAGATGTCACAGAACGCAGCATATCGCCGAAATCTACAAAAGCATAGTCTCTTGATGCAGTATCAAGATCAATTACCGCCGGAGTTTTCCCAAAAATTATATTATCAGCTTTTGTATCTCCATGAACGTTCCTGATTGGCAGCGGAAGATCAACTTCATGCAGTTTTCTTGGAATTTGCAGCTTGAAATCACAGGAATTAATTACCCTGAGAAAACGTCCCACAGCAAAGCCGTGGGTATAAGGCGAATATTCGCTAAACGGTTCGATATATCTATACATACGCCATACCTCGCCGTTTTCCTCTATGTAAATTCTGCCGCCAGATCTCAGAAAATCCGGAACGCTCACGCCGCAATCCGGATTTCCCGAAAATGCTTTTACTATCATCTCCGTATTTTCCGCAATTATATCCGGATTCTTGAAAATTTCACGGTTCAGAGATTGCAGAATATATCTGCCATGTGGACAGTCCAACAGGAATGTGCGGTTAATATGTCCTATTTTCAGTTCTTTAACGTCAATAACATTATTAACTCCGAAAATTGAAGCAATCCGCCTAATTTCCATATTAGTTTTTCAGACTCTGCATAGGTGCAGGGATTCTTCCGCCACGGCTGATAAATTTTGCGGACGATTTATCCTTTATCGGCATAACAGGACCGCTGCCCAGAAGTCCGCCGAATTCAAGAGTTTCTCCCTCTTTTCGCCCGATGGCAGGAATGAGACGTACAGCCGTAGTCTTGGAATTGACCATGCCGATAGCTGCCTCATCTGCGATAATAGCAGCAATGGTTTCAGGAGTTATATCTCCGGGAACAACTATCATATCAAGTCCTACCGAGCAGACGGCTGTCATAGCTTCGAGTTTTTCAAGACTGAGAGTTCCGGCAACGGCAGCGTCGATCATGCCTGCGTCCTCTGACACAGGGATAAATGCTCCGGACAGACCTCCAACAGTTGATGATGCCATAACGCCGCCTTTCTTTACTGCATCGTTGAGCATTGCAAGACAAGCAGTCGTGCCGTGAGTTCCACACTGTTCCAGACCCATTTCCTCAAGTATATGGGCAACGCTGTCGCCAATAGCCGGAGTGGGAGCAAGGGAAAGATCAACTATGCCAAAAGGAACTCCGAGCAATTCGGAAGCTCTTGCGCCCACAAGCTGACCCATTCTGGTTATCTTAAAAGCAGTCTTTTTAATGATATCAGCAAGCTCGTTAATAGAAGCTTCAGGATATTTAGCAAGTGCTGCACGTACAACTCCCGGGCCGGAAACGCCTACATGGATTTCACAGTCGGGCTCACCTACACCGTGAAAAGCGCCTGCCATAAACGGATTATCTTCAACAGCATTGCAGAACACCACAAGCTTTGCAGGTCCGATGCAGTCACGGTCAGCCGTTCTTTCAGCCGATTCACGGACGATCTTTCCCATGAGACTTACGGCATCCATATTTATACCTGATTTTGTAGAACCAATATTTACAGAAGAACAGATGTTCTGCGTAATATCAAGAGCCTCCGGAATTGATTCGATAAGAGCACGGTCTCCGGCGCTGAATCCCTTGTGAACGAGAGCCGAATATCCTCCGATAAAATTTACACCGCAAGTATCGGCAGCTTTTTGGAGAGCCTTTGCAAACTTAACTGGGTTCTGTCCAGGGCAGGCGGCAGCAAGCATAGCAATAGGCGTAACGGAAATTCTTTTGTTTATTATTGGTATACCGTATTCCTTTTCGATCTTCTGTCCGACGGGAACAAGGTTCTCTGCACGGCTGACGATCTTTTCGTAAACTTTTTCACAGGCACGGTCGATGTCGGTATCAATGCAGTCAAGGAGGGATATTCCCATAGTGATGGTACGTATATCCAGGCATTCATCCTGTATCATACGGATAGTTTCGAGTATATTATATACATTAAGCATTGTCTGTTTTCCTTTCCCGTATCATCTCACACGGAATGCATGGAGTTAAATATATCCTCATGCTGTGTATGGATAGAAAGACCAAGTTCGCTGCCGAGATTGTTCATTCTGTCGACCAGTTCTGAAAAATCCCTGTTTATTGCGGATATATCCACAAGCATTATCATTGCAAACATATCCTGAAGCACGCTCTGTGTTACTTCGATAACATTTACATTGTACTCCGAACAAATTCCGCTTACTTTATGAAGAATACCTACGGTATCCTTACCTATTACGGTTACTACTGCACGCATAATCATTTCTCCTTTTACTATATATACTCCCATCTATTCTAAAATCCAGCAATCTTGCAGACATAATTTCCGTCTGTCTGCGTTGTCCTCCTCACCATATGACAATATGCTTTCGTCGTCCGCCTTGACACACGAAATTTCTGTTCGCAATCTTTGCCGCATTTTAGAATAGATGGGAGTATAAAAATTGACTATATTTTCTATTATAGCATAAAATTATTAAAAAAGAAAGTACTTGATATAATTTTATTTTTTTACATTAAAAAGGGTGGAAAGTCAGAAAAAAATGTGTTATAATAGAATTATCTTTTTTGAAAACCTACAAAGGTTCTGATTGGAAGGTGCAAACATGAAATATATTGATTGTCACACGCATACTCAGTTTTCTATGGACTCTGAAGCTGATATAAATGCAATGATCGAACGTGCAATTGAGCTTGATCTTGCGGCATATGCCGTTACCGATCACTGTGAATGCAGCACATGGTATCCGAAAGAACATTATCAGAATGCCGATCTTTTTGACCATTTCAACTATGCCGAAGATTTCAGACACTCCGTAGAAGCTGTTACAGAATTAAAGGAACAATACGGCAGCAGAATAAATCTCATCTGCGGCACTGAACTCGGTCAGTCCACTCAGGACATAGAAGCAGCAAAACTGGCAGTATCAGACGAGCGTCTTGATTTTATAATTGGCTCGCTTCACCAGGTCAGAGGCGAAAAGGATTTTTACTATATCGACTACAAAGAGATGACGGAAGATGAAATTTACATCCTGCTTGAAAAATATTTCAATGAAGTATTACAGATCTGCCGTCTGGGAATGTTTGACGTTCTCGGTCATCTTACATACTCTCTGAGATATATGAAGCGCCGCTGCGGAATTGATCCGGATATAAGCCGCTTTGACGAAATAATTGCCGAAAGCTTCCGTGAGATCATTTCAAAGGACAAGGGTATAGAAATAAACACATCGGGAATACGTCAGGGATTCGGAGGAACTTTCCCCTCCCTCAGATATGTGAAACTATTCCGTGACCTCGGAGGAGAGCTTGTTACTGTGGGTTCAGATGCCCATAAGGTCGAAGATCTCGGCAAAAATATCGTTGACGGAACGGAAATTGCACGAGCGGCAGGCTTTGAACGACTGTGTTATTTCAAAAAGCACAAGGCTTATTTTATTGAAATATAAAAATGAAAGGGTTTTATTTATGAATGATATTATCAGAATTTTACAGCAGAACGCCCGTATTTCAAATACGGCTCTCGGTGAAATACTCGGAGTCACTCCCGAAGAAGCTGAAAAGGAAATAAAAAAGCTTGAAGATGAAGGCGTTATAAAGGGATACAGTGTAATTGTAGACGACGAAAAATATGACAAATCTATAGTTTATGCTACTATTGAACTCAAAGTTACTCCGCAGCGTGACTGTGGCTTTGACGATATAGCAAAAACAATCATGATGTATGACGAAGTAGAAAGCGTCAGCCTTATGTCCGGCGCATACGACCTGGCAGTTGAAGTAAAAGGCTGCAATCTTAAGGATGTCGCACTCTTCGTTTCGGAAAGACTCTCCACAATTGACGGGGTTCTGTCTACTGCTACTCATTTTATTCTTAAAAAATATAAGGAAAAAGGCATCTTCATCGACGGAGAAGAACCTGACGAAAGGGGTCTGGGTTAATCGTGTTTGATTACGATAAGGTACTGTCAGATAAAATAAAGGAAATCAAGCCGTCCGGCATACGAAAATTCTTTGATATTGCCGGAACTATGGAGGGCGTTATCAGTCTCGGCGTAGGCGAACCGGATTTTTCAACTCCATGGGTCATCCGCAAGGCTGCTATCCAGGTACTTGAAAGAAAACATATAATTTACGGTCCTAACAAGGGTATCGCTGCGCTGAGAGAAGCCGTAAGCCGTAAGATCGAAAAGAAGCACGGCGTTAAATACTGCCCCGAAAGCGAAATACTTATAACCGTCGGAGGATCTGAAGCCATAGATCTTGCTCTGCGTGGGCTTCTTGATCCGGGTGACGAAGTGCTGGTGGTAGAACCTTGCTTTGTCTGCTATGCTCCGCTGGTGGAACTTGCCGGAGGTATTCCGGTATCCGTTCCCACAAGGATAGAAAATAATTTCAAGCTTACTCTTGACGATTTTAAAGATAAAATCACCGATAGAACCAAACTACTCATTATGCCGTTCCCCAATAATCCCACTGGCGCTGTAATGACAAAGGAGGATCTTGATCCGATCGCAGATTTTCTGAAAAATACGGATATCATGGTTCTGTCAGACGAGATCTACTCGGAACTTACATACGGCAGAAAGCACTACTCTATTATCGAAGAAGAAGACATGGCAGAACGAACGATTTATGTAAACGGTTTTTCCAAGGCATATGCAATGACCGGCTGGCGTCTGGGATATGTTGCCGCACCTGAACCGATCATCACGCAGATTGCAAAGATACATCAGTACGGCATTATGTGCAGCCCTTATATCAGCCAGAATGCCGCCGTTGAAGCTCTTGAATCGTGCGACTCTGAAGTGGTGAAAATGGTTGATGAATACAATGTCAGACGCCGTTATCTTGTAAGCGAATTCAACCGGCTGGGTCTTACCTGCTTTAATCCGGAGGGGGCATTCTATGTATTCCCATGCATCAAAAGCACCGGTCTGACAAGTGAGGAATTCTGTGAACGGCTTCTCTTTGAGGAGAAAGTCGCTGCAGTTCCCGGCAGCGCTTTCGGTGACAGCGGCGAGGGATATATCAGAATTTCATACGCCTATTCTCTCAAGCATCTTATGGAAGCCATGAGCCGTATTGAAAACTTTCTTAAAAAACTGGACAGTGAACATCATGAAAGTTAAAGCTCCTGCAAAAATAAATCTTGCCCTGGATGTCTGCGGACGCCTGGAAAACGGCTATCATTCGATAAAAAGCGTATTTCAGACTATAGCTCTTTACGACGAAGTGACCGTACATCTTAACGATTCTGGAGTGATAACCGTAAACTGCTGCCTGCCGGACGAATTTGCTCATGCCGACCCTATACCAAACGGTGAAAAAAATATTGCATATAAGGCGGCACGGCTTTTTCTGGATACCATAAACTCCAAAATGGGCTGTGATATAACTATTATCAAAGGAATCCCGTCTCAGGCTGGAATGGGGGGCGGCAGCACCGATGCAGCCGCAGTTATCCGTTGCCTCAACAAACTTACAGGAGCAGACCTCGATATTCTGTCTCTGACATCAATAGGCAAAGCGATAGGTGCGGATGTTCCATTTTTCTTCACCGGCGGAACGGCGTATGTCTCCGGCATAGGTGAGGAAATCGTTCCTCTCCCCGGTTATACAGGGAAAATCCTTGTTATAGCCAAAGGAACTCAGGGAGTCTCTACCGCACAGGCGTACAAAGCGGTGGATGATCTGGAGTCGCCTGTTCATCCTGACGCCGAAGGATTGGCAGATGCACTGCGAAACGATCCTGACAGCGCTTATAAATATTTCGGCAATACATTTGAAGCTGCCATTGACCTGCCGGAAGTTGCACATATCAGAAACTCAATGACAGATTGCGGCGCTTTGTCAGCCGTCATGACCGGCAGCGGCTCGGCTGTTTTCGGACTTTTCCGGGATAAGAACGCTGCTGAGAACTGCTGTAAAATTCTTGAAAAACAAAGATTTTTTGCCAAGGTGTGCCTTACAGGAAACAACTCTGAATAATATTTCCGTTACGGGAAATAATAACACCACAAAATCAATTAATGACTTTGTGGAGGTTAAATAAATGAAAGCAACTGGAATTGTAAGAAGAATTGACGACCTGGGACGTGTTGTAATCCCAAAAGAGATCAGAAGAACCATGCGCATCCGTGAGGGAGATCCTCTGGAAATCTATACCAACAGTGATGGTGAAGTGATCTTCAAAAAATATTCGGCTATCAGCGAAATGAGCGAAAATGCCGGATATGTAGCTGATATTATGAACAAAATTGCAGGATGTCCGGTGGTGATATTTGATAAAGATCACGCTGTGGCAAGTTCCGGAGTTCCGAAAAAGGAACTTCTTGAAAGACGTGTCACCGGTCAGCTTGAAGAACTCATGGAAAGCCGTGGTCAGTTCTTCTGTCCTGACGGAAGCAGCAACAATTTCTTCCCTGCTGAGGGATCGCACCATACGGCTATTGCTGCCGTTCCTATCATCACTGCCGGCGACGTTTCCGGAGCCGTGGTATTTCTCAGCTCTGAAAAAAGCAGAGAAGCCACCGATCTTCAGAAAAGTCTGATAAATGCAGCCGCTCAGTTTCTTGCAAAAAAAATTGAATAAAAAACAAACAGCGCCGCTCCTGATGGGAACGACGCTGTTTATTTTATCTGCTTTTCTGTTCAGGCATATCTTTTTCTATGACGCCTTTAAGACCTGCGGCAAGTCCGGCAATCCCCTGTATCTCGCTGGGAATGATGATCTTAGTTGCCTTTCCGTCAGCAGCCTTTGCAAAGGATTCCAAAGATTTCAGCTGGATTACCCTTTCATTAGGATTAGCGCTGTTAAGCTTTACAATACTGTCTGCCAGCGCCTGCTGTACCATTTCGATCGCCTTTGCCTCACCGGTAGCTTCAAGTATTTTCTGCTCTCTTACGGCGTCTGCTCTCAGGATCATGGCCTGCTTCTGAGCCTCGGCTTCAAGGATCTGCGCTTCTTTCTTAGCCTGGGCACGGAGTATCTGTGATTCCTTTTCACCCTCTGCAACCAGGATCTGCGACTTTTTATCACCCTCTGCCTGGAGAATCTTCTCACGGCGTTCACGTTCAGCTTTCATCTGCTTCTCCATTGCGTCCTGAATTTCACGAGGAGGGAGAATATTTTTAAGTTCCACACGGTTTACCTTGATTCCCCAACGATCTGTAGCCTGATCAAGAATAGATGTTATCTTGGTGTTGATAATGTCTCTTGATGTAAGAGTTGAGTCAAGTTCCATTTCACCAATGATATTACGGAGCGTTGTAGCAGAAAGGTTCTCAATTGCTGCGAGAGGTCTCTCAACACCGTAAATGTACTGTTTTGCATCCGTTACCTGATAGAATACAACTGTGTCGATCTGCATGGTAACGTTATCCTTTGTAATAACAGGCTGCGGCTTGAAATCTACGACTTTTTCCTTAAGGGAGACCTTTCCGGCAATTCTGTCGATAAAAGGCACAAGAACGTGAATTCCTGTCTGCCATTCAGCGTGAAAAGAACCAAGACGTTCCACTACGAATACATGAGCCTGCGGAACGATCCTGAAACTCCTGATAATAACTATGAGCAGAAAAATTACAACTGCCGCAACTATAATTCCTATTATACCTTCCATATTTACCTCCGATTATGATTTGATTACTGAATGTTCTGATTTTACTGATACCGCCAGCTTTGTTCCCAGCACCTTTTCAACGATAACTATGCTCCCTGCCGGAATCACCATACCGTCCTCATGCGGAACAGCATTCCAGTCCACACCGCTCAGCCTTACACGTCCTGTGCCCTTGTCTCTGTCGATTTCTTCGATGACAGTAGCCGTCATGCCGATATAAAGTTCCTGGTTTGTAGAGATATGCTTTTTATTCCGCCGATTTTTAAGCCACGGAAATGTAATGAGCAGGAAAATCCCCGACGCAAGTATAAATATTCCCAACTGTGACAGCAGAGTAGTGTCCTCGAATATCACAGTGAAAATAAGCGTCACAAGAGCACCTACTGCAAACCAGATAGAGATGAGCTGAACCGTTGCGAGTTCTGCCGCAACAAAGAGCACGAATACTACCGCCCAGAACAACACTTCATACATGATATATTCCCCTTTCTTCAATAATTTCCCTATCATCAGACACAGCTTTTTATGCTGCAACTTTATTATACAACATTATATTATTTTTTTCAAGAGGAAATTGCAGAAATTAATCATTCTGTAATAATAAAAGCAGCGCTGTACAAGAATCGTACAGCGTTGCTTTTATTATCTGCATATGGTTAGAAAAGGAAAAATATTACGCAGTATATAGTACAGTATCAAGAGTATCAAAACAACAGCAAGAAACAGGTATCTGCGTGAAATAATATGTATATCCGCTCCAAAAGCAAAAGCGGCAAGTTCTATATAGAATAATGCTGCAAATATAAAAAGCAGAACCGGTGTTATATTATATCCGATTGACTCAATGATATTTCCTTTCAGAAAAGCTCTTACGCTTCTCGTATTACCGCAGGCAGGACATAAAAAACCCGTCTGCTTGTAAAACTGACATTCAGGAAATAAGCTGCTTAATTTAATTAAATAACTCCGTGATAAAAATAACAGCAGGGCGGATAACAGTAAAATAACTGCCGCCGTCCCTGCAATTATTCTTTTTTTCCGATCAATCATCCGTATCAGAAGGAGAAAGCTTCAAGTAAAGCTGCGCCTGTTGATATGACGATAACAGACGGCACAAGGCTTATTATTGACAGAACAAGCCCTGCAATACCCATACCTTTTCCACCCTTTCCGCTTTTTATTCCTACACTGGCAAGAATAAGTCCGATCACTGCGCACGGAATAGAAATATACCAGAAGCAGCAGCTTGTAAGTATTGATACGATTCCAAGTATCATTGCTGTTACTGAACATCCGCTTACAGGCTGCTTCGGTGGCTGCGGCTGCATATAATATCCGTTCGGAGGCATATTATTTGGCGGCATGTTATAAGGCGTCTGATTGTTCATAAAATCACCCTTCGTAAAATATTTGCAGAATTAATTACTGTTTGCAATTAATTTGCAAGATAATTATAACATAAACAGAATAATTTTACAATATAATATTAATACAAATTTATTGTCAAATTATTGTTTAATTATGACAAAATATGAGAGATAATTAATATATAGGAGTGTGAAATTATGTTTAAATTGCAAAAAGGGTATGATGAATATGTAACCAAAACTTTCCGGCTGCCAAAGGAATTTGTTGCAAGTCTTGAAAAGATTGCATTTGAGAACAGGCTGTCTTTGAATCAGCTTGTAATACAATGTCTGAAATATGCTATAGACGATCTTGAAGAGCCTGAAAACAATAATATCAGCCCATAACAAAAAAAGACTGTTCATTGCGATACAGTCGTTTTTTAATCAGAACCTGTCTTCATAAGACGTGCACGTTATCTTGTGAAGATAGGTTCTCAACACCTCACGATGCCAATCACCGTGAGATTATCTTTCCCGCCCCGTGCAAGAGCCGTCTCTTTCAGAAGTTCCAGACGCCGTGGCAGTGATTTCGGCAGTTCCATTATTTCCTCAATATCCAGCGTTGAAAGGTAGTCTGATATACCGTCTGTACAGAGCAGGAGAACATCGCCGTGTCCCATTCCTCCCTCGATCGGAACAATGTCGATTTTCGGCACTGTATTGATATTGCCGAAAGCCGGAAAAATAATATTTCTATGAACGTGTGTACGCCGCTGCTGTGTTGTGATCGCTCCCTCCTCATAAAGAAGCTGCACCAGCGATTGATCCCTCGAAAGCTGCGATATACGACCCTGACGAAAACGGTATAATCTGGAATCACCAACATTGAATGAAAGTATCCCTCCCGCTTCATCTACGGCTATTCCGCAGAGAGTAGCCTGCATATTCCTGTTTTCAGAACTATTGCGGCTGTATTCGGCAAGTTGCCTATGTATCTCATGCAGCCGGATATCAAGCCGGATTATTCCGCTGTAGTGCATATCACGGATAAATTCAAGACTCATTGACGAGGCAATCTCTCCCCCCGGCTCACCAGAAACACCGTCAGCAACAGCAGCTATAAAAGGCTCATGTATATCCTGGCATACCGATCCCTCTGTCAGGACACTTTCGCCGATTAAAAGTGCATCCTCATTATGAGGCATTATTCCCTTGTCGGTTATTCCGCAGCAATAAAACATTTATATACCTCCATGTGCTGCCTTATATATTAAACAGCTTTTTTCCGTTTTCACAAGCAATATTTATCAGTTCCTGAGTATCAATTTTCTTTATCTCTGCTGCTTTTTGCGCCGTATACGGTATCATTGAGCTATCACACCGCTTTCCCCTGAAAGGTACGGGAGCCATATATGGACAGTCTGTCTCAAGAAGCAGTCTTTCTATCGGAACTTCATCCAAAGCTCTTAGAGCTTTCTTTGCGTTTTTGAAAGTCAGTACACCGGTAAAGCCAATGTACATTCCCAGCCTGACAACTTCAGCAGCAGTTTCCGCTGAACCGCTGAAACAATGTACAACGCCCCTGGGACGATATTCACGGAGAATATCCATTGTATCGCCGCAGGCATCACGGCTGTGAACTATCACGGGCAGATCAAGTTCTCGGGCAAGTTCAAGCTGTCCGGTAAAAAGTGTTATCTGGCGCTCACGGTCATACCCCTCATAATGATAATCAAGACCTACCTCTCCGATAGCCTTGATTTTTGGATTCTGTCTCACTGTGTCACAGATGATATCAAGATAATCCTCCGGAACACTGTCTGCATTTTCAGGATGAATTCCGGCGGCAGCATATATATAACCGTATTGCTGCGAAATCCTTGAATTTGCCTTTGTATCGTCTATTCCCGATGAAGCAAGCATCACCAGTCCGATGCCCTGATCCGGAAGTTCTTCCAGCAGTTTTTCTCTGTCGCTGTCAAAAGCCTCGTCGGCATAGTGGGCATGAGTATCAAATATCCCGGTCATGATTCAGTTCTCCTGTGAAAAATAATTTTTTTTCAGTTCTTCTATCTGACTTCCGTTAATTATGAAATCCTTGCCGGAAATCTTTCCGTTAAGCTGATATACATTTGTGAGCGTAAGGCTGTATTCCGCCTTGCATTCAAACATATACTTTATAGCGTACTTTACGTCATTGTAATCGGATCTTGTAATATTTGTAAAAACACCTGTATTATTTATTATCTGATCAAAATTAGTTTCAAGATGATCTGCAACCGCACGTGCGTCAGCTCCGTTCACCATATACTGCATAAGCACAGCCGCCTTGAAAGCACGTTCCGACTCTCCGCCCGGAAACATCGAATAAGTAGCGTATGTTTCTATCTGATCGCTGCTTAGATTATGCCGGCTTCCATCACCCTTGAATCCGCCGAACTGAACGTCTACAGGGAATGAGGAAACACAACCTGTCATATCGCAGACACGCTTGAATGCGTCGGAATCAAAAGTCATATAACGTTCAACGGGAATATCAAAAACTGATTCTACAAATTTCGCAGCCTTGGCACCCTTTCCGTCCTCGTTGAAAGCCCCCTCCAGACTTTGCTGTTTTCCGTCAACAATAGCTATCGTATTAGACGGGATCCCTATAAACAGGAGCTTTTTTTCTTTCGGCATAGACCTCATCAGCATAAATGTCGATTTACATTCCTGAGCCGGCGTAGAAAGCATAAGCAGAACTGTATGATCATCTTCCTCTGTAACGGTTCTGACATCTTTGCCCGGCGCTTCCGTAAGAGGTTCTTCTCTGTTCAAATACTTCATAAGTATCATAGCGCCTCCGCCGATAATTATAAGCCCTATAAACAGAGTTGCAAGAAATGGTATTGCAATGTGTCCGCTTTTTTTCTTTGACATGGCTGTAGCCTCCTTCTTAAAATTTCATTTTGTAAACTATTGCAAATTTCTGCATTTGTGATATAATATATGGTAGATCACATTATGCTAAGAAACTTCTGAATTTTATTATACCATATAATAACAAATATTTCAAGAGCTTTTCAAAGTTGCACTCTGCCTGCTTTAAAGAGAGGAGAACCAAATGAAAGAACAAAGACATCTGCACAGAGCATGGGCTGAAATATCGCTCGAAGCGCTGAAAAATAATATAGACATTATAAAAAAACTTAATTCCCCATCAACAGAGATCATGGCGGTAGTCAAAGCAGACGCATACGGCCACGGCTGCGAAAAAGTTGTGACCTGTCTTGAAAAAGAATGCGGAATAAAATATTTCGCCGTTTCCAACATAGACGAAGCGGCAGAAGTCCGCTCTCTCTGTCCTGATGCCGAAATACTTATTCTTGGATATACCCCGCCGGAATATGCCGAAGATCTTCTCCGGTACAATATCATTCAGGGAATAGTCTCATCCGACTACGCCAACGAACTTTGCTCCGGAATATCCGAACGACTCAGGTGTCATATCAAAATTGATACCGGCATGGGACGCATCGGACTGCGTCATGAAACACCCGAAAGCTGCGCCGAAGAAATCGCTGGAATATGCTGCCTGGAAAAACTCTCCGTAGAGGGCATATACACACATTTTGCCGCAGCTGACAGCAGCGATCCGGATAATATAGAGTATACCGACCGCCAGGAAACCTTTATAACCGATACATACGACTGTCTGATAAAAAAGGGAATATCTCTTCCCCACGTTCACTTCATGAACAGCGCCGCAACCTGTTACCGAAACAGCCCACGGAGCACTCTTTCAAGAGCCGGAATTATAATGTATGGTCTGCATCCGGATATAAGCCTGGAAATACCTTCTGGACTGAAGCCTGTAATGTCCCTCAGAGCTGTAATTTCTCATGTAAAAACCGTTGAAGCAGGAACTTGTATCAGCTATGGACGTACTTTCAAAGCATCCGATAAAATGCGAATTGCAACGGTAACTATCGGCTATGCAGACGGTTATTCACGACTGCTTTCTTCAAAGGGTGAGATACTTGTCCACGGCAGAAGATGCAGAATAGTTGGCAGAGTATGCATGGATCAGCTCATGATCGACGTGACTGATATTCCGGAGGCACGTCCGGGAGACATTGTAACCCTCATCGGTTCGGACGGTACAGAAACGATCACCGCCGACGATCTGGCTTCCGTTTACGGAACTATCGGATATGAAGTAGTCTGCGGAATTTCAAAGCGTGTGCCGAGAATTTATACTTAATAAAGGAGACCCTAAATGAAAAAATCTATGACAATAGCCTATGAAGTAGGCAGTAATCTTTATTTGAATTTAACAAATCAGTGTCCCTGCGCCTGTACATTCTGCATAAGAAATCATGCGGACGGCGCTTACGGTTCAGATCCGCTCTGGCTGGAGCATGAACCTTCAATGGAGGAGATCACCGCTGCTCTAAACGATCTTGACCTTGGCAAATACAACGAAATCGTTTTCTGCGGCTACGGCGAACCTACCTGTCGTCTGGAAACTGTTATCGAAACGGCTGAGTGGCTCAGATCAAAGCTGAACGGTAAAGTTACACTCAGAATAAATACCAACGGCCTTGGCGACCTCATCAATGGCAGATCAATCGCAGAAGAACTCTGCGCCGCTGTGGACGTGGTTTCTGTCAGTCTCAACGCCGGAACGGAAGACGAATACATGAAGGTCACACGCCCGAAATACGAAGATGCTTTCGGTGCTATGCAGAAGTTCACGGCTGACTGCGTAAAAACAGGCGCTGCCGAGATCATTATGTCCGTTGTAGACGTTATCCCGGAAGAGCAGATAAAAGCGTCCCGTGAGATTGCAGAAAAACTGGGAGCAAGGCTCAGAGTACGTACTTTTGATGAGTAATCCTGTCAGAAACAACAAAAAATTTGTTTGATATTCATACAACATTACTGTTATTTTTTTGTTGTTAAATATTGACGAAACATTTATATTGTGATATAATGATAAATGAAAATATCATTTAGGCAACACTGCACCGGATCTGATCGGTGTCGCATAAGATATCAAGGAGGTTTTTTATGAATAAAGGAAAAATCCTCATTGCTGTTTCAGCTGCAATGATATGCACCGCCGGTCTGACTACAGCGGCAGTTATAGTTTGTAAAAAACTGTATGAGAAACATTATTTCTCGGTAAACGATTTCAGCAGCAATTTTTAAATATCAATTTAAAAATTGTCTGATAATTCTAATAAAGAAGGTTGAATAAAATGGAAATCAAATTCACAAAAGCAGAAACTTTAAAGACCAAGCCTCAGCCGGGTGAAAAGCTCGGTTTTGGTCATATCTTTACTGACTATATGCTGGTAATGCCCTACGACGAGGGTCAGGGTTGGCATGATCCGGAGATAAAACCATATGGAAACTTCGAGCTTTCCCCTGCCGCTATGTGTCTCCATTACGGTCAGACGGTCTTTGAAGGACTCAAAGCATACAGAACAGCTGATAATAAGATCCAGCTTTTCCGCCCTGAAGAGAATTTCAAGAGACTGAACAAGTCCAACGAAAGGCTTGTTATCCCTGAACTCCCTGAAGAACTTGGTATGCAGTGTCTTATGGAGCTTCTTCACATTGAAAAAGACTGGGTTCCCGCAAAAGACGGCGAATCACTCTACATAAGACCCTTTATCTTCGCCTGCGATCCTTTCCTCGGTGTTAAGCCCGGCGAGCACTATCTCTTCATGATTATTCTTTCTCCCTCTGGTGCTTACTATGAGAGCGGTCTCAACCCCGTAAACATCTACGTTGAAAGCAAATATGTCCGTGCAGTAAGAGGCGGTATGGGCTTTGCAAAGACAGGCGGAAACTACGCTGCATCACTTATCGGTCAGGACGAGGCTCATAAGCAGAACTACTCACAGGTTCTCTGGCTGGACGGCGTTGAGCAGAAGTATATCGAGGAAGTAGGCGCTATGAATATCTTCTTCGTTATCGACGGCGAAGTCGTAACTCCTATGCTCCAGGGCAGTATTCTCCCCGGAATCACGAGAAAGTCCGCTATTGATGTCTGCAAAGCAAAGGGCATTCCGGTTTCTGAAAGAAGAATCACTATCCAGGAAATCGCTGACGCATATGACGCCGGTAAACTCAACGAGGTATTCGGCACAGGAACTGCCGCTGTAATTTCCCCTGTAGGTCACCTTAAATGGAACGACAAGGTAATGGAGATCAACGACAATAAGATTGGCAAGATCTCACAGATGCTCTACGATACTATGACAGGAATCCAGTGGGGTAAAATTGAAGATACCTTCGGCTGGACTGTTGAAGTAAAATAAAATATCACATTATCGGCGATCTTTATGACCGCCGATTTTTTATTATTTCTGTTACCTCGGCAGGATGTTCTGCGTCTATATAAGTGAAAGGAGATGAGAGCATGGACGATACCGATATAATTGGACTGTACTTTGAACGCTCACAATCGGCTATAAAGGAATCACAGCGAAAATATGGAAACTACTGCCGTGCTGTTTCTATGAATATCCTGCACAACAGGCAGGATGCCGAAGAATGTCTCAGCGATACCTGGATGAAAGCATGGAGAACTATTCCTCCGGAACGTCCTCTGTGTCTGTCGGCTTTTCTTGGAAAAATAACCAGAAATATTTCCCTTAGCCTATGGCGTAAGAAAAATTCGCAGAAAAGAAAATCCAGCGAGACTGATCTTTGCATGGACGAACTTTCGGAGTGTATTCCGGAACAACAGGGAGGCTCTGTTACCGAAAATCTGGAACTGAAAGACGCTCTCGACCGATTTCTTGAAAGTATGGGAAATGACTCACGGGTTATTTTCATGAAGCGGTACTGGTACTTTATCCCCGTGAAAAAAATTGCAGAGGAGCTTTCGATGAACGATGGCGCAGTCAAAATGTCGCTGCTGCGTACACGAAAAAAGCTCCGCCAGTTTCTTGAAGAGGAGGAGATCTATATATGAAAAAGAACGAAAGACTTATGGAACAGCTGGGCGAGGTGGACGATAAATTCATCGCCGAAGCCGCACCAGAAACAAAGACAAGGAAAAATCCCGTAAAATTTGCCGTTATCGGAACAATGGCGGCAGCCGCTGCCGGAGTCGTACTGTGGCAGAGCGTTAAAAATATCCCGGACAGAACGCCTGATAAAATAGTACCTGACGAAGAAAAATCATATAGTGAACGAATAGAATTTCCTGAAAATACCGGAGAACTGCCAATCATACACACTCAGAACGGAGAAACCGGTGGTATGGGCTTTGAGGGATTCTGGGCTTACGATGTATCTGAACTTCTGGACGGAAATCCCAGCCGTGAAAACTGTGATTTTACTGAACTTCCGGTCTTTATAGAGCCAAGTAATGAAATTTACAGTCACGGAGGCTTTCCCGTTTATACAATGAATGAAATGGAAGAAAGATTAAAGGATATTGCCGGTCTGCTGACTGACGAAGAATTTACACCTGTTGACAGGCATCCCAATGGTGATTATTATAAAGCAAAAGCAGGGGATATCAGCCTTTCGATGTATGCGTATTCAAGCAGAATATATATAGAATTTGAATATCCAATTGAACTGCCAAACGAATACGATATTTGCGATACAACAGACAAGGATCATGCAATAAGATCACTTAAATATCTCGGAGATAAATACAAGAATATCATACGGATGGATAACCCTGCTCCTGTAGTTTTTACGGATTTTAGCATTTACAATGAACCAAATACAACATTTTCTCTTTATGATGATTCAGAAGATCCGCTGACGGCGCTTATAAACTACAATTTGCGCCGGGTTTATTTCTATGGCGGTAAAAATCTCAGCACAATTTCTATATACGACGATTATGACTACAAGGAATTCGCCGGAATGTACCCCGTTATCAGCTATGACGAGGCATATGATAAGCTTATAGGCGGAGATTACTACACTACTGTATGGGAGGAAGAATATCTTCCGGACGGAATAAACACCGATGAGATATTCTTTACCGGAATCAGCTACAAACGCACTGCTGATTATAAATACACTCTCCCCTACTACCGATTTCTTGTTGAACTTCACCCTGAACGAACAGGCGATTATGCCTTCAGCGACGGTGTGAAGGAATATGGAGCATTCTATATTCCGGCTGTTTCACCGGATTATCTTGTTATTGAAAACGAGGATGTTGCCTTTAACTGAATAATAAAGCAGGGACGATACTGATATCGTCCCTGCTTCGTTTATTATTTAGAAGCCTTGCAGGCTGCGTTTCTGTCGTCGAGAGCAATGTTCACAGACTTACAGAGATCCATAGCTCCAGCCCCTTGCGGAGTAGAAACTGCGGCTTCCAGCTGTCCGAACAGCGTTGAAAGTCTGTATTCCGAATCAGCTATCGCCGGACTGCTTACAGGATCGCTGTAGGTGATCTTCTCAGCAAGCTTTCTGAGTTCGCTCTGGAGCGTAGGGTTGTTAGTCTTAGTTACGAGATTCTGCGCCCGGAGCGCCAGGGACTTCATAAGCTTTGTATCAACTGCCGCAGCTGTCTCAAGATTCGTAATAGCTGTTCTTGCCATATTTGCTGACATACCAAACAGAAGAGCAAATCCAAGCACAAGCAGGCAGAGCAGAGCTGCCAGCCATGCAGGCATATTTCCGCTGCTGCCAAGAGCAATAAGCACAAAGCTGAGTATTGTCTGTACTACAAGATACGAAACACCTATTTTGAACAGCGGATATCCCAGAACTTTACTTTTCAGATCTGAACCGACAGGATATGCAAGCTTAAATACGGGTATCTGGAGTATTACCGCTGCAAGTTCTGCTATATATCCTATCCAGAAAGCAGGTTCGCCCTTATCGAACGGAATCAGAAAGACTGCTGCCGAAAAGAGTGCAGCAACTATTAACAATACGGCTACGACCTGTGTTCTAATATTTTTCATAATTATTCTCCCTTTCTTTCCTCATCGGCTTCAGGTCTTGCTTTTCCGCAGTTACAGCAGAACTTAGTGGTATTTTCAGTTCCGCACACCGGACAGATCCATTTATTGTCAGCAACCGGCTTAGGCTTTCCGCAGCTGCCGCAGAATTTCGTCGTATTTTCCGTTCCGCATGAACACATCCATGTGTTTGCATTCTGCAACTGGGGTCTGGGTTTTCCGCAGCTGCCGCAGAATTTTGTTGTATTTTCAGTTCCGCAGGAGCACACCCATGTATCTGCCGATGCAGCATTTGCAGTTCCGGATACGGCTGCGGTCATAGGAGTCATAACATTCTTGGTCATATCAACAACACCGCTCATAGCTCCGAGAGCAATGCCAAGACCTGCTATATCGCCGACAGCACTTCCTCCGGCGCTGCCGCCCATGTTCTTGGCAGCCTCAACGCCGATCTCACGGGCTGTCTGCTCACGATATGTAAAGCCTTTCATTCTCATTTCCTCTGCCTCTGCGGCTGCTCTGAGCCTGAGTGCCTGAGCCTCTCCCTGAGCGGATATCACCTTGAGCTGTGCTTCAGTCTCTGCCTCAACTGCCATACGCTCTCTCGCCTTTTCAGCCTCTGCTTTAAGGATCTCTTCCTGACGTATTTTCAGGAACATATCGGCGTGCTGCTGCTTCAAACGTCTGTAATTGGGGTCGTCGTCAGGAGTCATGACTGTCTCAACGTAGAATTCCGGCATAGTAAGACCGTATTCTTCAAAGGATTCATTGATATTCTGACGCAGACTGCCGGAAATATCCTCCAGATGTTCGTCTATTTCAAGGATATTAATATTGCAGCTCTTGATTATGCGTGCAAGATTGCTCTTTACCTTTGTGATGACCATCGCCTTGAACTTAGAGACAGCAGGTCCGTACTCGTTGGAATCAGAAGTAAGAGATCTGTAGGACATTCCGTCGGCAGTTCCCACAAGCTTTATAAGAAGCTTTCGTGAATCGTTTACCAGCAGGCTGAACTGACCACAGGCACCGATCTCGATAGGAAGTCCGGAATCTGGTTCAATAAAGCGCACCTTTGTATCGGTTCCCCACTTTATGCCCATCTGTACAGCCTTGTTTATGAAATAAATCTCTGCATGAAAAATAGTTTCCGCATTAGTAGGGAGCTTGAACGCCCTGTTGAAGAACGGCAGATTCTGTGTTTCCAGAGTGTGTCTGCCTGCTCCGAAAAGGTCAAGAGCCATTCCGTCACGGAAAAATACAGCCTCCTGCGCCTCGTGAACGATAAGCTGTGAACCAAGATTAAAATTCTCAATTTTATGCTTGTGAACAAGATCCTGATTAGTACCGTCGTACATTATAACGCTTGCCACGCCATTATCAGGAAGTTTAGGTTCGTCTTTTTTACCAAACATCTTTATGTTCCTCCTTTAATTGGATATTCATGATTTGTTTTTATGAAATAAAACTTTTCCCAATTTTACTGCCAGAAATATCGCTGCCAGATGAACGAAAAAAACTATAGCAGTATCTATAACAGAATCTGTAGAATGAAACGTGAGAAGTGTCGTTACCAACGTTGCACCGACTATTCCAAGCTTCTGGAGCTGCCATTTATTCATGTTTGTCTCTCCGCTGACGGCAAATTCCATCATTATAAGCGCCATTGCAAAAATACATGATGCCGCCGCTGTAATGAACATTCTGCTGCCGTAAATAATCATTTCTTCATCCATAGCAATATCAATGTTTCTGCCTACAACGACAAACGCAGCAAATGCTATTATTGAAAAAAAGATAACGTGTTTTACCCGGCGTTTCTCATGCTTCTGATTTGCCGCCGCTCTGTCAAGGATCTTTTTCTCCATGAGTACAGCTTCATTTTTCCGCCGTTCTTCTTCCAGATGTTCCTGTTCATAATCCGAAGTCTCTTCATATTTCATAGAGCAGCTGAACGCCAGACGTCCGGAATCTTTATATCCGCTGATCTGCTCAAAAAGCTTCTGAGCATCAGCATAATCTCCCGAGCTATTGGATGATTTCATGAGATTTACGGCTTTCTGATATATCTCCTCAAGCTTCCCGTTGCATATACCTATAAGATCGGCACTTCTGGAATCTGATGACATTTCTTCAAGCAATATCTTTGCTTTCAGATAATCTCCGCCACTTGAAGGAGCGTCCACCAGAGCTTTGGCTTCGGAAAAAGCCTTATCTTCTATATCACGCAACATTTTTTCAGCCCGATCTCTGCCGTCAGCCGCACCGCTGTATGCTCCGAGTGCGATATAAATACTTGAAGCTTTCAGGATATTGCTGCGTGAAGCATTGCCCTCCAGAAGCTTTCCTGCATAGAGATAACGTGAATTCATCTCATATGTACACAATCTTTTTTTCAGATCGCCCTCTGCAAATCTGTAAGCTTTTTCATAGCTGTCCATATTGCCGATAGGTCGGCTGTACGTCATGAGCATATTCTCATGAGACAATCGAAGTTCTGCCATAAGCCGAGCAAAATAAGCAAAAGCATTTTTCGGGTCAGCGTCAAGAGCCTTTTCGCAATAAGCTTCTGCCTGACTGAAATTTTCATCCTCCAAAAAAAGCATTGCTCTCTGAACAAAAGCATCAGCGCTATAGATCGCTGTTCCGGAAGAAACAGCCGTTTCACTGCCGGTTATCTTCTCAATTCCTCTCAAAAGATCCTGCATATATCCGACTTTAGAAACATCCTGCGACTGGAGTGCTCTCAATTCCTGCGGCAGCTCATACGGACTCATATCACGATAGCACGGAATAACCGTCTTTTCCTGTCCCTGTTCTGCAAGCGCAAGAAATCTCGACCACTCGTTTTTCACCCATACAGAATTAAAATTCTCGGGCTTTGTACCGACTGCAAGCATTATCTTCGCACTGTTAAGCGCCGCAAATATGTACGGTTCATATTCTTTGCCAAGCTTATCCTCAAGAGTTATCCTTGAAAAGAAAACTCTGTATCCTCTGTCTGTAAGAACTTCGTAAATATCCTGTGCAATAACACTGTCAGTTGTACGGCTTCCGCCGCCGTCAGTTTCCTTGTAGCATATGAATATATCAAAAGGTTCTTCTTTTTGTGAGATATCAAGGATCTTCTGCTGCACAGCGTTGATATAAGCAGCTTCCTCCCTGTAAACCGATTCTGCCGCTGCGTCGGCATAGCGCACAGCCATTGCAAAGTCGGAATCTTCAAGTATAGGACGGAACTGCGTCCTGTGGCAGGTGGCAAGCCTTTTTTTCGTTCTTGGATCTTCAACGTATTCTATTCCGTAGCGGCAGAGACATATACCCCAATGCGCCTCCGCATCTTCGGGATACTCTGCGATGATGTTCTCATAAACCATCGCAGCACTGTCGAAATCATTTTTCAGACGAAAACTGTTTGCACGGTCAAAAAGCTGACGGATACGTTCATTGTCAGTTTGCGGAAGCGTCTGCACCGTGCCGCAGTAGCTGCATTTGCAGACTGTTTCTCCCTGTGCGGGTTCAAGAGATCCTCCGCACATTTTGCATTTATATATAGCCATATGCCCCCCTATTTTAATCCCAAAATAATTATAATAATCACAATCAAAATTATCAAAGGAAAGATTGGCAGATCGACGACCAGACCATAGAATGTAAAACATATCAAGGCAATAACTGCCAGAGTTTTAAAAAGTTTTTTATTCTTTATACGTTTAATTTCCTTTGCACGCTGTTCTTCTTCTAATCTTCTGCGTTCACGTGCTTCCTCCTGTAAACGCAGTTCCTCAGCAATTTTCTGCTGTTCCTTAGCTTTTATTGCATTCCGAATAAGCGAAACAATTCCCTCATAAGCGTGAACATATTCTTCATGCTCTGCTCCCCTTGACAGATCAATAGCATTTTTTATGGAATGTTTCAAGACATACTGTACTCTTTTTTGATAATTAACATCGTCTCTGACATCATAGCCGTATCCTTTTATATAAAAATCTGCCATTCCGTTCACCTTGTTGGGCGAATAAAGCTCCTGAAGATCAGCGCAGAAATGCTCGGCAAGAAATTTATAATAGTAAGCCTTGGCGCATTCCGGATTTTTATCAAGAACCCTGTCGCAGTATTCTTCCGCACCGGTAAAATCTCTGGAATTGAAAAATATTTCAATTCGGCGGAGCATAGTCTGCTCATCTGTTGTACCGCTCACTTTTTCACGAGAAACAGAGTATTTATCAGGTTCTTTGCGGATAAGCTTTTTAATTCCGTATATAATATCGTTGATAAAACCGATCTTTGACATATCCTGTGCCTGCAAGTGAGAAAATTCTTCCGGCAAATCATACGGATCCATATCCTTATAGCACGGAATAAGCAGACGGGTTCTGTCGTTCTTAACGAATTTCAAAAAACGGCTCCACTCGTTTCTCAGCCACACAGACTGAAAGTACTCCGGTTTTGTTCCGACAACAAGCATAACCCGGGCGCTTGAAAGAGCAGAATATATGTATGGTTCGTACTCACTTCCAAGTTTATCCTCAAGAGTTATAGCAGAATAGAATGCCTTTATTCCTGCCTGTTTTAACTGGAAGTAAATATCATTGGCAATAACGCTGTCGGGAGTTCTGTTTCCGGCTTCATCTGTCTGCTTATAGCAGATAAAAACGTCAAACGCTTCTTCAGAACGAGCTATATCAAGAATTCTGCGCTGTATACGATCAATTTCCTCTGCTTCAATAACATAGAGATTTCTTCTTGCCGGTTCTGCATAATTAACGGCTGATTTATAGTCCATATCCATAAGAACCGAATCGGTTTGTGTTCGGTGACAGGTCGGAAGTCTCCTGCCCGTTTTTGGATCCGTAACATATTCTATACCATATTTGCAAAGAACCAAACCCCAGTATGCCTCGGAATCATCAGAACAATTCTGGACTATTTTTTCATATATTTCCTGTGCCTTGTCGAATTCACGACCGCTGCGCAGATCATTGGCACGATTGAAAAGATTGAAATTTATATCATCACGCACCTTAGGAAGGGTTTGGGCAGTCCCGCAATATTCACATACACATACATTGATACTATCAGTTGTCCTGAGAGTTCCTCCGCACATTTTACATTTTAAAACAGCCATATTTTTCCCCATTTCTAATGAATGCATTTTATTCATTATATCACATTACAGGTCATTTTTCAACTATTTTCTACAATTTAATTTATTTTGTCACCATTTTGTCTTTACTTCGTTACTGAGCTATGATATAATATAGGCATATTTATATATTTGTTAAGGAGAAACCATGAAAAATAAAATAATCGCTGCAATTCTGTCTGTTTTCTGCATGAGTCTCATATCATGCGAAAAAACTTCTTCAATATCTGACAACAAATCAAAAGCTGAAATAAGTTCCATCCGTGAAAAATCAAGCGAGCAGCCATTAACGTCTGCTCCGGCTGCTGCTTCCGCTGTAACTTCCGCCGTTTCTGAACCTGCCACGGAATCCCAGCCTTCAACGAAACCTGTCAAACTCAGCGGATCGAAAACTGTTCCGGTTTACGAAGAACTTACAATAAACGAATTCCTCACCGAAGCTAATATTGTTGTCCTGAACGGAAGCGATCCCCTTGACACCTCTGAAACCGGCGAAAAATCAGTGACTATCAAATACTCTGCCGGCGGAAAAGAACAGGAACAAACGCTTACCTATGTTGTAGAAGATACCGAAGCTCCAATAATACTTAATTCTGGCTGGAATCCTTATCACCGTGTCGGAGAAGACTTCGACCTTAATGACTATGTCGGATTTGCCGACAATTATGACAGTGCTCCCGTACTGACATACGACGGATATATCGACCCCGGTACTATAGGTGATTATCCGCTGACAGCCCATGTTTCGGACAGTTCGGGCAATATTTCTGATTGGGATCTGACTATTTCTGTTGTAAGCTCCGTTCCGTCCCCTCCGGACGACAGAGAACGTATGGATTTCAGCGATTTTGCATATATATACGGCGCTTTGGGACGTCCCGGAATCGACGTTTCCACATGGCAGGGCAATATCGACTGGTCAGCAGTCCGGGACGCCGGATGCGAGTTTGCGATTATCAGAATGGGTTACAGCTATGATAGTATAGTTATGGACGACTGTTTTTATGCCAATATCGAAGGGGCAAGAGCCGCAGGAATAGACCTGAGCGTTTATTTCTATACCACTGCAAATTCTGAGGACGAAATCCGTGAACAGGCAAAATGGATAGCCGACAATCTTAACGGAGCAGAGCTTGATCTTCCTGTCGGATTCGACTGGGAAGAATTCGGCAGCTTCCAGAAGTATGGAATGAATATAAAGCAAATCAATGATCTGTACGCCGTTTTTAACGATGAAATGGCAAAGTATGGCTATGATACCATGCTTTACAGCAGCAAAAATTTTCTGAACAATATCTGGAACGATCACAGCAAAAGCATTTCCCCTGTATGGCTGGCACATTATGTTGAAGATACAGATTACGAAGGCGACTATTTTATCTGGCAGCAGAGCAGCTGCGGACGTATCCCTGGCATTTACGGTGACGTAGACATGAATATTATATATTAAAATGTATTGGCATCATATTTATATACTACATGTATATTCCACTATAAATATTGCTGATTGTCCGAAAAATATTATCTGATAAAAATCAAAGATAATTTTATGCAATCTGCTGGTTATGAACATCATAATTTACAAACAAGTGCTAATGAAAACATTTGGAATATTGCTTCAGACATTTTTTATTCATATTTCTGTGTTTTATATTTAATTTATTCATAAGAACACAATTTTTATAATTTAACTTTATGCAAGTACCTTGTTAAATTCTACAATCTGTAATCTGCTTTTTAGCGTATTCGCCGGTTTTTCTTTATTGGTATAATTATACACAATTTCTTAACAAACGCACTCCTTTGTTGTGATATAATCATATTCAGGATTATAGGACGCTACAGCGTCTATCGGATATTATCTTAATATTACAGCAAAGAGGAATCTATGATGAAACATTTTAAATTATTCAGACAAATTACTGCGGCGGCTTCCGCAGTTGTTGTCGCTCTCGGAACATCTCCGGTCAGCCCCTCTGTTCCTGCATCAGCAGCTGCAGAAGACCCCGACAACTACGCAAAACTTCTCCAGTATTCACTCTACTTCTACGACGCTAATTTCTGCGGCGACATAAGCTCCAAGACCGGTCTTTCATGGCGTAGCAATTGCCATACTTCCGACGAAGTTCCCGGCGGTTTCCACGACGCAGGAGATCACGCTATGTTCGGACTTCCACAGGGATATACCGCTTCAACACTTGGCTGGAGCTACTTTGAATTCAAGGACGCATTCGATTCAACAGGTCAGACAGAACACCTTAAACTCATAACCGATCATTTCTGCGATTTCTTTAAAAGATCAACAAAGCTCAACGGTGACAGCGTTTCTGACTTTCTCTACCAAAAAGGGAATGGCAATGAAGATCACAGCTACTGGGGATCTCCTGAAAATCAGAGCGGCAGCCGTCAGATGTACTGGACATCAAACGGTGCGAGTGACATCGCCGCAGAGTATGCAGCAGCTCTCGCAGTAAATTATATCAACTTTGGTAATGAAGAGGATCTGAAATACGCCGAGGCTCTCTACAAATTCTCAACTCAATATAATCAAGTAGCAACATACGGACCAGAGGGATTCTATAGCAGCTCTGGCTGCCGTGACGATCAGGCATGGGCTGCCGGTTGGCTGTACCTTGCAACAAACAACGAACAGTACAAAAACGATTGTGCTTCAAAGCAGTCACAGTACCTCGGATGGATTCATGGCTGGGATAATGTTGATATGGGTGCAGCCTGCCTCTACAGCCGCATTACCGGCGATTGGAGCAAGCCCAACAACTGGATGAGCGAAAAAGCTAACGGAAGCAATTATTTTTTCCTTGATTCATGGGGCAGCGCACGTCTTAACTGTTCCATGCAGATGACTGCTCTCATTTCACAGCAGCATTCCGGAAAAAATTATTCCGATTGGTGCAGGGGGCAGATGAATTACATTCTTGGAGACAATCCGCAGAACACCTGCTTTGTTGTAGGGTACGCTTCAAATTCTGCATCAAAGCCGCATCACAGAGCTTGTTCCGGAACATCCTCAGCCGAAGATGAATCACCTTCAAAATACACGCTCGTAGGCGCTCTTGTAGGCGGACCGACAGACGCAGGCGGAACTTATCAGGACAGCAGAGCGGATTATAAATGCAACGAGGTTGCCTGCGATTACAACGCAGCTCTTGTGGGAGCAGCTGCCGGTCTTTATACGATCTATAAGACAGGTGCTCCTGTTTCGTCAATCGAGGGGGTCACTAAAATATACGGCAACGGATCATATCAGCCACCTGTAACAACTACAACAGTTTCAGGCGGAAATAAAACAACAACGACTACTACAACTTCAAAACCTGCATCAACTACAACAACTACAGTCAAAATTGTAAACGCTGGTGAATATGAAATACATCCCGACCTTTCAAGCGGCAGCATGAGTGACAATTTCCCCGGTTGGCTTTGGTCTGAATTTAATATTCCCGACGGAGAAACAGCCTATAAAGTTGAAGTGACGATCTCTTCTGACAGCACAATAGGAACATGGAACGGCGCTTTCGGTTCTACCATAAATGAAAGCGACTGGTATCAAAGCGATAATTTCAACGAATATCATGACAAAAACACCGCTGCTGCTGTATGGAATATCGACTCTGCAACATCCAAAGCAATAAATTATAAATACGGTACGCTTAAAATAGGCTTCTGGTGGCTGTCGAACAATAATTACAAGATAGACTCGATCAAAGTGTATACGGCAAAAAATGAAATACCGCAGACAACATCATCTACAACAACCACCACTTCAACCACAACTTCTTCTGCTGCGACATCTACAACTACCACCACTTCAACCACAACTTCTTCTACAACATCTACAACAACTACTACTTCAATCACAACTTCTTCTACAACATCTACAACTACCACCACTTCAACCACAACTTCTTCTGCTACGACATCTACAACTACCACCACTTCAACCACAACTTCTTCTACAACATCTACAACAACTACTACTTCAACCACAACTTCTTCTGCTACGACATCTACAACTACCACCACTTCAACCACAACTTCTTCTACGACAACGACTACTTCCACGAATCTTCCGGAAATCGTTCCGGGAGACATAAACTCTGACGGCAAAGTAAGCATCGCCGATGTTGTACTGTTACAGAGATACATCATCAGAACAGCGAAACTTACACCTGAACAGACTGAAGCCGCCGATATCTGCAAAGACGGCGTGATAAATGTCTTTGACCTTGTTCTTATAAGACGTCTTATAATCGGACGATAACAGCATCAGAGCATAATATGACAAACAAAAAAACGGCACCTGACAGGTGTCGTTTTTTAATAAAATGTTATTTACCTATCCTCTCAACTTTCATAAGATTCGTGGTTCCTGAAACACCGAGCGGAACTCCGGCAGTGATAGCCACAAGATCACCGTCCTCAACAAGTCGATGAGACTCAGCTGCCTCAACAGCGGCAGCAAAAAGATCATCAGTGCTGTTCTTTTCGTCAATAATATATGGGATAACTCCCCAGCTCATATTCATCTGACGGCATACGACTTCACTCATCGTACAGCTGATTATCGAACAGGCAGGACGGTATTTTGAAATCAAACGTGCCGTCTGACCGCCCAAAGATACCGTAATTATGGCCTTTGCATTAAGATCATGCGCTGTTGTTACAGTGGCGTGCGCAATAGCTTCGGCGATATTGCCGTTAGGCTCTGAACGCCTTATTGCAAATCTTCCCCTGTAGTCGATATTCTTTTCTGTGGTTTCCGCAATAAGAGCCATAGTCTTTACCGTTTCCACAGGATAAGCTCCGGCTGCTGTTTCGCCGGAAAGCATTATAGCGCTTGTTCCGTCGTATATCGCATTGGCAACATCGGTTATCTCTGCTCTGGTAGGACGTGGATTTGTTATCATTGATTCCAGCATCTGCGTGGCAGTAATGACCTGTTTTCCTGAATTATAGCCCTTTTTGATTATCTGCTTCTGAATGGCAGGTATCTGCTCAAATGGTATCTCAACGCCCATATCACCTCGTGCGACCATTATACCGTCGGCAGCTTCGAGTATCTCATCAATGTTCTCAACACCGTCAATGTTCTCGATCTTTGCAATGATCCGCACATTAAACCATCCCAGACTCTGGGTAAATTTCCTCAGATAGTTAATATCAGCTGCCGTGCGTACAAAACTTGCTGCAATAAAGTCAAACCCGATTTTTGAACCGAATTCAAGATCATCCATATCCCTTTCGCTGAGATATGGCATTGAAAGCTGCACGCCCGGAACATTTATACCTTTATTATTGGAAAGAATTCCACCATGCACAACACGGCATACTATATCAGTACTGCTCACTTTTTCAGCAACAAGCTCGATCACTCCGTCGTTGATAAGTATTTTTGTACCGATGCTTACATCTCTCGGCAGCTTCTTGAAACTTACGCTTCCGACCTCGTTTGTACACGGAACATCTTCAGTGGTAAGCGTATATATATCCCCGTCAAATATCTCGACAGGTTTATCGTTTACAAATTTGCCCAGTCTTATCTCAGGTCCCTTTGTATCAAGGAGAGTTGCTATTGGCAGATCAAGCTCCGTCCTGAGCTTTTCTATAACTCTGAATCGTTTTTCATGAGTTTCATAATCTCCATGCGAAAAATTGAATCGGGCAACGTTCATGCCGGCAAGCATAAGTTCACGCATTATATTTTCGTTATCAGTAGCAGGACCTATAGTACATACAATTTTCGTTTTTCTCATAAAAGAACCCCCTTGGTCATATTTTTTTAATCTTGGCATAATTTGCCATAATCTTCTTTGTTCCGACCTTTTCAAAAGCGATTTCAAGCAGCGTATCATTAGCCATGGACTTTGCAGAAATAATAGTTCCCTCGCCAAAGATATTGTGCTGAACACGCTCACCTGCCGTATATGTAACATTGGCTTTCACACTTGCATTTGAAAGGTTCTTATTACGTGCAAGCTGCTGCTGAAGTGAAGTTGACTGCACCTCAACGACAGCAATATCGTTTCCGGAAAGACTGTTTTTCATAGCTGCCGCATTATCGTGTTTTTCAATCAATTCACCGCCGATCTCCCTCATAAACCGTGAAGTAATATTCGTCTGCGTCTGACCGAAGAGCATACGCTTTCTGGCATTTGTCAGATAAAGTCTTTTCTTTGCCCTTGTGATGGCAACGTAAGCAAGGCGACGCTCCTCTTCCATATCTTCCTGACTGTCAAAAGATCTGGAACTGGGAAATATTCCGTCGTCCATTCCCACCACAAAAACATTCTCATATTCAAGACCCTTTGCGGAGTGAACTGTCATGAGAGTAACCCTGTCGTCCGAAGAATCATCTCTGTCTGCCTCGCTGAACAAGGCGACTTCTTCAAGAAAGCCGTTAAGGGATGGTTCATCTGATTCCTGCATATACTTTACCATTGAAGAACGGAGTTCCTGAACATTTTCTATCTTCGTTTCGGCATTGTCGAATGTTTTAAGATAATCCATATATCCAGTCTTGTCAAGAAGTAAATCCAAAAATTCATCAAGCGGAAGCTCCTCGGCCTTTTCCGTAAGATATTCAAACATATTGTAAGCATTTTTCAGTACGTTCGCCTTTTTCACCAAAGGAGCATACTCACCGGCAGTTTTCAGAACTTCAAAAGGTGTAATTCTGAGGTCACGGCTTATTTCCTCGATAAGTGTAAGAGTTGAATCTCCTATTCCCCTCTTCGGCTCGTTTATGATACGGCTGAACCGGAGCATATCGCTGTGATTGTTGATAAACGCCAGATATGAGGTAACATCCTTGATTTCCTTGCGGTCATAGAATCTCATGCCGCCGTATACCTTGTAAGGAATGCCACACTTCACAAAAGTCCGTTCAACGGCATTGGACTGAGCGTTCATGCGGTAGAGAACAGCACATGAACTATATTTTCCGCTGTTCCGGTAATGTTCCTGTATCGTATCGGCAACAAACTGTGCCTCGTCAGACTCATCCACAGCTTTATACCAGTAGACCTTTTCTCCTTTTTCGCCTCTTGTCCACAGAGATTTTTCCTTGCGTCCGCAGTTGTTTGAAATAACGGAATTAGCCGCATCCAGAATTGTCTGAGTCGAACGGTAATTCTGCTCCAGACGAATAACCTTTGCCCCCTTGAACATTGATTCAAAGCCAAGGATATTTTCAATATTCGCTCCCCTGAATTTATATATGCTCTGGTCGTCGTCTCCCACAACACACAGGTTTCCGTGACCGGCAGAAAGCAGGGAAACAAGTCTGAACTGTACATGGTTTGTGTCCTGGTACTCATCAACCATTATATACTTATAACGCTTCTGATATTTTTCAAGCACCTCCGGGAACTGCTCAAACAGATCAACAGTGCGGCAGAGAATATCGTCAAAATCCAGTGCGTTGGCTTCTTTCAGACGTTCCTGATAAAGTCCATATATCCGGGAAATAACTTTTTTTCTGTAATCCTGCCCCGCCCCGCTGCGCATTTCCGACGGAGTAATCATTTTATCCTTGGCAAAGCTTATCTCACTGAGAATAGATCTTGGAGCAATCTGCTTTTCAGAAATATCTATATCCGCCATAATATTTTTTATGAGACGCTGGCTGTCGTCCGAATCATAAATAGTAAAGTCACGGCTATAGCCAATTGCTTCGATCTCGCTCCTGAGAATTCTCACGCAGGCAGAGTGAAAAGTAGAAGCATTGATATTCATGCCGTCCTCCCCGAGCATAGCCGCAAGACGTTCACGAAGTTCTCCAGCCGCTTTGTTGGTAAACGTTATCGCAAGAATATTCCAGGGCTTTACAGGTGAAACGGCAGTTATATCACGCAAAGTTTCAAAATCGTCCGTCTTTCCGTCTGCATAGTCGTTAAGAAAAGAGATATCCACTTCGCTTCCCGGCAGAGACTCATCCATATAGGCGTTTCCGAAATTTATCATGTTGGCTATACGGTTGACAATAACCGTTGTTTTTCCGCTTCCTGCGCCTGCCAAAACGAGTAACGGACCTTCAATGGTAAATACCGCTTCCTGCTGCATCTCATTCATCCGACTGAAATACTTTTTCAACGCTTTTCGCTTTGCTGCTATAAAAGAATTAAGTTCCATAAATCAATCTCCAATAAAAAATTTGTTTATCATTTCTATTATATCATATTTGTCAAGACTTGAAAAGACTTATAAGAAATTTTTTCTTGCCATATGATGATGCCAAAGATATAGCGTAACGAAATGGAATATGCTTTTTCGTCAGATTGCATAAAAATACCGTCTACGGATATGTTGTCCAGAGCGTCTCACTATGTATTTTACCACAAAAACCCCTCTCTTATCCACTTGAAATATAGAAAAAACAGAGTTTTCCACAAATCAATTGTAAACTTTTTTCTTTTTGCTTTACTTTATATTCAAAAAGTATTAAAGTAATATTATAGAGTTATAAAGAAATAAATTAAGAGATATACTCGCCTCTGTTTCAAAATATCCAAAGAATGCCGGATAGAAATTTCGTGTGTCAAGGCGGAGGAGAAAAGCATACTGTCGTATGGTGACAACGACAACGCAGACAGACGGAATTTCTGCCGGCATAACTGGATATTTTGAAACAGAGGCGAGTATAAAAATTGGAGGTAATATAATGATAAAATCCAGACAGATCAGAAATAAAGTCATGTCATTGGCAGCAGCAATTGTTATCACCGGTGCGGCAGCAGCTCCGGCGCTTGTACAGATTCCCCTTACCAATGCAAATGCAGGTCAGCAGCTGGGACAGACAAACTTTGATGACGGGATAGGTCTCCCCTGGCATATAGTTGAATCAGGACCATCCAAAATGGACTTTGTAATCGAAGACGGCGTATATAAAATAACCATTAACAATCCCGGCGGAGCCTCCAGAGGCGGTGAGGATCGCTGGGACTGTCAGTTCCGTCATCGTGGACTGAAGATAACTGCCGGTCATCAGTATCAGGTAGAATATGAAATAACTCCGTCAAACAGCGGAAAATATTATACCAAGATCGGCAATCTTGACGGCGATGTGGAGATCTGGCACAACATGATGGCTGACAATGGTCCGGATTTTAACTCCACCTGGGATCTTATTCAGATAGGCGCAAACGAAACTAAGAAGGTCAGCCTTACATTCACCGCCTCAGAATCGCTGGATGTCGCCGAATGGGCCTTCCATTTCGGAGGTGACGGACAGTATACGCCCGGCGACTGCTTCCCCGAAGGAACGGTAATTACCTTTGACAATATGTCCCTTATCGATCTCACAAGTGACGAGAACGACTACGAAATCATTGGCGAAAAAGTTCGCTGCCCTATAATGACGAACCAGGTTGGATATCTTGCAGACCGGACAAAACGTGCAACACTGCTCAGCGACAGTAAGAGCGCCGTTGATTTCAAGATCCTTGACGATTCAGGAAAATCAGTATATTCAGGAACAAGCAAGCCTTTCGGAAAGGATAAAGATTCGGGAGACAATGTCCATATCCTCGATTTTTCCGATTTTAACGATGCCGGAACTTATACTATTGAAACGGAAAACGGGGAAGTCAGCCGCAAGATATCAATCGGTGATTCTTCCGTATACTCCAGTCTCCTTTATGATTCGCTAAACTACTTCTACCAGAACAGAAGCAGCATTGAAATAGAAAGTCAGTACATTTCCTCCGGCGACAAGGATAAACTCGCAAGAGCCGCCGGTCATCCCACAGACAATGCCGAGATCATGTCCGACTGGGAAAGCGGCACTACCGGCAAGACCATTGACGTTTCCGGCGGTTGGTACGATGCCGGAGATCATGGAAAATATGTAGTAAACGGCGGATTTTCCCTCTGGATGATGCAGAATCAGTATGAGACTTCTCTCAAAAACGGTTATGAAAATGTCTACGGCGATGGCAGTATGCTTATGCCGGAAAATTCCAACGGTAATCCCGATCTTCTTGACGAGGCAAGATGGGAAATGGAATGGATGCTCAAAATGATCGTTGAAGACGGCAAATACAAGGATATGGCATATCACAAAGCTCATGACGAAAAGTGGACCGGTCTGGGAATTGCTCCTGCCGACGATGAAATGAAGCGTATCGTAAAACCGCCCACAACGGCTGCTACCCTTAATCTGGCTGCCTGCGGCGCTCAGGCTGCACGTCTCTGGAAAGACATTGACCCCGAATTTGCCGAAGAATGTCTTGATGCAGCGGAAGATGCCTATGAAGCAGCCAAAAAGAATCCGGACGTATTTGCCCCCCTTGACAGTTCCATTGGCGGCGGAGCTTACGGAGACGACTTTGTAGATGACGAATTCTACTGGGCTGCCTGCGAGCTTTACATCACTACCGGGGATGATATGTATTACAAAGATATGAAAAATTCTGATTTTTTCCTGACCGTTCCCGAAACAATGAACGGTGGCGAAAGCGCAGGCAGCATTGGCAGCTTTGACTGGGGACATACCGCAGCGCTCGGAACGATGAGTCTTGCTGTCAATGAAAAAAGCATTCCATCCGATGATATGGACGACATAAAAAAGAATATTTGCAATACAGCCGACTCTTATATCGAACTGGAAGACAGCCAGGGCTACGGTCTGCCTTACGGTCAGAGCAAGATAAGCTATAACGACAGTGACGAAGGATACATCTGGGGTTCAAACTCTGTTGTTGCTGATAATTCGATAGTTATTGCATACGCCTATATGCTTACCGGAGATGATAAATACATGGACGGCGTTATCGGCGGTATGGATTATCTTCTCGGCAGAAATGCAATGGATAACTCCTATGTAACAGGCTACGGAGCAAATGCCATAAAGAATCCTCATCATCGCTACTGGGCAAATCAGATCGATGAAGCATTTCCCAGCGCCCCCGACGGCGTACTTTCCGGCGGTCCGAACTCTGGTATGCAGGATCCATGGGTTAAGGGAATGGGCTGGAAAAAAGGTGAAATTAAACCGCAGAAATGCTATATGGATCACATCGAGGCATGGTCTGTAAACGAATGTACTATTAACTGGAATGCTTCGCTTGCATGGCTGGCAGGATTTACAGCTCAGGAAAACGGCGGTATCATTATTGGAGAGACCGGCGCTCCCGTTTATGATAAGAACGATCAGTCCTCTACAGAAACTCCGTCAGATACTGGTCAAAAATATGACAGCGATAAGGATGATTCCATAAAAAATACCGACGCTGACGATAATAGCAGAAATAAAAAAGAAAGCAAAGATACAAAAGACGAGGATGATAAAGGAAACGTCGGCTTGATCGCTCTCATTGCAGGAGCTGCCGTCGTAGGACTTATCTCAATCGAACTGTTCATCTATAAACTTGCCAAGCTCAAGAAAAAATAATTAAAGAGGGAGAACTATTATGAATAATAAAGAAAATGAAACTGCTGCTCCGGACGATTCGCAGGAAACCGTTATACATCAGGTTCAGGAAACAATCGAAACACCTGCGTTGTCAGAAGACGAAGATTTAATCCCGGAGATGACCAAAAAGAAAAATAAAAAGGGCATAAAGATCGCTGCCATAAGCGGTATATCAGCAGCAGTGCTTGTCGGCGGAGGAGCAGCCGCTTACCACTTTTCGTCCTTTATCAGAAATCAGGTCAATCTCCGTATAATGAAGCCCGAAAAATACTATGTATGGGTAAATGAGGAAAATTCCCGTGGATTTGCTGAAAAAGCTGCCGATTCTTACGACAAATCTCTTAACAGATATAAAAAAGGAGTTTCTTCATCAATCGAACTCAAATTAAATATAACCGATGCGGCAAAGGACGAACTTCTTGATAAAATGAGCAAAGAAATTTCTGACTCGCCGGAATCGCAGGATATGCTTTCAGATATTATTAATAATGTTGAAGATCTAAGCATTGCTCTGACAAGCAGCGGCAAAAAAACCGACCAGATGCTGTCACTTGCAGCAAATCTGAACGGTGACAGTCTGCTCACATTTGACCTTGCCCTGGATATGCTGAATCCAAAACTTTTCATGCGTTATCCTGAACTAAAAGAACAATGGCTGTGTCTTGACGTAGACGATGTCATAAAGCAGGCCATGGAATCGGAAAATCTGAACTACAGCAAGATAAAGGAATTCTATCAGGAAATAATAAGTGATCCCTCAGCGCTTATATCCCCCACGGAACTGAAAAACAGTATTATCAACTACACCAACGCATGGAATGAATCATTTTCCGATGTAGACCGTGAACACAGCGAAAAACTTGATATCGGGGATATAACAGTAAAATACACCGTTCTTGATGTTGATATAAACAGCAGAACCGGAAATAAGATCATCAAAAATTTTATCAAAGAGGCTTCAAATGATACTGTTTTACAGCGAACAATTATTGATAAGTTCGGACTCATTTCTGAAAAGCAGTATGACAGTGCTTTCAAGGCAGCTCTGATATCTATAAATAACAACGATACTGATGATGACAGCGAAGTTTCTCTTAAAACATACATTGACTCAAAAGGAACTATCCGTGGCTTTTCGTTAAGCGATGAAGAAGTGGAGATTTTTGGTGCGATCGGCAAGAAAAAAGATGATATTGCCATTGAATTCTCCGTTACGGAAAACGACACAAAAATTGTAAACCTTACTCTCAATGCCAAGGAAACTGGCAAGAAAAAATATTCCGGAAGCGCTGTACTTAATATTGACGAAGAAATAGTCGGTGATTTAATGGAATCCGACGAATCGGAAGATTATACAATCACAATGGATTTTGACGATATGTCGATCGGAAGTGATGACGACCTTAAACTTACAGGTGATGCAGTGCTGAATATTCCTGACGTTGATCCGATAGAACTCAAATTCAAAGGCAGCAAAGGTATGCAGTCTGTCACCTATACAGTCAACGTGGATGAGGTAGAATATGGTGATTGCTCTCTTATTTTCAAAGATAAGGATGACTATTCCGCTGAAATGCCGGACGCTGATGATTCATATGTAATGAATTACGAAAACAGCGATACAGTCAGCGTTGATGATTATTTCAGCGATGTTGACTATATAGAAGCATATAAGAAGCTTTATATAAAACTCGGTATTGATGAAGATCTTGCAGAAATACTCGCCGAAGAAGCTGAAATGTCCCGAAACAGCAAAAACAACGATGACGATTATAATGATTATGACGACTACAATGACAACGAAATATATTAATAATACAGCTCCGCAAAATGCGGAGCTGTATTGTAATATTTGTAAAGTATATAACGAATTCCAACTAATTAAGTAATTCAGTTTCGTACACTCATGTCAAGTGAGAATTTTCCCTGTGGCATTCACTCCAAATATCTCCATTATCCCTTTACGGAATAATGGAGATATTTGATACTGGGTTTCCAAAGGGAATGTACTTCCCTTTGGCAGGGGGTGTGGGGACGGCGTCCCCACTTAATTCGCTGATATTTCAATATTATATCTTCCAGACGTTTTTTGCATAGTCAGCGATTGTGCGGTCAGAACTGAATTTTCCTGCATTGCACATATTGAGCCACTGCTTTCGTGCAAATCTGATACGGTCTGCACTGTAGTCATTGATGCAGCGGAGTTTTGCTTCAACGTAGCTTCTGAGATCGCCAAGCAGGTAATAGTGATCCGGCTTATGCCAGCTTGCACCGTCAAGAAGAGACGTATACAACTCTCGGAAATCACCGCTGCCTCCGTCAGATACAGTGCCGTCAATCAGTGACGAAACTACCCTGCGTATCATGGGATCTCCGGCGAATACCGCACGGCTGTCGTATTCCGGAACTATCTTTTCAAGTTCCTCAACCCTTGCACCAAAAATATAATTGTTCTCTTCTCCGGCTTCCTGAACTATCTCGATATTTGCTCCGTCATATGTTCCCAGAGTTACAGCGCCGTTAAGCATGAGTTTCATGTTGCCTGTACCTGAAGCCTCTGTTCCGGCTGTAGATATCTGCTCGGAAACATCAGCGGCAGCTACCAACTTTTCCGCATAGGAAACGTTGTAGTTCTGGACAAACACTACCTTGATAAGATCGCTTGTTTCCGGATCGGAAGAAACTATTCTGCCAATCTCGTTGATATACTTTATTATAGCCTTTGCACGCCTATATCCTGGAGCAGATTTTGCGCCGAAAATAAATGTGGTAGGAGTGAAATTCTTTATACTGCCGTCTTTGATTCCATAGTATATCCACAAAATTGAGAAAGCGTTAAGCAGCTGTCTCTTGTATTCATGCAGACGCTTTATCTGGATATCGTACACAGATGCCGAAGCGATCTCCGCATTGTCGTGTTCCCTGATAAATCCGGCAAGCTGAGCCTTTTTCTCCTGCTTGATATCAATGAACCTACGGAGAATTGCTTCATCATCGGCATACTTTTCCAGTTCTTTAAGCATATCCAGGTCAACCGTCCATTTATCCGTTCCAAGAAGTTCCGTAATAAGACCGGACAGTTCGCTGTTGCACAAGGCAAGCCACCGCCGCTGAGTTATTCCGTTTGTCTCATTGAGGAAACGCTCAGGATAGATGCTGTACCAGTCTGCAAGAACGGTATCTTTCAGAATCTGGGTGTGAATCTCTGCCACGCCGTTAATATGACTGGATGCATAACACGCCATGTCAGCCATGTGAATAAGTTCGCCCTTGATTATCTTGATACGGCTGATTTTATCTTTCTGTACTCCTTTGGTATACATATCAGCTATCAAAGACTCATTGATCTGAATAATAATCTCATAAATTCTGGGAAGAAGTTCTTTAACCAGACCTATCCACCATTTTTCAAGAGCCTCCTGCATTACAGTATGATTTGTATAGTTGAATATCTTTTTTGCCATTTCAAGAGCTTTTTCAAAGGTATATCCCTCATAATCAACAAGCTGACGAATGAGCTCCGGTATTGAGATAACAGGATGTGTATCGTTAAGCTGAATTGAAATATAATCAGCAAGATTATCAACTGTTCCGAATCTTGCCTTATGTTTTCTGATAATGTCCGTCAGTGACGCACAGCTAAAGAAATACTGCTGCTTAAGACGAAGCTTTTTGCCCTCGTTGGTATCATCATTTGGATAGAGCACACGAGAAATATCCTCGGCAAAGATCTTCTCCTTTGACGCTTCAAGATAGTTTTGATTATTGAATGTCTCGAAATCAAATTCCTTTACCGGCTCAGCCTGCCAGAGACGGAGAGTTCCGATGTTGTCTGTTTTGCAGCCGAAAATCGGCATATCGTAGGGCACGGCAAAGACAGTCTGTTCATTGAAACTAACAAGAACCGCCTCATCTCTGCGCTCAGACCAGGGGTCGCCGTTTCTCGACCAATCGTCTGCCTCCTCACGCTGAAATCCGTCTACGATAGACTGCTTAAAAAGACCATATTTATAGCGGATTCCGTAGCCGTCAAGGGGCAGATTCAGCGTTGCCGCACTGTCAAGAAAACAGGCTGCAAGACGTCCCAGACCGCCGTTTCCGAGGGCAGCATCCTCTATTTCTTCAAACTCGGACATTTCAAAGCCGAAGTCATTGCGTAGTACTTCTGCTACATCATCGTATATTCCAAGGCAGAGCAGATTATTCTGGATAGCTCTGCCCACAAGAAATTCCATTGAAAGATATGCCGCACGTCTGCCGGAAAGATGCTTTTCACGGCTTTTCTGCCACTGTTCCGAATACATTTCCATTATGGCTTCGCCAACTGCATTGTGTACTTCGTACACGGAATCGCCATGCCAGTTTTTCAGCTTTTCGCTTAATTTTTCCTTTAATACATTCTTATCCATTTTATCAAACCTCCAGATCATCTGTTATAAATTTTATTAAGCTTTTTAATTCTCTTTGCCAGAGAAGATGTAAAATCGCTTTCTTTCGTCCGGAACTGCCAGTTGCAGCCAAGAGTTGACGGCGTATTCATTCTTCCATCGGGCGGACTGTCAAGAAAATCCTGAATCTGAGCCACTGCAACTTCCGCAACGCTCGACCAGGCTGCTCGTATAACAGCAGGTGCAATTTCTTTTTTCTTTTTTACATTAAGATACTTCTTTGTAAATTTCAGTGATTTTGTATCCATTTTTTCTATCCATCCGCTGAGAGTTTCATTGTCATGAGTGCCCGTATATGCATAACAGTTTGTGCCGGTAAAATTGTGAGGAAGATGCTCATTTTCTCCGTCGCTGAATCCGAACTGGAGAACCTTCATTCCGGGGTATCCGCATTTATCCAGCATTTCACGAACCTCCGGAGTAATAAACCCAAGATCTTCGGCGATTATATTCAGCTTGCCCAGCTTCTCTTCTGCAAGGCAGAAAAGTTCGTAGTTCGGACCTTTTTTCCACTCGCCTACCGTAGCGTCCTTGTTGCCGTATGGAATCGTATAATAACTTTCAAAGCCACGGAAATGATCGATACGGACAATATCATAGAGCTGTGAAGCGGATCTTATTCGGTCTATCCACCACTCATATCCTGTTTTCTTATGGTACTCCCAGTCATAGAGCGGATTGCCCCAAAGCTGCCCTGTCGGTGAAAAATCATCAGGAGGACAGCCGGCAACAGCAACGGGACGATGTTTTCTGTCAAACCAGAAGAGCTTGTGATTTCCCCAAGCCTCAACGCTGTCCAGAGCGCAGTATATCGGAATGTCACCTATAATCTCAATGCCATTATCGTTTGCATATTTTTTAAGTTCGTGCCACTGACGACTGAACTCAAACTGGATAAATTTATAGAATCCAATTTCTTTTTTAAGTTCCTTTTTAGCTTCGGCAACAGCTTTCGGCTTGTGCATAGCTATGTCGTTTTCCCACTCATACCAGGCTTTTCCGTCATGTGCGAACTTCAGAGCCATGAAAAGACTGTATTCTTCAAGCCAATGTTTATTTGCATCGCAGAATTTACGGTATTGCGGAAATTTAGACGCCCTGAATCTTGAATAAGCTATCCTGAGCACATCAAAGCAATGATTCCAGATAATGCTGTAATCGACCTTGTCCGGTTCGCTGTCCCAGACAATTGAAGCGAATTCGTCATGTTCCAGAAGTCCGTCTCCCTCCAGGATCTCAAAATCAATGAAGTACGGATTTCCGGCGTTTACCGAGAAGGACTGATACGGCGAATCGCCGTAGCTTGTAGGAGAAAGGGGCAGAATCTGCCAGCATTTCACCCCGGATTTTTTCAGAAAATCAACAAATTCAAAGGCATGACGCCCCATTTTACCTATTCCGTACTCTGACGGCAAACTTGAAATATGCATCAATATGCAGCTTTTTCGCATTTTTTTACACCTCTTGTAAATTTATCTCAATAACATTGCAGAGTTATTTCAGCCCTGTCAAACCGCCTGTTTATGAGATCTTCCTTTTTTATATAGAAGTAAAGACTTCCACCATCTCCAAACATAAATCCGCTGTGTTCTCCCTCAAAGGTCGATAACTGACAAAGCTGTACATAACTTCCGTCAAATACTTCTGAAAGACCGCATTGTATGCTGTTGGAATATCCGCTCAGCTTGAAATAATCCTCGCTGTAATCATCAGGGTCATAGCCCAGCAGCTTGTATCTTGCAGCCTCGTATTCCTCATAGCTGTATTTATCTGCCGCTTCCTCATTATCGTCATATTCCGGAAGATCAGGAGCAGCAAAGAATTTTACGGGCTGATCGTCTATCACGCAGTTTTCCTCAGCATACCGGAAATAATTTTCTCCGGCTCCATCCGGAAACTTACAGGGAGCAAGTTCCGATATATCGCCGTCATAAAAACTGACAGAATATCCGTTTTCCTCGCTGTCCCACGGTTCATTTTCAAAATCATAGAAGAAATAAAGCATCCCCTTTTCCGGGAAAATATTATCCTTATCAAAGGGATGAATTTCTTCACAGTTTATCTGCATAAGAAAGGTCAGGGCATTCCCCTCGTTGTTCCTGACCCACTGAAAATCAGCAGGAACATGGGGATATCCGCCTATCCTCGAGCATCCGGGATATACCTCTGCTTCTGTCGGTTCAATATAAATGGCGTTCCGATAGTGATTCTCCAATTCTTTCAGCAGAGCTTCGGGAACATCCACACCATCAAGCATCTTCCGGCGCTCCTCTCTTTCCATAAGAAGATCTGGAGCCTCCGTGAAATCAGCAGGGTCAATACCGGTCATTTCACAAAGTCTGTCATTCAGATCTTTAAAAATACGTGACTGCTCTGCTGACGGCATATTCATGATTTCTGAAATATCGCTGAAACCTGTCATTTCCGCCATCATCCTGTCCGCATTTTGCATAATTGCCTGCTGAGCATCGATAGCCTTTTTTATAAGCTCGTCGTCATCCATGCCCTCGCTTCTCATGATTTCTTCAAGCTGTTTTCTGTAATCATTATTATTATCCATAAATGTCCTCCGTTAAAAAGTATATTTTCCAATTATTCGTCAATAATACCTATGATAAATTTTTAAATGAACCGAGGAAATCATATGAAGATCTCACAGTACACTTTTGCATTTCTCATGGGCTATTTCATGTATAGTCTTATCGAAATACTTAACCGTGGATACACTCACTGGACTATGTCGCTGACAGGTGGAGCTATCCTTGCCATTCTATATGGAATAAACAGTCACCACGCCATGACTCTTATCAGGAGCTGTTTTATCGGCGCTGTGATAATCACCGCCGTTGAATTTGCTGTAGGCGTTTTTGATAATCTCATCATGGGCTGGCACGTCTGGGATTACTCAGATATGCCCCTTAACGTTCTGGGACAGATATGCCCGCATTTCACAGTATATTGGTTTTTGCTCTGCATCCCATCATACTATTTATGTATGCTTATAAGAGCAAGATTCTCTAATAGCCCTCCTGACGAAGTCTGAAAAGCATATCAACGTAAAATTCCCTCACATCAAATCCATTGATATTTTCACGGTTAAGATCTATTACATCCCCGTGGCTTATTCCTCTTTTGGTTGCAGGACGAATAAGGCGGTATTCACCGTGAATGGCGGATCTTTCCCAGACAAGACCGTCATTTTCACCGTTCAGCTTTTTTATCATTTTATATCCGATATTAAGCGGAAAACCGGCAGATGAAGCCGAACGCATCACTGTCATAACACTTCTGTAGGATACAAGCGGAGAATCCGGCATTTCCTCATCATATTTTCCGGCACGAACAGCGCTGAGATCATATACTCCAGCCATAAAGTCGGGATTTTCGTCGCCAAGCTTTGAAAAAATTCCGTTATATCTTTTAGCTATAAATGCAACAATAGAAGAAGGAATCTTATTAAGAAGATTATCAACCATATCGCAGCCCTTATGCGGAGTATTTATCGTTGTAAGGGTTGCAACGTATTCATCCATTCCAAGACAGCTTATTGCGTAACGGCTGTCCAGTCCGCCCTTTGAATGAGCGATAATGTTAACCTTCCCTGCGCCGGTTTCTTCAATAACCTTCAGAATTGTTCTGCGAATCTCCTCTGCACTTCTTGCAACCGAACTGGATGACTGCTGTTTTCCATAATAAACCTCTGCGCCATTACGAACAAGCGCTGCCGGAATTCTTCCCCAATAGTTAAAAAACTGCCAATCACGGAAAAAAATCCCATGAACCAGAATAATGGGATATTTTGTATGGCAAATCTCACATTCGGCACGGGCGTTTTCAAGCTCTATTCTATCTCTTTCAACGATATATTCGCATCTTGCAGTTTTGTAAAATCTTCTGACGACCAAAAGATTAACGATAGGAAACCACCAGAAGCAAATCATCAGAACATGATCTTTAATTCTGATCTGTCTTGAATTCAAAGCTATGCGTATAATTCCGGCAAACATTAGTATCCCAATAGCAATAATCGGCATAACAACTGCAAAAACAGCATTGATTATGCCGCTATGAAGTTTTTTCACAAAGAAAAGTGCAAGTATAATAATCTCTGCAACAATGGCAAATGCTGAAAACTGAACAATACATATGCCTCTGTTCAGTCGCCTGAGTTTTTTATTATTGGATTTTTCTTTTCCTTTTCTGAAAATTATGAATAAATAAACAATTGAAAATAAAATCGTAAGCGCAATTTTCGTTGCATTACTCAGCGGAAATATATTCCATAATGGGATCAGACTGCAAAAAATCAAAAGAGCGATAAACTCTAAGGCAAATTTACATATTTTCATATTTCTCTAAAAAACAGGCTGTTCTGTTTTTTTCCAGAACAGCCTTCATGTTTTGATTAATAGTTCTTGTTTGAATCTGCGTTAAAGAAATTATTGCTGCTTTCTGTATAGTAATCATTAGCTTCAAGTGACAGAAAATCCTCATCTTCGATATCAGGAAGCCTTGCGCCGCAGCGACCGCAGAACTGGAAGCGATCGTTAACCTCTGCATCGCACTTGGGGCAGATCTTATAACCTCTGATCTGATTCAGCTCATATCTCATTTTCTTTATTCTTCTGCGTCTCTGATCTATATCATCGCAAAGCAGTTTAAGCTGTGCCGGATCATCGTTAGGATTTTTGTAATACTTCTTACCAATATCAGTAAAAATCTCAACGATTCTTTCCTCTTCGTAAAGAATCTTTCTCTTGAGGTTGTTACCCTCTGAAATATTCTTAGCCTTTTCGGAAACTCCTCTGCTTGCATCATTAAATTTATCGAGAAGACCCATTGTACATCACTCCTGTCGGAAAATCTATAAATATTATATAATCATTATACAACATTCAGGTGATTATTGTCAAGCGTTTTCAAAATAAATTTAAATACGCAGCGACAATTTGTGAAAAATTCACATTTCAGCAATATCATTTTCGGTAAGCTGAATAATTCCCCCTCTTGTAAGAGTGTCGGCAGCATGGATATTATCATCAACTCTTATAACAAAAGAAACTGATCTGTCCGACTTGCCGATAAAAGCATAGAGATACTCCAGATTCACGCCGTCTGCCCCCAGGATATCAAGAACACGGCTGAGCTGTCCGGGAGAATCGGGAATGGAAATTGCCAGAATTTCCGTAACGGTAACGGCATATGCGGCTTCTTTGAGAATTCTGACCGCCTTGTCCGTATCGTTTACGATAATGCGAAGTATGCCGAAGTCCTTTGTATCAGCAAGGCTGAGCGCCCTGAGATTGATTCCGCTTTCTTTCAGAAGCTGCATGACGCCTGCCAGCCGATTGGGTTTGTTGTCTACAAAAACTGAGATTTGTCTTACGTTTGCCATAAAATATTCCTCCTTTAAATTATTTATTCAACTTTAACGAATGCAGGATAATAGATCTCTCCGTCGTCTGTTATATAAAACCAGAGAGGATATGTATTTTTTGCGTAATCCGGACATTTTTCTGACTCTTCGTCAACATACATTTTAATAAGTCCGGGATAATTCTTGCTTTCTTCATATTTACCGTTGTTCAGAAGAGCATCCTCGTCATTGTACCATTCCCACTTACCGTCGGAGAATTTTATCGTTGACTCAATGTCGTCACAATGATAGTTCATTTCTGCTCTTTCCAGCAATCGTTCCGGCAGTTCATCATCACGTGTTACACATGACTGCTCATCTTTTGCAAGTGTATCTTCTAAATCATGTTTCAAGATAAAACTTTTGCCTTTTTTATACTTGCCGTCTAACTCGACGCCGTATGTGTCCGTGCAAAGAAATTTATCTACGGTTTTAAGCGTATTGGGACGGTCAATATCCATTTTTGTTCCCTGTGTGTAACGAATAAACGGAAGTATGGTAAAATCATTCCATTTATCGTACGCATTCATAGTCGGAGCTGCATATTTACAATACGAACCTGTTTTGTTCAACTTCTCCATTTGGTCAATTGCCGCAGCAATTGACACTTTTTCTGCTTTATCATTGATATTAACTTTATAATCATTGCCGGGAGCTATATAATTCTCATAAGAAAACTTTATCGTTCCGTTCTTTATTGAAAAAGTCCCGTCATAATATGTCCAATCCTTAATCATCCGATTCGGCATTACGAACTTATCTCCGGAGAACTTTATCACGTACGGACTATATTCCGCATTTGTTTCTTTCTGAAACTCCTTTGCATTATCAATGCTGTACTTGATTCCATCGTCAATGCTTTCTTTAATTGGTTGACTGTTGCCGTCAAGCGGAATTATCGCCGTATACTCGCTCTTCCCCTTTGTCGATAATGCGCCGTTTTTACTGCCTTTTTCCTTTTCTTTATCTCCGCAGGAAGCAAACGCTCCTGCGCATAACGCTCCTGCAAGAGCTGCTGATATAATTTTTTTCATATAAACCTGTCTCCTATCAATCATGAAGCTTACGCCTGTCGATAACACGGACAGCCTTGCCCTCGCTTCTGGTGATTGACTTAGGCGTTACAAGGTGAATTTTCGGATTGATTCCAAGCATAGTTTTCATTGCCTCGGCAAGAGCTCTCTCCTGCTGCTGCATATCCTTTACCTTGTCTGAAAGCTGATCGAGATTCATCTCAACACTTATATCCAGCGTGTCGGAATTATTCACACGATCTACCTCGATGAGATAATTGGGAGAATATCCCTGCTCAATAAGCACCGTCTCGATCTGTGACGGGAACACATTTACGCCACGAATTATCATCATATCGTCGCTTCTTCCCATTGGCTTGCTCATCTTGATAAGAGTACGTCCGCAGGAACATTTCTTTCTGCTGAGAACGCAGAGATCTCTTGTTCTGTATCTGAGCAGCGGGAAAGCCTCTTTGGTGATGCTTGTGAATACAAGTTCACCAACTTCTCCCTCGGGAAGAACCTCTCCTGTTTCGGGATTGATTATCTCAGGAATGAAGTGATCTTCATTTATATGCATACCCGTCTGCTCGGAGCACTCAAAAGATACGCCGGGACCGCTTGTCTCGGTAAGACCATAAATATCATATGCCTTTATGCCGAGAGATTTCTCGATAGAACGGCGCATTTCCTCTGTCCACGGCTCTGCTCCAAAAATTCCTGCTTTCAGCTTGATATCGTCTGTCGTATATCCCATATCGTGAAGAGTTTCTCCGATATATGCGGCATATGACGGCGTACAGCAAAGAATTGTAGCTCCCAGATCCCGCATAAAAGTGATCTGACGCTCTGTGTTTCCGCTTGACATAGGCAGTGTAAGACAGCCGACCTTATGAGAACCGCCGTTAAGTCCGGGGCCTCCTGTGAAAAGACCGTAACCGTAACATACCTGACATACATCCTCGTTTGTTCCTCCGGCGGCAGTAATAGCACGTGCACAGCAATCCTCCCAGAGGTCAATATCATGCTGTGTGTAAAATGCAACAACACGTTTTCCGGTAGTTCCGCTGGTAGACTGGATTCTGACACAGTCGCTGAGCGGTTTTGCAAGAAGTCCATACGGATATGCATTACGCAGATCTACCTTAGAAAGGAAAGGCAGCTTGTGAAGATCGTCGGTAGACTTGATATCTTCCGGCTTGACGCCCTTTTCGTCCATGAGATCACGATAATACTTTACGTTTTCATAAACGTGCTTTACCTGAGCCACAAGACGTTCGTCCTGAATCTTTTTCATATCCTCTCGTGACATACACTCAATTTCTTCATTCCAATATCTTTCCATTGGTATTTCCTCCTTAAAATTAAATCGTATATTCTATAACATTGCTTACTCTTATATAAGTTCCGTTTATATATGCTACAAGATATATAGTATATGTGCCGGGAGCATTTCTGAAATACTGATAGCTAAGTTCATTCTCCGCATTTCTGTGGAGTACCTCAGCATCGTTGTACTTTATCATCCATCCGAGATTGTAAAAGCCCTCATGCTCGTCACGGGTAACGGTGTGATCTTCGCTCATTGTAAGGTTAAAGGTTTCCACTATCTCAACATCAGCTTCACGCTTCTGACGATATGAAAGATATTCAAAAGGCTCTCCGTCAACGGTAACGTCTGCTGTGCAGTCTCTGAAAGCGATATCAGTCTCTCTGCCAACTATTGCTCCATAGTCTTCTCCTCCTCCGCTGACCTTGCCCTGAGTGTGAACATTGATCCACTCGCCGCACATATAGAGCTGACCGCCTGCTATTCCGGTACATCCTGTTGCCGATACATCGGCGTTTGTAAAGCTGATATCCTGAACCACAGCACCAAGACCATAGCCGATAAAGCCTGTATCTTCATAGCCGGAGTTTATAGTCATTCCGTTTATGGTATGTCCCTGACCGTTCACTATTCCGCTGAATTGATGTTTTGTTCCGCCGTTCGTCCAGCCCATTGGTTTCCAATCATATCCGGTAAGGTCAATGTCGTTGTCAAGATATACAGAAACAACTTCGTCCTCACTGACACCGTTCACATACCAGACCACCGATGCAAGTTCCGCCGCATCAGACACATTGAATTCCGGAGCATTTTCCATAGCCCATTCCTTATCGGCAAGCTCCATTATGCTCCCCGTATCACATTCACGTTCCCAGTCGGTAGGATAATTTTCCGGACATCTGTCATACTCATACTCTGAAACATCAATTCCCCAGCAGTCATACCACTGATATGCGTCTGCAAGGAGATACACTCCGCCCTCGGATATGTCGGCTGAGACTGTGTGTTCATCCTCGTTTAAAACAAAATTTTCCACCGTATCATAGAAACAATCTTCCTCGTTATAGTGAAGCATTATAAGATTTTTCGGTGGGATACTTCTCAATTCGTCCGCATCGTAGAGAAAATAAATCTTCGTATCAGAAACGCTTTCATCATATGTCAGCTCTATAGGAACTCCCACCAGTCCCACAACTCCGCTGTGGAGAACATGATCATACATATCACGGATCTCGACTTTCTCGCTGATGTCGCCGTCGCACATACACGAAAGGTGTACCGCTGAAACTTCGGGTTTCTCTCCATTTTCAATCGCCTTTGTATATGTCTGCCTTCTTGCAGCCGACTCTGTTTCCGGAATAATTATTTCTTCGTTCTCCTCTGCCTCAGATGTCCCTGCGCTGTCCGTTCCCGTATTAACGTCTCCGCACGAACAGCAGGCAGCAGCCGTCATAACCAGAGCAGCAATAAATGACAATATGCGTTTCATTGTATCTCCCCTTTCATGCCTTATAATGCTATAATTCCGCTATTATGCGTTCTTTCCCAGTTCAAAAGCCTTCTTGTTAAGTTCCAGAAATTTTGCAGGAACGCACTGCTCAAGAGCGTTCTGCCAAAGTTCTTCCGGGAAATCCATTTTTGACGCCAGAACTCCCATAAGTACAACATTAGCTGCCTTTGATGTTCCTGCCTGTTCTGCAAGAGTAAGAGCGTCAACTGCAACAAGGTCAGCTCCTGCCGCCGCAAGCTTTTCTGCAAGATCTTCCGGATATGCAGCTGCTCCGGTAATAACGGGCATGGGATCTATCTGCTGAGTTGAAGTAATGAGATGTCCGCCCTTTTTAAGATACGGAAGACATCTTGCAGCCTCGAGAAGTTCAAAGGAGATAACGGCGTCTGCCTCTCCCTTTTCGATAACGGGAGAATACACCTTATCGCCGTATCTTACATAAGTGACAACAGAACCGCCTCTCTGAGACATTCCGTGAACCTCGCTTACCTTTACATCATATCCCTGAGCAAGCAGGACGTTTCCTAAAAGACGTGAGGCAAGCAGCGAGCCCTGACCGCCTACGCCTACTATCATTATTGATTTAGTTTCCATATTCAAATCACCTTTCGTTATTATTTAAAATTTCCAGATCGCCGTCTACAAATCCGATGCCTATAGGCTTGGATGTAAGTATATCCGCATATTTTCCATCTCTAATATATTCTTCTGCCATTCCGGAAAAGATTTTCAGTGCAGCCTTCCAGTCTTTTTCAGGTTCGTCAGAAAGTTCTATGCAGAATATATTTTCCTCCGACGACCATACTTCGGAGCAAGCCCATTCGTCATCATTTTCATCAAATTCATCTGCTGCGATAAGCTGTATAGCATATACACTGTCCTCAACGGATTCCTCATAGAGATTAAAGCACCATGCACAGGCATTTCCGGGGACATCAGCGTTTTCCAGAAGATCATCGAGCCAGTGAGTGAATTCCTCGTATATTTCATTGTTCATGCAGATCTTTCCTTTCCGTTTTCAGCCAATAGCTCCTATCTTACACATTTCCGTGCATATACCGCAGCCGACGCACTGAGTATGATCTATAACAGCCTTGCCGTCTCTCATGGATATAGCGGGGCAGCCAAGCTTCATGCACATCTTGCAGCCAACGCACTTATCGCTGTTAACTTTAAGAGGAGCGTTGTGCTTTACGTACTTGAGCAGAGCGCATGGACGTCTTGAAATAATAACTGATGCTTCGTCCGCAGCAAGTTCCTCCTTTACTGCCGTTTCGCACTCTGCCAGCTTATATGGATCGACTACACGTACTCTCTTTATTCCGACAGCATGGCAGAGCTCTTCAAGATTAACGGCTGCGGCAGGATCTCCTTTAAGATTTTTACCTGTGGTAGGATTCTGCTGATGTCCTGTCATTCCCGTAATAGAGTTGTCAAGAATTATAACAGTAGAATTTGAATCATTGTAAGCGATATTAACAAGACCCGTTATACCGCTGTGCATAAAGGTAGAATCGCCGATAACGGCAACGCTTCTGTGCTCGCTTTCAGCTCCTCTTGCCTTGTTGAATCCGTGGAGACCGGAAATAGAAGCGCCCATACATATCGTAGTATCAAGAGCTTCAAGGGGAGCGCAGGCTCCGAGAGTATAGCATCCGATATCACCCGAAACGGTCACGCCAAGCTTTTTCAGCGTATAGAACATACCTCTGTGGGGACATCCAGCGCACATAACAGGCGGACGCACGGGAATATTTTCTTCAAGGGCGTTAAATTCCTTTTTTTCGCCCAGAATCTTCTCTGCAATTACTGACTGCGGAATTTCTCCGATATATCCAAATATTTCCTTGCCCTGAATATTTGTTACGCCTATATTGCGGCAGTGCTGCTCAATAATGCCGTCAAGTTCCTCAATTATGTAAACCTTCTCATATTTTGCGGCAAAATCACGGATAAGCTGAACCGGCATAGGATTTACCATTCCCAGTTTAAGATAAGAAGCCTTGTCACCGAGAGCTTCTTTTGCAAACTGATAAGCCGCTCCGTTTGTGATAACGCCGAACTCAGCCGTTTCGGATATCTCGGTTCTGTTCAGAGGAGATGTTTCTGCATACTTAACAAGCTTTTCCGTGCGCTCCTCAACAAATACGTGCTTGCTCTTGGCGTAAGCAGGCATCATAACGTACTTCTGGGGGGATTTTACGTACTCTTTAAGGCTGTCGTCCTGTCTGTCTTCCATCTCAACTATACTCTGTGAATGGGCTACACGGGTAGACATTCTCACAATAACGGGAGTATCGAACTGCTCGGAAATATCATACGCTGTCTTGACGAATTCCTTGCATTCGGCAGAATCAGAGGGTTCAAGCATCGGCACCTTTGACGCAATGGCGTGATGACGGCTGTCCTGCTCATTCTGAGAGGAATGCATTCCCTGATCGTCGGCTACAGCGATAACCATACCGCCGTTTACTCCGGTATAGGACGCAGTATAAAGTGGATCTGCCGCAACGTTAAGACCAACGTGCTTCATGCCGCAGAAGCTTCTTGCTCCGGCAATTGAAGCGCCGAGAGCCGTCTCCATTGCCACTTTTTCATTTGGCGCCCATTCTGCGTACATCTCATCATATTTTGCAGCCTCCTCGGTGATCTCCGTTGAAGGCGTTCCGGGATAGCTGGATACAATCCGGCATCCTGCCTCATATAAACCTCTTGCAAAAGCTTCGTTTCCAAGCATAAGTTTTTTCATAATTAATTTATCCTTTCTTAATATAATAATTATTTTTAAGATATTCTGCCACTCCGTCACATTCGTTAGAACCTATGATAATATCCGCAGCGGCTTTTACCTCATCACGGGCATTTGCCACAGCGATCTTCACATCAGACTGTTCAAACATACTAAGATCATTCAGATTATCCCCAAAACAAACTATCTCATCAAATCTGCCCAAACTTCTGAGTTTTTTTATTCCGTTTGCCTTTGATGCCTTTGACGAAAATATTTCCAGATACCATTTTCCGGTATAAGTATCCTTATAAAAGGCGCAGTCAAGCCCCTCCGTCTCCTTAACAGCATTCCGTACCGGCAGAAGTCTGTCATATTCGCTCATCGCTGTAAAATAAACAGCCTCCCCCTCTGTGACATCACGCATATCACGGCACTGAATGAAAGGCTTGCCATAATTTTTCTGCCTGTCCTCCGCAAATTGTGCCATGACCCTTTCAGTCAGCGCGGTATAGTATGTGGTCAGTTTTTCTCCGCAGATACGGAACATAAAACATTCTGTGCCATGTTCCTCAAACAAGGATATTACTTTTTCAGACAGCTCCTGTGAAACAGATTCCACACTGACATATTTTCGTTTTTTCAGATCATAAACGCACACGCCGTTCATCAAAATACAAGGGGTGCTGATATTAAGTCCTGCGGTTATAACTCCGGCGGAATAGATAGTTCTGGCAGTAGCAAAAGTAAAATCAAGACCCTTGCCGGCAAGAAAATTTATTATTTCTGCCGTTTTCTCCGTTATCTCTCCTGCCGGATCAAGAAGTGTGCCGTCGAGATCTGATATATACAAAGTTTTTATCCGCATCACTCCAATCAGGAAAATCCAAGTTAAAGCGACACCGCACAATCTTTGCACAGTGTTGTTTTAATTATAACATAAAATTATAAAAAAGTGAACCGATTATTTAACTTTATTTTATTTTTATTTAATATCACAAAAACTATTTCTTGTCATTGTTAAGTATGCACAAATAACTAAAGCTGCTGCACCTTAATTTGGTACAGCAGCCATAACCTGATCTGTTTTATGATAATTCAGGAAGCTTATCAAGAATGTGCAGCAGATATTTCTGAACAGCAAGTGCGTCCATATTGGTGAGTCCTGTTCCAGGATCGTAAACATCGCCGCTTTCAATTCCCTGCTTCGTTATAGCTCTCTTATCACTGCCTCCGACTCCGTATGCATCCGGATTTCCTATAGCTTGCATAATCAGCACTGCATCGTTAAGAAATACCGTGCCGTCGCAGTCCGCATCGCCATATACAACTTCATCATCCGGTGCAGACGGCTGTGTGGATGGCTCGGGCGGATCAACATTTCCCTGTGACTTTGTACCGCCGTCAATATTGCTTCCCTCCGTCTCAGAATACTTCGAGTAATACTCGCTGAGCGAAATTCCTGTACCGTTTATTCCCAGAGGCTTCTGATGATCAAGACCGATATACTTTCCTGTATCCTGTGTCTGCCAAAGAGCTTTCTCAAACATTCCGTACTTAACTTCATCCCACTCGTAGAAGTCATATCCCAGCAGACCTGCCGTATCGCCGGAATTAGGGTTTAGACACCAGAAAGTATGATTGATGTGGTTCTTGATCATATAATCACGAAGAAGTTCCATCCACTTCTGATTATCTGTTCCGTCCATATGACCACCCCATTCACCGATAAGCAGCGGTGCAATTTCCTGATCGCCGATATATGCCCATGTATCGTACCAGTAGTCATCAAGAAGAGTCTGCTCGGTGAAGTCCTTGTCAAACCACGTCTGAGCATATACGGACGGACCGTAATCGTGAGGTGAATAAACGATCTGGCTTGTGCCGCTGTCCGGAACTATAGGATAATCCTTTACTCCTCTGAGATTTCCGCCCCACCATGCACCGTACCAGGGAGATACATCCGCAGGAGCATCCCAGATATCTGGAGTGTCATAGGTATAACCCTTGTCAGTCTTGGGGTACTGCTCAACACCCTCAATGAATATCAAAGCGTTGGGATTTACTTCAAGAATAGCATTTGCGCAGGTCGTTGCAGCGTATGCCCAGTTATTCTCGTCAGTAGAATCGTCCCACTTCGCCAGTTTTTCGGGGACATCCGCAGAATAACCTCTCTTACCATGCGGCTCATTCTTGAGATCGAAACCAATGAGGGTATCATCGTTCTTGTATTTATCAGCCATCCAGACAAGACTGTCTATCCACACCTGTGTGGTAACGCCTGCTTTGCCGTACCACAGCTCATAGTCATGACCGGAGTTGTTGGCATCGGGGCTGTGAATATCAATAAACGCTTTTATTCCATACTTTTTACACTTTGCAAGAATAACGTCAAATATATCCTCACTGTTTTTCAGTGTCTTTCCGTCAGCTTCGGCAAGCTCACGGTTAATATTTCCATATGCTCCGGCAGGAGTAACGCTGCCGTCCTCGCCGATGATGTCGGTCGGAGGACTATAGGATGCTTGGACGGAACTTACCGGATTTGGGGTTCCCTCCATCCATGAAACAATAAGTTCCGTGGAAATAGGAAAACGTATAACGTTTATTCCCCTGTCGGCAACATTGGACAAAAACTTGTCAACGTCAGCAGCATATAGACCATGAGGCGCATTTTCAGAACAGTTCATACCGAACCAGTTTGCACCAGTGAGCCATACTTCGTTGCCGTTCTTGTCATAAAGACGGCTTCCCTTTGCATGAAGCCAGTCGTCATTGCAGTCGTCGGCAGCTGCGATTGCGTTAAACTGTGTTCCGTTCTTTTCCGTAACAGCAGTCGGTGCTGCAAAAGTCAGAATCATTGCAGAAGCAGAAACTGCCGCAGCAGCTCTCAACATATTTTTCATAATAATATTCCCCTCTCAATTCACGCATATTATAGCGCTATTTAATTACATTCTAACAGAATTGCACAAAAATGTCAAGCATTTACAAAAAATACTATGAATATAATTAATAATGTTTTTTCCAAAGGGGAATCCCCCTTTTGGCAGGAGTGTGGGAACGGAATTTCCACTTAAGTTATTGGCATTGGATGAGTAACTGCATAAGCCGCCGGACAATTACCGCTTCTATTGCGGCAAAGTTATCCAGCGGCTGAAATTCAGACTTAATTATAATTTATGACAATTCAGGCAGTTCGTCAAGAAGATGCAGGAGATATTTCTGAACAGCGAGCGCATCAAGATTTGTAAGTCCGGTTCCAGGATCATAAACGTCTCCATTTATAATTCCCTGCTTTGTTATGGCTTTCTTGTCACTGCCGCCTACTCCGTATGCATCTGGATTGCCTATAGCCTGCATAATGAGCACCGAATCATTAAGGAATACTTCTCCGTCGCAATCGGCATCACCGTATTTAACATCATCGTCCGGTTTTGTCGCAGGATCAGTAGGCTTTGTATCAGGCTCTGTGGAAGGGTCAACAGGATTTGTATTGCCCTGAGCCTTCGTACCTCCGTCCAGATTACTTCCCTCAGATGCAGAATAAGAAGAATAGAACTCATTCAATGAAAGTCCGTTCTTTCCAAGAGGAACCTGATGATCGAGTCCGATATACTTTCCGGTCTCCTGCGTCTGCCAGAGGGATTCCTCGAACATTTCGTATTTTTCTTCGTTCCAGTCGATCTTCGTACCGGAAGTACCGCTGAAACTAAGACTGTCCCAGAGTCCGCCAGTATCGCCGGAATTAGTGTTAAGACACCAAAAGGTGTGATTAATGTGGTTCTTTATCATGTAATCACGGAGAAGCAACATCCATTTGAGGTTGTCGCCTTCCATATGACCGCCCCATTCGCCGATAAGTTCGGGGGCTATATCCTCCTTGTTGATGTATGCCCATGTATCGTACCAATAGTCGTCAAGAAGCGTCTGCTCGGTGAAGTCCTTGTCAAACCACGTCTGGGCATATACAGACGGACCGTAATCGTGGGGAGAATAAACGATCTGGCTCGTGCCGTGCTTCGGCTTGATAGGGTATTCTCTTGCACCACGGAAGTTTCCGCCCCACCATGCGCCTATATATGGGGAATTGTCACGTCTGTCGGGCATGCCCCAGTAGTCGCCTGCCTGAGCGCCGCTCATGGACTGCTCGACGCCTTCAATAAGTATAAGAACATTAGGGTTCACATCAAGAATAGCGTCCGCACAGTTTGTTGCGGCATAAGCCCAGTTATTCTCGTCAGTAGAGCCGTCCCACTTTGCGGCAAGAGTTCCCTCCTGTCCCTTTCCGTGAGGTTCGTTTTTCAGATCGAACGCAAGCAGCGTATCATCGTTTTTATACTTGTCTGCAAGCCATACGAGGGTATCCTGCCAGATTTTGGTAGTGACCATAGTTCCGTCAGTCGTCTCTTTGCCATACCACAAATTATAATTATGACCTGAGTTATCGGTATGGGGACTATGAATATCCACAAACGCTTTCAGTCCGTACTTTTTGCATTTCTGAATAATAATATCGAAGATCTCCATAGAGTTTTTCAGCGTTTTTCCGTCAGCTTCGCAGAAATCAGGATTGATATAGTAATTCGGGTCAGTATTTGCGGTAAGACTGCTTACGGGATTGGGTGTTCCGTTCATCCACGAAAGTATAAGTTCTGTGGAAATAGGAAAACGGATAACATTGATTCCTCTGTCGGCTATCTCACTAAGCGTAGCGTCAATATCAGCCTGCCAGAGATAATGCGGAACCGCTTCATTGCAGTTAAGACCAAACCAGTTTGCGCCGGTAAGCCATACTTCATTGCCGTTCTTGTCATAGAGACGGCTTCCCTTTGCATGAAGCCAGTCGTCATTGCAGTCGTCGGCAGCAGCATTTACACTTAACTGCGTATTCTTTTTAACCGAAACGGCAGGAACGGCAAAAGTCAGCGTCAATGCAGCAGCTGATACTGCAGCGGCTGCTCTCAGTAAATTTTTCATGATATTTCCCTCTCTTTCTTTAAAAGCAACACCTCACAAAACCATGCAGTGCGCCATATATCTCATTATCATTTTACCATTTGACGCATAAAATGTCAATAGTTTGAGATAAATTTCGGTAATAATGTAGGCTTCTGCACATTTACGCACAGAAGCCTTTATAAGGTCACAATATGAAGACATTAAGAAGCTGCGGATAAGAAATAAATCCTGCCATAGCTGCACTGCCGATAACGCCCATTATAATCATTACAATAATCATATTTACAGGCTTTGCTCCTCCTGCCGACATAACCACAGCGGGATTAGAAGTTCCGTCTATTCCCCGTTCTTTCAGCCTTTTCAGAGATCGGAGGGAATGTCGGTAATACAGCCAGTTTCCGAAAATACAGCAAGCAAGGTTCACAACCCATGAGGCTGTTCCCAATATGTTTCCAAAGTAAACCAAATCGTTCTTATAATTGTTTACAAAACTGACAACAGCATCCGTTCCTGCCATTTCAATTATACCGCTGTTTATCATATCTGCGACAGTAACTATCATGTTCGGAAGGCTGCATATAATGCTTACAACTGTTGCAAGTATCGCCCAAAACCACATCCTCCTGTTTGCGAAATAAAGATGCGGAAAAATAAGGCAGCTGAGATTGAATGATATCTTTGTGCCAAAATCTTTCATTCTCTTAAAAATCGGTATATAATAAAGCGTATTGCTGCCTACAAAGCTTGAAACATCTTTAAGGGTAGAACCTTCACCCATATCCTCATTGGGATCAAATCCCAGATAGGAGAACACCGTTTCCATGTCGGCACGTCCGTCACCGCTTCGATACGCCCCCTGCTGTCCCTGAAATCCTGCCTGAGCCTGACTGTCGCCACGTTCTGCCGGATGCAGCCTGCTGCCGCATTTACCGCAAAAATTCACCGAGGCTGAATTCCGGGAATGACATACAGGGCAGATAATCACCTGTTCGTCGGAAGCACCATTTTCCCCCTCTGCCGGAGTGCGCTTCCACTTAAAACCGTTTTCATGCCGATCGGCATAAGCACATTTATTTTCAAGCTTATAGCATTCTCTGTGATGAGGCGCACCGCATTCAGGGCAGACTACAATATCATCGTCGCCGGTAAATTCCTTATTGCATACCGGGCATTTTTCGCCGATATAATCCATATTTATCCTCCTGACTTATTTCTGTTGATAAATATATTATAACACTATACGCCTGAGAAAATCAAGTCCTTTTCTGATATTTCATATTTCTATCATAATTCCAAAATATTTGTTAATGACAAACACCGCACAACGGTATAATCCGTACACGTGCGGTGCTGCCTGAATCAGTTATTCCTGTGAAATTATCTCTTTGTAGAACTCAGAGTAATCATTTCTGCCATCTTTAGTGAACTGGATAGCCGTTCTCGGGTGCTGATTGAGGAGACCAGTCATAAGGTACTGGAGGTCATATCCCCATACTGCGCCGCCCTCTTTAAGCTTATTCATATGTTTTTCGATGAACTGAAGAACGGGGTAAATGTTATATTTAGGATTTTTGAGGAAGCCGAGAAGCAGTTCCATAGCACAGTTTCCGGCGCCTCTTCCCATTGCGGAATATGTGGCGTCAAGCCAGTCTACACCGTCGCCTACTGCCTCGATAGTATTGGCAAAGGCAAGATGCTGATTGTCATGTGCATGGATTCCGAGCTTTTTATTGTACTTTGCCGCAAATTCACCATAGAGATCAGCCATTCTTGCTATCTGCTCAGGATAGAGTGAACCGAAGCTGTCAACGATATAGAAAACATCAACGGAAGATCTGCCGAGAATATCAAGAGCAGCACTTATATCCGACTCACGTGCGGTCGATATTGCCATGATATTACAGCTTACCTCGTACCCCTTGTTCTTTGCATCTTCTATCATGTCAACGGCTGTGGGAATCTGATGGAGATAAGTAGCCACACGAATAAGATCAACCGGACTTTCGCTGCGGTCATGGATATCCTGCTTGTAATTGCAGCGTCCAACGTCTGCCATGATAGCGATTTTAAGATCGGTATTGTTTTCTCCTACGATGGAATAGAGGTAATCGTCGTCGCAGAACTTGCAGGGACCGAAATCATCAACGTTGAACATTTCCTTATCAGCTCTGTAGCCAAATTCCATATAGTCAACGCCGGAACGAAGATTGGCATTGTAAAGATCCTTGACAAAGGAATCGGAAAATCTGAAATCATTTACGAGACCTCCGTCACGAAGCGTTGCGTCTACGACCTTTATGTCGGCTCTGAAATCCATTAATTTTGAAACTTCTTTCATATTTAATTCTCCTTTGAATACTTAATCGCAACTCACTGTGTTGCTTTAAAGTGCATCACGCTTTAAAATGATACATATATTTTATCACATTATTTTATATTTGTCAATAGTAATTTTTCATGTACAACAAAATTCAACAAACAAACAGATTGACAAAAAACATCATTTGTGATATAATACAACAAATGATGTTTTTTGCATTTGATTATATTATAATATTTTAAGGAGAATACTTTATGAAAAAAACTTTAGCTTTTTTAACAAGTTTGGCGTGTATATTCAGTCTCGTATCCTGTGGAGACAGCTTTAATGGTGAACATTCATCCAGAAGATCACGTAGATCATTATCTAAGTCATCACAGGCAGATATGGATGATATATTAGATATTGATTCTAACATAGATAGTAAAAGCAATTTTCAACAAATAAATGCAAACACTTCACTTGTAGCTGCAAAATCAGGTCTTCATACAGTAGGCTTGAAATCTGACGGGACTGTCGTTGCTGTTGGATATGGATGTGATGATGAACTGTGGTATTTTTCAGACTGGACAGATATTGTTGCTGTTTCAGCAGGAGGAAACACTATTGTAGGCTTGAAGTCAGATGGCACTGTTGTCGAGACCGGATCAAATCCTTATGGAGAATCTGCTGTTTCCCACTGGACAAATATTGTTGCAATTTCATCAGGAGGTTGCCACACAGTAGGCTTGAAGTCAGACGGCACTGTTGTGGCTGTTGGTGACAATCACGAAGGACAATGTGATGTTTCAGACTGGACAGATATTGTCGCTGTTTCAGCAGGATACCATTATACAGTAGGCTTAAAATCAGACGGCACTGTTCTTGCTGTCGGTGAAAACAATCATGGACAGTGTGATGTTTCAGATTGGACAGATATTGTCGCTATATCAGCAGGAGAGATTCATACGGTAGGCTTAAAATCAGATGGCACTGTTGTTGCTGTTGGTCATAATGGATGCTATCAATGTAGCGTTTCCAACTGGACAGATATCGTTGCTGTTTCAGCAGATTTTCGAGATACAGTAGGCTTGAAATCAGACGGAACAGTGGTCGCTGTCGGATTTAATAATTATGGACAATGTGACGTTGATAACTGGACAGATATTGTTGCAATCTCAGAAGGATGTCAATATACAGTAGGCTTAAAATCAGATGGCACTGTTGTCGCTGTCGGCAATAATGATTATGGTAAATGTAACGTTTCCGACTGGACAGACATTCGTGTTCCTGAAAACTAAAACTTTTAATATGATAATACAAATGCGCTAAAGTCGTCATCATGTGCACCGTTTTCTCTGCCGTATCATTTCTGAGAGTCTCTCAACTTCCAACAACGATAAATAAATATCAACATTTTAGTGCATATTGACGAATATGCATACCCCTTATTGACTTATTTTGCCTAAAGGAGTATAATTATTGATATATGGCACATTCTATCATATTTATATACTTAAAGTGGAGGTTTTTACAATGAGCAGAGTTTATAACTTCAGCGCAGGTCCTGCCGTTCTCCCCGAAGAAGTTCTTCAGGAAGCAGCAGACGAAATGATGGACTATAAGGGATGCGGTATGTCCGTAATGGAGATGTCTCACCGTTCAAAGGTATACGACAATATCATTAAAGAAGCAGAACAGGATCTCCGTGACCTTATGAATATCCCTGATAATTACAAAGTACTTTTCCTTCAGGGCGGCGCTTCACAGCAGTTCGCAGCAGTCCCCATGAACCTTATGAAAAACAAGAAAGCAGCTTACATCATTACCGGTCAGTGGGCAAAAAAAGCTTACCAGGAGGCTCAGATGTACGGTGAGGCTGTTGCTGTAGCTTCATCTGCCGACAAGACCTTCTCATATATCCCTGATTGTTCTGACCTTGATATTCCCGAGGACGCAGATTATGTTTACATCTGCGAAAACAACACTATCTACGGTACAAAGTTCTGGCAGCTCCCGAATACCAAGGGTAAAGATCTCGTTGCCGACGTTTCCTCATGCTTCCTCTCAGAGCCTGTAGATGTAACAAAATATGGCGTTATCTACGGCGGCGTTCAGAAGAATATCGGTCCTGCCGGCGTTGTTATCGCTATCATCCGTGAGGATCTTATCCGTGATGATGTTCTTGCAGGTACTCCTACAATGCTTAAGTGGAAAACACAGGCTGACAACGATTCTCTTTACAATACTCCTCCCTGCTACGGCATCTACATCTGCGGAAAGGTATTCAAGTGGATCAAGAAAATGGGCGGTCTTGAGGCTATGAAGGCTCACAACGAAAAGAAAGCCGCTATTCTCTATGATTTCCTTGACCAGAGCAAGATGTTCAAGGGTACTGTTGAAAAGAAAGACAGATCCCTTATGAATGTTCCTTTTGTTACAGGCAACGCAGAACTTGATGCAAAGTTTGTTAAGGAATCCAAGGCTGCCGGATTTGAAAATCTTAAGGGTCACAGAACTGTCGGCGGCATGAGAGCTTCTATCTACAATGCAATGCCTATCGAAGGTGTTGAAAAGCTTGTTGCATTCATGAAGAAGTTCGAGGAAGAAAATTCATGAGTTTTCAGTTAAGCGACGAAGCCAGAGAACGCATAAAGAAAAGAAACAGTATCAGAGGGAAGATCGCAGCCGTATGCGGTGTTCTCGCTGTTATAGGCATTATTATAGTACGTGTTATTTCCTGATGCCATGCGGCAATATATGCATCAGATGCGAAATGAGGTAATTTAAATGTATAAGATTCAGACACTTAATAAGATTTCCAAGATCGGAATAGATATTTTTGACAATAACAAATACAGCGTTGCAGACGACTGCGCCAATCCTGACGCTATCATGGTAAGAAGCGCAAAAATGCACGATATGACTTTCGGCGATAATCTTATCGCTATTGCACGTGCAGGTGCAGGCGTAAACAACATCCCTGTTGACCGCTGTGCTCAGGAGGGAATCTGCGTATTCAATACTCCCGGCGCTAACGCTAACGCTGTTAAGGAACTTGCGATATGCGCTCTTCTCCTTGCTTCCAGAAAAATCACAGAGGCTGCCGCATGGGCTGCTTCACTCAAGGGTACACCTGATGCTCCCAAAACAGTTGAGGGTGGAAAATCCAAATTTGCCGGCCCTGAAATAAAGGGTAAAACTCTTGGTATCATTGGTCTCGGCGCTATCGGCGGTCAGATTGCAAACGCTGCCGAAGCTCTGGGAATGAAAGTTATCGGTTATGATCCGTACCTTTCTATCGGCGCTGCTCTTCACCTTGACCCCACAACAAAGGTCGTTTCTGATATTAATGAGATTTATAAGAACAGCGACTATATCACTATTCATATGCCCTATACCCCCCAGACAAAAAACACAATTGATGCAGAGCAGATCGCAATGATGAAAGACGGCGTCCGCATCATAAATCTTGCAAGAGGCGAGCTTATCAACAGCCAGGCAGTTGTTGACGCTATTGCTGCCGGAAAAGTTTCAAAGTACGTTACAGACTTTGCTGATGATATTGTTCTTGGCGTTGATAATATCATCGTTCTCCCCCATCTCGGAGCTTCTACTCCCGAGAGTGAAGATAACTGCGCAGTTATGGCTGCTCAGGAGCTTATCGACTACATTGAGAACGGAAACATTAAGAACAGTGTAAATCTTCCAAATGCTTCCATGAACGCAGTCGGCACAAAGATCTGTGTTATTCACAAGAATGTTCCTACAACTATCGCTTCTATCACATCTGCTGTAGGCAATGAGGGAATCAACATTGAGAATATGGTAAACGCAAGCAAGAAGGATTTCGCTTACACCATGCTCGACGTTACAGGCGAAGTTCCTGCTTCTGTCGAGGGTAAGATCAATGCCGTTGACGGTGTTATAAGAGTAAGAATCATAAAGTAATTACGTTTAATGCAAAATTAAAATCTGCCGGATTTATCTCCGGCAGATTTTTTGTTAAGTGCACATAAATCCCTTGACAAACTTTACCGGTGGGGTTATAATTAAACTGAGATATTATATACACGCTTTATGCCAAAAAATATATAGTGCATTATACTCACCTCTGTTGCATAATATCCAAAGGATACTGAACAGAAATTTTGTATGTCAAGGCGGAGGAGGAAAGCATACTGTCGTATGGTGACGACGACAACGCAGACAGACAAAATTTATGTCAGCATTACTGGATATTATGCAACAGAGGTGAGTATAAACAGACGGAGGACATATGGATATTATCATAGTAGGCTGCGGAAAGGTAGGATACGCCCTGGCGGAAGTCCTCAGCAGCGAACACAATATTACCGTTATCGACCTCAGCGAGGACAAAATAAACTCGATAACAAACGACTGCGATGTAATGGGTATCGTAGGAAACGGACTGCACACGGATATTCTTGATGAAGCTAAAGTAGACAAAACAGGAATTTTCATAGCCGTTACAAATTCCGATGAAGTAAATATCCTTTCCTGCCTTATCGCAAGAAAAATGGGGGCACGCCACTGCGTTTCAAGAGTACGCAGCCCCGGATTCGGCAAACAAATAATTTTCATGCGTGAAGAGCTTGGCATAAGCATGATGGTCAACCCCGACTTCAATGCAGCCAACGAAATAGCAAAGGTTCTGCGATATCCCGAAGCTATCAACATTGAATCATTTGCAAAAGGACAGGTTGATCTGGCAGAAATCAGGATAACATCCGGCAGCATACTGGATAACATTGCCCTCAGCCAGCTCTCCAGACGTCTCCGGCTGGATGTTCTCATCTGCGCCGTTCAGAGAAACGATGAACTCATAATCCCCAACGGCAGCTTTGTTCTAAGAGCCGGGGATAAAATTCATATAACAGCTTCACATAGCGCAATGGTAAAGTTTTTTAGAAGCATAAGTGCGGCATACAGAGAAAAACGTGTAAAATCCGTTGTACTTATAGGCGGCGGACGTGTGGCTTATCATCTGTCAAAACAGCTTATTGAAATGGGCGTGAAAGTAAAAATAATAGAGATTGACGAAAAGCGCTGCCTTGAGCTGAGTGAGAATCTCAATAAAGTAAACATATCATGCGCTGACGGCACAGATCACGATCTGCTAAGGGAGGAAAGGGTCTATGACGCCGATGCTGTCGTAACACTTACAGGTATCGACGAGGAAAACATCCTGCTTTCACTTCTTGCCAAGAAAAACGGCGTGAAAAAGGTCGTCACAAAGGTAAACCGTATGTCGCTGATACAGCTTTCTGATACGCTCAATCTTGACAGTATCGTTTCACCAAAATCAATTACCGTAAACCAGATTCTTCAGTATGTAAGAGCAAAGCAGAATTCTCTTGGAAATAATGTCACTACACTGTACAGACTGGTTGGCGACCGTTTGGAAGCTATTGAATTTATTGTCAGAGATAAAAAGGATTACGTCGGAGTTCCGCTAAAGAAGCTCAAGATACGCAGCGGTATACTCATTGCAAGCATAGTCAGGGGAAACGAGCTTATTATCCCCAGAGGCGACGACTGCTTACAGGTAAACGACAGCGTTGTCGTTGTCACTACAAGCAAAGGTTTCCATGATCTGAGCAATATTTTTGACTAAAGGAGCAGCCGGAAGTACAATGAATTACCGAATGATAATATACGTAATTGGACAGATCTCAAAGGTAGTCGGGCTTGCAATGCTCCTGCCTGTTCTGGTTGGATTCATTTACGGAGAAACGCACATTATTGCCTCTTTCGGAATCCCTATCCTTATTCTTCTTATTCCCGGCTTTGCTGTGACAATAAAAAAACCAAAAGACAATTCCGTCTACTCTATGGAGGGATTTATAAGCGTAGCCGCTTCATGGATCGTAGTATCGGCTGTATGTGCGCTTCCTTTTGTAATATCCGGCGATATTCCAAACTACGTGGATGCTCTGTTTGAGACGGTTTCCGGATTCACAACAACCGGTTCATCGATATTGAGCAATGTAGAGAAACTTTCTAAATCATCGCTTTTCTGGCGTTCGTTCACCCACTGGCTGGGCGGCATGGGAATAATCATGATCGTTCTTGCTATTATGTCCAGCAACGATTCAAGAACCATGCACATGATGCGTGCCGAATGCCCCGGACCTAAAGTCGGGCGGCTTGTATCAAAATCGGGTAACTCTGCCAGAATCCTCTATGGGATATATATCGCCCTTACAGTCATTGAAATAATTATGCTGCTGTGCGGCGGACTTTCCTTTTATGACGCTGTAGTCCATACATTCTCATCAGCAGGAACAGGAGGTTTTTCAATTTACGGAAACAGTATAGCCCATTACAACAGTCTCTATGTTGAAATGGTGATCGCTGTTTTCATTATTATTTTCGGCGTAAACTTCAACCTTTACTATTATCTGCTTATCCGCCGTTTTTCTATGGTATTCAAAAATGAAGAACTGAGAACTTATCTTGGAATAATACTGACGGCGACCCTGCTTATATCTTTCAATATAAGAAATATGTACAGCGGATTCCTTGAAGCGCTGAAATATTCTTTCTTCATGACCGCTTCTACGATCACATCAACAGGTTTCTCTGTCATTGATACGAACACATGGCCTGTTTTTTCTCAAACGCTGCTGCTTACACTGATGTTTATCGGATCGTGTGCCGGTTCGACCGGAGGAGGATTAAAAGTATCACGTGTCATTATAATGTTCAAAGCCGGCATCAAGGAACTTAAATATATCATCAATCCCCGTTCGGTGGCATCGGTAAAAATGGACGGAAAGCCTGTAGAAAGAGACGTTGTCCGTGGTGTTACATCTTATTTTATCATCTATATTCTGCTCATGTTCACTTCAATACTGCTTGTCACTCTCGACAGTTTTACCATTGAGGAATCTGCTTCGGCAGTAATCACAACCATGAACAATATCGGGTTTGGAGTTGGCCGCTTCGGCTCGGCAGGAAACTTTGGAGATATGTCGTCATTCTCCAAAATAGTTCTCTGCTTTGATATGCTGATAGGCCGTCTTGAAATATATCCGATCATACTGCTTTTAGCAGTCAAAAGAAAATAAACCGGAAAATGATTTCCCACAACTTTTAGAAAACGGAGGTTTTACAAATGAAAGTCAGACATAACAAGATCACTGCACTTTTTACCAGCCTGCTCCTCGCACTCGTGTGCATAATTCCTGGAACGGCAGAAGCAGTGCCCCAGATAATTCCCGAACACAACACAGCCACATCTTCCCGTACAACATGGTATGTCGTTTCTGAAACAGCCGGTCCGGGATCGGACGTTCAGGTGAATATTATTGTACGCAACCCTATTGCCCTCAGCCAGATAAACGATATCGGACTTTCCGTAGCATCGCCTATCCAGATCACCGGTATCTCATCGACCTGTCCGGCATATGACGCAACCATATCTTCAAATATCAGCGGAAATACTATCATGTTTGACGTAAACGGTTCTACAAGTGCTTCTGGCGGTGCGGATAAGAGTACACTTTTTTCAGTATTCTTTCACGTTCCGGACGGCTGCCCCAACGGAGACTATGACATAAAATGGATATCAAACGATACGACTGCCTTTGAAACTAACGGTCAGGCATACTTCCCAATTTTCAGAGACGGAAGAATTACCGTTTCAGGAGGTACTTCCCAAAGCACCACAAAAATAACTCTGCCGCCGCCGAGAACTACTTTTGACACAACAACTACAACTACAACTACTACTACCACTACTACTACAACCACCACTACTACAACAACAGCACCACCCGTTACAACCACAGACCCTAAATTCACCGCCAAGCTTGAAATTGCATCACTGCCATACAAAACCGAATATACTGTAGGTGAACAGTTTGATGCAGCCGGGCTCATCCTGAATGCTTATCATATATACAATGGACAGTATGTACTGGTTCATTTAAATGATATCTTTACCGATCATACTGACAGATATTCTGTTGATGGATTTGACAATTCATATGCGCATTCATGCCGGATAACCGTCACTTACTGGATTTATAATGATATCCTCTCAGAATGGGTAAGTGCCAATGATTATTTCTATGTAGAAATAAAGGATCCGCCGCAGACTACTACATCGACCACTACCACATCTTCAACGACTTCTTCCACTTCTACATCAACCACTACCACATCTTTAACGACTTCTTCCACTTCTACATCGACCACTACCACATCTTCAACGACTTCTTCCACTTCTACATCGACCACTACAACATCTTCAACGACTTCTTCCACTTCTACATCGACCACTACAACAACGCTTCCTCCCGGAAAGCCTTATATCATCATCAGTCAGCCTGACCCAGATCAGCTTTATGTAGGAAATACGGTCACTATCGACTATAATTTTTCAGACAGCAATGCATTTGACAACAATGTGTGGCTGACTTTCAGCAACTGGAACGTTGCAAGTATAAACGGCAGTCAGATAACAATTCTTTCCGCCGGAACAGATACACTCACGATTCATTGCAACAGCAAGAATTACGGCGAGATCACCGCTTCCGTTACTATTACTGCCACCGAAAATAAACCCGACAAAAAGTATCTCCTCGGCGATGTCACTCTCGACGGAATCATCAACGGCTCTGATGCGACTTTTGCTTTACAGGCATATACGCTTGTAAACTCCGGATTTGACGACGGACTTAATGACATTCAATTCAAGGCTGCTGATGTAACCGGCGACGGTATAATTACAGGCTCTGATGCGACCATAATACTTAATTATTATACTTATTTATCATCACTGACATCAGTTGAAAAACCGCTTTCTATTGAAGAATGGATGAAAAAATAATATATCATATCCGGCGGCTGGAGTTATTCCAGCTGCCTTTTTTCAAGATTATACATAAAAATCAGAGTCATTAGATTTTTATTGACTTTTTATCCGACTAATGTTATAATTAACATATATTTTTCAGGAGGTAAGAAATGAATACAAAAAAGGTTGTAGCTTCGCTGCTTGCTATCGCCGTTACAGGCATATGTATCCCCGCAATCAAACCTATTTCTTCAAATCTTTTTATAACCACAAATGCATTGAAAAGTTATACCGATACAACATATGGCGACTTTGACATTCGGAATTACAACGATCACACAGAAATAAAAAAATATAACGGTACGGCAGCAGTAGTTGAAATACCGTCTGAAATAGAAGGACTCGTTGTAACAGCTATCCGTCCCCGTGCATTTGAAGAAAACGAGACCATTACATCAGTAACTATTCCTGATACTGTCACAAGCATAGGAGAATATTCATTTGTCCTATGCTCCAAACTTAAAACAATTAATATTCCAGAATCAGTCACAGATATCGGCCAAAGTGCGTTTTCAGGAACCGCATGGTGGTACGACCACACTAAAGATGAAAATAAAAAAAAGATATCAATTATTGTAAATAATATCTTCATTGACGCTGGAGCTTGTACAAATGTTGTTATTCCGGATTCAGTCGTTAAAATTGCTCCGGGAGCTTTTTCAGGACGTGACACAGTTACTTCGGTAACAATTCCTGCTACGTTGAAAAATATTGACAGCAAGGCATTCAGTTTCTGCCGAAATGTTAAAGAAATTATAATCCCGAATTCAGTAAAAAAGATTGACCGTTTAGCATTTGACAACTGCTCAAATCTTCAATCAATAACAATCCTTAACCCGAATTGTGAAATATATGATTCCAGCGGTACAATTTGTAATAAAAACGAATATGATTCCGAATCAAAAAAATATGTGGATAAATATGCAGGCATTATAAAAGGCTACAGTGGTTCAACTGCTGAAATTTATGCAAAAAAATATGGCTATACTTTTAAAGCTATGAAATCAAACTTTCTTCTCGGCGATGTCACTCTCGACGGAATCATCAACGGCTCTGATGCGACTTTTGCTTTACAGGCATATACGCTTGTAAACTCCGGACTTGACGACGGTCTTACTGATCTTCAATTTAATGTTGCTGATGTCACCGGAGACGGCATACTTACAGGCTCTGATGCAACCATTATACTCAATTATTATACTTATTTATCATCACTGACGGCAGGTGAAAAAACGCTTTCACTGGAAGAATGGATGAAAAAATAATGTATAATATTTTTCAGGAGGTACAATATGAAGATAAAAAAAATGATAGCTTCGCTTCTTTCAGTTGCTGTTATAGGAATAAGTATGCCTGTCTTTTTATCAGATTCAGAAATTTTTGTAACCGCAAGTACAAATGAAACATACGGTGATTTCCAGATCAAAAAGTATGACGACCATGTTGAAATATCAAAATATACAGGCAAATCGGCAGAAGTTGTGATTCCGTCCAAAATAGACGGTCTGCCTGTTACAGGTATAGGCGACGAGGCATTTTTTGAGTGTATGTATATAACCTCTATTACAATTCCCGATTCTGTTTCGATTATTGGCGATTATGCATTTAAAGAATGTAAAAGACTTGCTTCAATAACTATCCCTGATTCTGTTAAGAGTATTGGCGATTCTGCGTTTTACTACTGCCCAAGTCTCTCCTCAATAACTATACCAAATTCTGTTACAAGCATTAATGATTCTGCATTTTATCGCTGTGAAAGCCTTATATCTGTCACTATCCCCGACTCTGTTACAAATATCGGAGATTCTGTGTTTTCCGGCTGTATTGGTCTCAGATCAATAATCATACCAGATTCTGTTAAGAATATTGGCTCCTGGGCGTTTAATAACTGTGAAAACCTTACCTCGGTAACTATCCCTGATTCCGTTAAAGGTATTGGCGAATATGCGTTTTCCTACTGTACAAACCTTGAATCAATAACTATCCCCGACTCTGTTACGAGTATCGAAGATAGTGCATTTTCTCACTGCACCGGCATTGAATCAATAATTATTCCCGACTCTGTTACAAATATCGGTGTCTGGGCTTTTGACAGCTGCGAAAATCTTAAATCAATAACTATTCTGAATTCTGCCTGCAAAATCGGCAACGATGCAAGTACCATCTGTAATTCTTACGATTACGACAATCAAACAGCATCATATTCCGGTGTAATAAAAGGCGGTATCGGCTCGACAGCAGAAGATTATGCTAAAAAATACGGATATGTCTTTGAAGCCGTAGTTCCTGACTTTCTTCTCGGCGACGTAACCATGGACGTAATCATTAACGGCTCTGATGCAACCTTTGCTTTACAGGCGTATACGCTTGTAAACTCCGGACTTGACGACGGACTTACCGATATTCAGTTCAAGGCTGCCGATGTAACCGGCGATGGCATACTTACAGGATCCGACGCTACTATTATACTTAATTATTATACTTATTTATCGTCAGCAAAAACAGATGAAAATACTCTTTCTATGGTGGAATGGATGAAAGCTCAGTAAATGTGAAAAATCAGCCAAATCACCGATGATTTTCTATGGATTTGATGGAGAAAATAACAAAATAACGTAAAAATCCGGCTTTTTTAAGGATACCCCTTGACAAGCCGGATTTTTTTGGATATAATAAATAAGTGTGCTGATTTTATATCTGCATTCATGATTATTTTTTAAGAAAAGGAGGAAGATTATGCCTACATTTAACCAGCTCGTTCGTAAAGGAAGAAAGGATCTTGAAACAAAGTCCACAGCTCCTGCACTCCAGAAGGGCTACAACGCTAAGAAAAAGACTCAGATCAATCAGAGTTCTCCCCAGAAGAGAGGCGTTTGTACTGCTGTAAGAACCGCTACTCCTAAAAAGCCTAACTCAGCTATGAGAAAGATTGCCAGAGTTAAGCTCACAAACGGATATGAAGTAACATCCTATATCCCCGGTATCGGTCACAACCTTCAGGAGCACAGCGTTGTTCTCATCAGAGGCGGACGTGTTAAGGATCTCCCTGGTGTGCGTTACCACATCATCAGAGGTACTCTTGATGCTCAGGGCGTTGCAAACCGTGCTCAGGCTCGTTCCAAGTACGGAACTAAGAGACCTAAGCAGAAGTAAGACCACAAATCAGGTCGGCGGCAGACCGTATTATGCCGTGCATTAAAATAGGATAACTACTATCGCAGGATAAATGCGGAGTTTTATATATATTATAGAGCCTCTGCATTGGTCTTGACGGAACCGGCGGGTGAAGAAACGCCGATCATCGGCAGTAATCCGCATGGTACGAGTACCTATGAATTCATGAATCTATGTGAAGGAGGGAAGCGAAATGCCAAGAAGAGGTAATATCGCAAAGCGTGATGTATTACAGGATCCTGTATACAATTCAAAGCTCGTAACACGCCTTATCAACAACATTATGCTTGACGGTAAGAAGGGTGTTGCACAGAAAATCGTTTACGATGCATTTGCAATCGTAGCTGAAAAAACAGGCAAGGACGCTCTTGAGGTGTTCGAGCAGGCTATGGAAAATATCATGCCTGAACTCGAGGTAAAGGCTCGCCGTCTCGGAGGTGCCACATATCAGGTACCTATGGAGGTAAGACCTGAAAGACGTCAGACTCTCGGTCTCAGATGGATTACAAAATATGCCAGACTGAGAAACGAAAAGACAATGAAAGAAAGACTTGCCGGTGAGATCCTCGACGCTATCAACGGAACAGGCGGCGCCTGCAAGAAGCGTGACGATACACACAAAATGGCAGAAGCAAACAAGGCTTTTGCACACTACCGCTGGTAATAACGGTATCGAAGGAGGATTATTATGTCAAGAGACTGTACGCTTGAAAATACAAGAAATATCGGCATAATGGCCCACATCGACGCAGGTAAGACCACAACCACAGAGCGTATCCTTTTCTACACCGGTGTTAATCACAAGATCGGTGAAACTCACGAAGGCTCCGCTACTATGGACTGGATGGAGCAGGAGCAGGAAAGAGGTATCACAATCACCTCCGCTGCTACTACTTGCTACTGGGCAGGCCACAGACTCAATATCATTGACACTCCCGGACACGTTGACTTCACTGTTGAAGTTGAGCGTTCACTCCGAGTGCTGGACGGTTCTGTAACCGTTCTCTGCGCTAAGGGCGGTGTTGAGCCCCAGTCTGAAACCGTTTGGAGACAGGCTGACAATTATAAGGTTCCCCGTATGGCTTATGTAAATAAGATGGATATTATGGGTGCCGACTTCTACCGTGTCGTAGACATGATGAAGGACAGACTTAAATGTAACGCCGTTCCGATTCAGCTTCCTATCGGCGCTGAAGATGAATTCAGAGGAATCATCGACCTCGTTGAAATGAAGGCTTACATTTACTATGATGATCTCGGAAAGGACATCCGTGTTGAGGATATCCCCGAGGATATGAAGGAAAAGGCTCAACAGTATCATGACGATATGGTTGAGCACGTTGCAGAACAGGACGAAGAGCTCATGATGAAGTATCTTGACGGCGAAGAGCTGACTCAGGATGAGATCAAGAAGTGCATTCGTTCCGCTACTATTGCAAACCACATGGTTCCCGTAACTTGCGGTACTTCGTACAAAAACAAGGGCGTTCAGAAGCTGCTCGACGCTATCATTGACTATATGCCTTCTCCTCTCGACGTTCCTGCTATCAAGGGCGTAAACCCCGATACAGACGTTGAAGAAGAAAGACCTTCATCTGATGACGAGCCGTTCTCAGCTCTTGCATTCAAAATTGCTACAGACCCGTTTGTTGGTAAGCTGGCATTTTTCCGTGTATACTCCGGTATCGTAAATCAGGGCGACACAGTCCTCAACGCTACCAAGGATAACCGTGAAAGATTCGGACGTATCGTTCAGATGCACGCTAACCACAGAAAGGATCTTACAACTGTATATTCCGGTGATATCGCCGCTGCCGTAGGTCTTAAGAACACTACTACAGGCGACACACTCTGTGATGAAAAGCATCCTATCATCCTTGAATCCATGGAATTCCCGGAGCCTGTTATCCAGCTCGCTATCGAGCCTAAGACAAAGGCTGGTCAGGAGAAAATGGGTATTGCTCTCGCAAAGCTTGCTGAAGAAGATCCTACTTTCAAGACATGGACAGACGAGGAAACAGGACAGACCATCATTGCCGGAATGGGTGAGCTCCACCTTGACATCATCGTTGACCGTCTCCTCCGTGAGTTTAAGGTCGAGGCTAATGTAGGCGCACCTCAGGTTGCTTATAAAGAAGCAATCAAGGGCAGTGCAGACGTTGACAAGAAGTATGCACGTCAGTCAGGCGGTAAGGGTCAGTACGGTCACGTTAAGATCCGTGTTTCACCTAACGAGTCCGGTAAGGGCTACGAGTTCAAGAATGCCGTTGTGGGCGGTGCTATTCCTAAGGAATACATCCCTGCTGTTGATAAGGGTATTCAGGGCGCTATGAAGTCCGGTATACTTGCAGGCTATGAAGTCGTTGACGTTAAGGTTGAGCTTTACGACGGATCGTACCACGAGGTTGACTCCTCCGAAATGGCATTCCAGATTGCCGGTTCAATGGCGTTCAAGGAAGCTATGGAAAAGGCTAACCCCGTTCTTATGGAACCAATTATGAAAGTTGCCGTAATCGTTCCAGACGATTATACAGGTACTGTTATCGGCGACCTCAGCTCACGCCGTGGTCAGATTCAGGGACAGGAATCAAGAACAGGCTCTGTTCAGGTTGACGCTCTCGTTCCGCTTTCTGAAATGTTCGGCTATACAAGCGATCTCCGTTCTAATACACAGGGTCGTGGTCAGTATACTATGGAGCCTCACAGCTATCTTGAGGTGCCCAAGAATATTGCTGAAAAGATTATGACAGCCCGCAAGAAGGGTTGATTCGATTCTTCTCAGAAAATCATATGTTTTAGAAAAAATTTTCAAAAAACACTTGAATTTATTTGATTAATCTGCTATAATATATATACAGATTTCTGAATTTCTTATTTAAGGAGGAATTTTCCAATGGCTAAGGCTAAATTTGAAAGAACAAAACCCCATGTAAACATCGGTACTATCGGCCACGTTGACCACGGTAAGACCACTCTTACTGCTGCTATCACAAAGACTCTCGCTATGAAGGGTCAGGCTCAGTACGAAGCTTACGATATGATCGATAAGGCTCCCGAAGAGAGAGAGCGTGGTATCACAATCAATACAGCTCACGTTGAGTACGAGACAGACGCTCGTCACTACGCTCACGTTGACTGCCCCGGTCACGCTGACTACGTTAAGAACATGATTACCGGTGCTGCTCAGATGGATGGCGCTATCCTCGTAGTTGCTGCTTCTGACGGTCCTATGGCTCAGACAAGAGAGCATATCCTTCTTGCTCGTCAGGTTGGCGTTCCTGCAATCGTTGTATTTATGAACAAGGCTGACCAGGTTGACGATGAAGAGCTTCTCGAACTCGTTGAGATGGACATCCGTGATCTTCTCTCTTCTTACGATTTCCCTGGCGACGATACACCTATCATCAAGGGTTCTGCCCTTGCAGCTCTTAACGCTCCTGACGATATCAACGATCCTGCTTATGCTCCTATCATCGAACTCATGAACGCTGTAGATGAGTACATCCCCAGCCCTGAGAGAGACGACGCTAAGCCCTTCCTTATGCCTATCGAGGATACTATGACTATTTCTGGTCGTGGTACTGTTGTTACAGGCAGAGTTGAAAGAGGAAAGCTCAATGTAAACGAGCAGGTTGAAATCGTTGGTCTTTCTGACGAAAAGCTCACTACAGTTGTTACAGGTCTTGAAATGTTCAGAAAGACTCTTGACTTCTGTGAAGCTGGCGATAACGTAGGTGCTCTTCTCCGTGGTATCACAAGAGATCAGGTTGAGCGTGGACAGGTTCTCTGTAAGCCCGGCTCAATTCATCCACATACAAAGTTTGCTGGTCAGGTTTACGTTCTGAAGAAGGAAGAGGGCGGACGTCATACTCCTTTCTTCAACAACTACAGACCTCAGTTCTATTTCAGAACTACAGACGTTACAGGTGTCGTTACACTTCCTGCTGATAAGGAAATGTGTATGCCTGGTGATAACGTTTCAATGGACGTTGAACTTATCACTCCTATCGCTATTGAAGAAGGACTTCGTTTTGCTATCCGTGAAGGCGGCAGAACAGTAGGCTCAGGCGTTGTTACAGCTATCAACGAATAATTTTTGACCATACGATAATTAGCAGGACGGTTAGTTTATATTCTGACTGTCCTGCTTTTTACTTAAATTTACAGGCAGTAACACTGCTGGAAAATGATAGAGGATTATAAAAATGTCTTATGTACTCCAAACAAACAATTTAACCAAACGCTACGGAAAAAAGAATCTCGTTCTTGACTCCGTAAGTATGAATGTTCCAAAAGGCTCTATTTATGGCTTTGTAGGAAAGAACGGCGCAGGCAAAACGACACTGATGCGTGTTGTCAGCGGACTTAATAATCCAACGAACGGCGGATATTCTCTTAACGGCGTTGATTATAAGGACAACAGAATCAGCAAAATCAGAAAAAAGATAGGCGCTGTTGTCGAAACACCGTCTATATACCTCAATTTGAACGCAAGAGACAATCTGCTGCTCCAGTATAAGCTTCACGGAATGGAACCAACGGGTCTTGATGATTTGCTTAAACTGGTCGGTCTGCCCGATACCGGCAAGAAAAAGACAAAGGACTTTTCTCTCGGTATGCGCCAGAGACTCAGCATAGCATTTTCACTTATTTCCAATCCTGATTTTCTTATTCTTGACGAGCCTATCAACGGTCTTGACCCGGAAGGAATCATGGAAGTACGTGATCTTCTCATAAAACTACACAATGAACGTGAGATCACCATTCTCATTTCAAGTCACATTCTTGACGAATTATCTAAACTTGCCACACATTATGGGTTCATCAATAAGGGAACGTTAATTAAAGAAATGAGCTCCGAGGAGCTTGAACGCAACTGTAGCAAAAAAATCAGTATAACTGTTGACAGCACACGCAAGCTTGCTCCCGTTCTTGATCAAATGGGACTTATATACACCGTTTTATCCGAAACCACAGCTGAAATTTATTCGCACATTGAAGTCACACCTCTTGTTCTTGCGCTTGCCGACAAGGACTGCCAGGTCATTACCATGAGCGAGGATAACGAAAGTCTTGAAAGCTACTTTATCAAGCTTATAGGAGGTGCTCATAATGCGTAATTTACTTAATGAATCATTTTCACGTCTCAGAAAAAACACAACTTTCAAGGTATGCCTCATTATTGTAATTGCAATACCGCTGCTTCTCATTTCACTGGAAAAAATATTGCTCCGAGCATTTGATGAAAATGCTGCCGGATTTAATGCTGCCGACGAATGTCTCTTCATGATGACAGGTATGCTTCCCCTTTTCATCGCAATAGCAGCAGGATTTTTCATTGCAAGCGATTTCAGGCAGAACACTGTACGCAACAAAATTATCTGCGGCTATTCCAGAACATCTATCTATATGACAAACTGGATAACCAGTGTATGCATTACTCTTATTTTCCATATAGTTTCAACAATTGTTTCAATGGTGATTGGTTCTGTTCTCTTTGAACCCGGCGACATCTTTACAAAGGAAAATATTTATTACTCACTCGTCTGCATTCCTGTGCTTATTTCATTCACATCCATCACTGTTGCAATGTCAATGGCGCTCAGAAACGCAGCCGGAGCTATTTTCTCATACTTTATCCATGAGATCTTAGGACTTTTTAATATTGTCATCATTCTTCTTGACAACGATGCACTTAAAAAATTCCTTTGTTATTTCCTGCCTGCAAATCAGCTGAATATGATAGTTTCCAGAAATTATCTTGCAGCTGATTTATCAATGGACGAACCTGAAGAAATTATGTCCATTGCAAAATATGCTATTCCGGAAGGATTCGACGCTGCTGCGCTTCCGATTTACGCAGTAATATTAACTGTAGTCGTAACAACTCTTGGAATCTGGCATTTCAACAAAAAAGATGTTAAATAATAAAAATAACTGTCCAAACGGACAGTTATTTTTATGCTTTCCGGATAATCATACAGGTCACATTATCCGCTCCACCGTTTTTAAGAGCAAGTTCCACAAGATGCTGAGCTGCAAACTCGTCTCCGTATTTTATCAGGCAGCGCCGGATCTCTTCATTCGTACACATATCCGTCAAACCGTCGCTGCACAGCAGAACCTCTCCCCTGCTCAGATCAAGCGGTTCGCAGGCAAGAGCTTTCAGCCCTATATTTTCGCTGTCTACACCCAGGAAGGTTGTAATTTTATGAGCGTCTGGACTTAGCCTTGCCTCCTCTTCGCTGTAGATATTGTCTCTCCGTTTTTTTGCAGCCACCGTCTGATCTTCAGAGATCTGGTGCAGTTCACTGCCTGTCCGGAAGTAGATACGGCTGTCACCCATGCTGAATGGATAGACCATACCTCCTCTGACACATACTATAACGAATGTACTTCCGCTCATATCCGCACTGCGTTCCCATGCCATATGGCATATCCTGCGATTTGCTTCACGGGCATACTCATTTACTGCATTATGCAGGTCTTTCAGTTCCGACTTTTTTATTCTATCTGAAAATTCTCTCATTGTACCAACGGCGATCTCAGAAGCCGTATCCCCGAACTGCTCTCCGCCCATGCCGTCGCATACTCCGAAAATGTAACGGTCGGAATGATTCAGTACCCTATGACCGCACAGATCAGGTATCTCACGTATTCCAAGAATATCGGCGTAAAAATTATCCTCATTGACAGTTCTTGCCCTGCCTTTATTTGAAGCTATGCTTACAAAGACCGGACAGGACTTTGATTTCTTTGATTTTTTCATTTTTTCCTCCTTTTCTGTTTATATTTTATTATATCATATCTGCCCCATTATAATCAAGACCGTGTCTGAAAAAGACATACAAAATACTTGATTTATCTGTGTAAATATGTTATAATAAATTATGTATT
>JAETSI010000033.1 GCA_021769725.1 Oscillospiraceae bacterium | reverse complement strand
CCGGAATGGCGATATCCGTCAATGCCCTACACCCGCTGAATGCACGCTCTCCGATGCTCCGGATGCTCCCAGGCAGGGAGATCCTCTCCAGGGCAGTGCAGCCATTGAACGTATAATTCCCTACCTTTTCCAGCCCCCCGTTGAATGCCACATCCGTGAGGCTGGTACAGCCCGAGAATACATAACTACCCATTGTCTCAACCGTTTCTGGAAATACTACTGTGGCTAGGGTCTTGTTGTCTTTAAAGGCATTGTCCGCTATGCTCTGTACAATATAACCTTTTATTTCTGACGGAATCGTAATCTCTGTTTCCGTTCCCTGATACCCCGATATTTCACAAAATGTTCCATTCAAAACAGTATAAGTAAAATCTGCAGCATCACTTTGTACTGATATTAAATCCTCATTCTCCTCAACAATTTCTTCCACTGTCTCTGTTGCTGCATCAAACAGATATCCTTCCATTTCCGAAAATCCTGCCGGCTCTGAGTCCGACGCTGACTGTTCCGTTTCTGTTATCTGCCCCGATATTTCATCCGGTTCTTGTACCGCCGACTCCTGCGATGCATCTGCCAAAAATGTCGTTTCCCGCTTTTTTTCTGTCGCAGCATCTACCGTAACAGCAAATGCAGAAATCGGATAAGCTGTAATAACCAGCGCCACAATAAGCAACATTGATATTACTTTTTTCATTACTTTCATAAACTCCCTCCTTGTACAATTGTTAAATTTCCCATAATAATAACTTTCCGGATAATTTCATATTCTTCAAAATATATTTTGATTACATCAAACAAATTTTATTTTTATATAATGTATCTATTTTTTGTGCTGATACCCACTGTTTTTTATATTATATCATATCAATTTGTAAAATAAAAGATCCTGCACACTTGAATTTCCGCAATTCTGTACACAGAGTTACTGTTCACTGTCAATGTCAATTAGTTAAAAGCTATAAAAATCGAACAGACAGTCTGAACGGAGGAAGAAAGTGCCATTCGGGAATGAATTCTAGAGCAAACGGTTTGGATAACGCCATTTGCCGAGCAGGGTTTTTGTTTTATTGCATGGCAAATAAGCAGGTACTAAAAATCCTGCCCTGTGGTAAAATGATTCTGTCAGTCAAAATCAGTATGTAAAGCTGACTGGTACCTGGAATCTTTGCTGACAGGCAAAGTTTCTCTCAGGCCTGACAGGAAGCGTATGCTTTCTGATCAGGCCTTCCACATCAGGCGGTTCTTCCCCAGAATGCAGCCGCAAAAAGTGACGGCAAGCCTTGAAGGCAATCGCAAAATCAACCTGATGGATATGTTTGCGTTTCTGCTTCTCAAATGTGACCTACCCTGTTATGTAAGAGCAGAAATTAAAAAGTATGAGCCTCGCCCATATCTCATGGGTTATCATCTGCCTGCTTTTTGAGTGGAAATTTACGGCAGCTATTGTGTGCTTCAGTGTGCAGAATGAAGTTTCAATGCCCCATCTGAGATGATATATTTCCTTGATTTCTTCCGCTGGGAATTCACTTTCGGGAAGGTTTGTTATGATGTTTTCATAGGTGCCTTTCCCGATAGGGAAACGGAGGACACACAGGGATATTTCGTATTCCCCGTATCCTTCAGCCGGGAAATAGTCAAAAGCTGCCTTTTGGCAGATGTGCCGATACTGGCCTGCCGATTCAGGATGTAGGTATTTCTTGTTTCTTGTAAAGATAAAGCCAGAGCCGTCACAGGCCAGGAACTGGTACTTGCCTTTTAGCAGGGCTTTGGGGTTGAAGCAGTTGTTGAAGTTGTAAAAAAGTTTTTGGAAGATATCGTCGGAAAGTTTAACGCGTTGCTGGTAAAATGCAGAAAGCGATGGCGTTCCTGCACCGAAATCAAAATATTTGAGCAGTTCATGGTTGACGGAGCCGCTTTCTATAGAAATCTGGAAATGGAGGAGCGTGTCGAAAGGGATTTTCCTGTCACGGGTAAAATCAATCCCGGAACGCTTACAGAAATCCTCACGGTGCAGGTTCATCTTTCCAATTTCAGATAGCAGGATCTGTTTGATTTTTTCAGGGTTGGTCATAGTGTGCCTCCTTTGGTTAAAAATGATAGTATCCTCTGACTAAAAGGCCGCTCTCGCTACTTTCCATAATAGATCATAGCGAGAGCGGCCGCACATTTTGAGTTCTGTGTCAACCCCTAAAATAACTTCGTATATTCCGTTTTTACGCTTCCTTGCATACACCTCCCACCACAAACAGGGAGGCCGCATCCCCTATGGGATACAGCCTCCCCTGTCTGTTCTTTTGCTCTGCTTTTAAAACTCAGAAATCATTTCTGCCGCATATTTCATAATCAACACCGCATCACTTGTATCAGCAATACCGTCGCCAGTTACATCTGCGCTCATTTCTGAGGTCTCGTCCAGATCCTCGATCTCTGCCGCATAGCGGAGAACAGAAGCCGTATCACTGGTACTGATTCTGCCATCGCCATCGACATCGCCGAGCAGGCGCGCCTCTGCCACCTTCCGTGTCAATACCCTTACTTCGTTGTCTACAGCATCCTGTGCCGCATTGTCGTTCTTTTCTACTGCTTTTGCGCTTTCAAGAACGGCAGACAGTCCGTCAATGGTTGTTGCAACATATGCGTTCTGGTTGGAGAGAACTTCCTCTGCCTTTGCGATCATTGCCTGCAGCGCAGCCTTATTTGCTTTCATCTCGAGATGAAGGATTGCCTCGATAATTCCTGAATAGGCATCACCGACAGCACTGTCACTTCGGTTCTGGTCCCCTATGACTTTTTCTGCCTCCGCGATTGCTTCTTCCAGAGCCTTCAGGCTTTCCTCTGTGTATTTACCGGTCAACAGGTTCTTTGCCGCGTCAATCAAAGTTTTCAGGGAATTGACATCTGCTTTCTCCGCAAGCTTTGCCAATTCATCCAGAACCGCATAAGCCGCCTCGTTGATCTGTTCCTGATCTGCTGTTTTATCAGAAAGAAGCGCTTTTCCTTCCTCTACCGCTGTTTTCAGTGACTGGGCGTCACCTATGTAATTCTTGGCCTGCGCAAGGACTGCCTCCGCTGCTGTAATCGCCGTCTCAAGATGAAGCTTCTGTACACCGTACTCCAGCTTGCCAAACGCCTGAATCAGGGCAGCGATCGCTGCATCCATTTCTGCCTGCGATGCGTCCGCATTCGCCTGTACCGCTTTTGCCTCCGCAAGAGCGGCCTCTGCCTGGGCCCAGCTGCTTTCTGTATATTCCGAAGCGTCCAGACCTTCGATCAGAAGAATCAGACGGTCTAACCCTGCCTTTACCTGGCTCTGAGGCTTCTCCGGATCCTCTTTCACTTTCTCGTAAACCCTGGCGTCTGCAAGGTCCACACAATCATCATTCATTCCGCCAAGCTTGTCAATGAAAATAACCAGTTTCGTTACGCCGGTGAGGTCTACTTTCATAAGCTTTGCATCATCAGGCTGGAGGATCGTGCCGCTTTCCGCAAGCTTATTTCCCTCGCTGATGCTGTCCCTATAGAAGATAAAGTTCGCGCCGTCACGGCCTGTCTTGCTTGATTTTACGTAATCGATACCCACATAGCCTTCAAAGCGATCCGCCTCAATGCCGCTCAGGTCAAATACCATGGTACAGTCTGTATTGGCACTGATACCCTGTTCGAAGACTTTCTTCTCACCGTTTACCTTCATGCTGATCACGGAACCATTTGTGCTGGTACCGCCATCGTATTCATTTACATGGAAACCGCCCCAGCCGGAACTGGAATTTGCCACATCCAGATAGATCAGACCATACGCATCCGATGCCGGTGTATCCGTACCGTATACGCCATTTGCCTCGTCCACCTTCGCGGTCAGATAAGAATAATCCTGCTCCACCACTACAGGCGGCTCTTTTCCGCCCTGAGGTATTACTTTCACATCCTCTGCCCGGGCAGTCATCATCCCCTGCGCGTCCGCCATCTCCAGGCCGGTGAGGCCAAAGACCGTCTCCACCTGCATGGCGTCCTCTGTCAGAGTGAACACCGCACAAAACAGCTCTGCCTGTACCGGAACTGCCTTCGACAGCTCATATACCACCTGGACCTTGCCGTTTCCGGCGGCTCTGGTGGAGAGGGTGCCTTCCACGCCTTCCGCAAGCGCCACACTCTGCAGGACATAATTTCCGGCGTCATAATCCAGGATAAAGCTGCCGGCTGCCATGCCTGACTGCTCCTGCTCCGAAGTCTGGCTAATACTTCCTGTCACGGTCATTGTTCCGTCTGCGTCCGCCGTATTGTCCGCCGCGTTCAGGGATACTGTCACATCTTCTGTCGCGCCGCTTATGGACGCGCCCGCCAGCGCGCGCACTGCTGCCAGGTCGGCGATGTCCGCTTTTCCGCTGCGGTTGATATCTGCCGCGTAGGCATTCAGTGTATCCAGGGAAGCATTTCCGGCCAGTACCTCCCGCAGCATGTTGATATCTGCTATATCCACCGTACCGTTTGCGCTTCCGTCCACATCACCGTTTACCGCCATGGTAACCGTATCTGCCACAGTGCCGTCCACCCGCAGCTTCACCAGATATCCGGTTGCCACCGGCGCACCGTCCTCATCAAAGGTGGCATTATACGGGTCTTCCATGGACAGAGTCTCATTTTCATTCAATTCAAACATCTCAAAGAGCTGTGCCTTCGTCATACCGGCCGGAATGTTATACAGGATCTTTTCTGCCCGGTCGATTTTAGCTGCTGCATCACTCTTAAGCTTTAATTCTGCGGTTGTCTCAGAGAAGCCTTTCAGGATCACCTTCGGATCACACCAGCTTACCTCATCATGTCCGTTTGCGATATTCTTGTCTGTGTACAGGCAGATATATTTCGTCCCTTCCGGAATGGTAACATCAAAATATTCCGCATTCTGTCCGTGCTTCAGCAGCTTGCTGGTCCACATCAGTTCACCCTCCGCATAGTTCCATTTGCCGGAGGCATCCGCAGACGGTGTTTCCGAATAGAAATAGATCTTTGCGTAAGCGCCGTCCTGTGTTTTTGCCTTGTGCGCGTCAATGCCCACATACCCCTGCAGGCGTTCCACATCCAGGCTGGAGATATCGAACCAGAGCTCACTGTCTGAGTTGATACCAAATCCATGCTCAAACTTCGTGCGCACACCGTCAATGTAGAGATCCAGCTCCGTACCGCCGTTATCCGCGTCTACCCAGATCCCATTGTAACCGGAGGTACTCTGCAGCTTATCATAGCCAAGCTCGGAAAGCTGGACGGAACCGTCATTTTTCAGCTCAACGGTCCAGGTTCTGGTATATCCGTTCTTTGAAGTCGCTTTTACTTTTGCAATACCCGGCAGGGCTTCCGCCTGTGTGATCTCAACCGTCACATCCTGGGACGCCGCTGTGGCCGTTACCGTCGGTACACTGCCGTCCGGTGAAGATACATTCATGGAATACGATGTAATATCATTGTCAAAGCCTTCCAGCTCTTTCTCTCCAACCTGGATTCCGGTGAGAAGCTCTGTTTCATCTGCATAGACCTTCTTGCTCTCCTGCATCAGTTCTGCCGCATCCGCGCCGCTGATCGGTTTAAGCCGGTAGCTGTAGGAATAAACCGTGCCGGAGGAAAGCAGATATTTCGACAGGGTCGCCTGGCCGCAGCTTGCCGTGCCAAGTCCCATCTGGGCATAATCGATGGTAACCACCGTGTTCTCCGTACGTTCGATCTGGTACGGGTGTCCTGCTTTTTCCAGTGCCTCCTGTGTACAGTTCAGCGCGCTCATCTCAAGCAGATGGTCGTCTGCGTCCACCAGGATACCGTCGCCTTCCGCATCCGTCAGTGCCATCCAGCGCACATCCGTCTTGTTTCCTGTCTCCTGGGCATATACAAAATCGGTAAACTGTTCCTCTACCGTGCTGTTCCAGATTCCCACATCGTAGCCGGTCTTACGGTCGCTGTAGCTGTCAGCTTCTCCTCTTCCGTACCAGGTCATCTGATCAAAGCCCGGCGCCAGCTGCAGACGTGTGCCCACCCTCTGCATATTGCTCATATTCGAGCCGGGCGCCATCGTCGCTTTTACTACGATCTCGCCATTGGCGTAAATGGCGTAAGTGAGACGGTCTTTGGAATCCGAGCAGTTTTTCAGAGTGCGCGCGACGGAAACGTAAACCACCTTCGCCTGCTTTGTCACCGTCACTTCATCGATCTGGACATTCTCATTTGCTGTCTTCCATTTTGCGTCAACTGCTTCTTTCTTATCATTATCGGTATAAGCTCTCCAGTAATTGGGTGCAATCCCTTCTGCAAGCATTTCCTTTCCGTTTGCCTGATAAGAGGTCATCTCTCCGCTCTCTTTATCAAAGGCCACAGACCAGCCGTTTCCGGCTACCGTCACTAAGCGGTCTGTCTCCTCAAAGGTCTGGATATCTTCCAGCGCGGAAGGATCCACCGGTTCCACCTCTTTTTCCGTACCTGCAAAATCCAGTTCAAACTGATCCTCTGCCACCACATGGCCTTTTTCTGCCCAGGAGAACTGATCGTCACTCTTTGTGACAAAGGATACATTCAGGAAGTATTCTTCCCCTGCTTTTACCTCTTCCGGTGCCGTAAACGGGATTACCACGTCAGCGGTGCTCTGCGCCGGGATATCAGCCTCCATGCTGCCGCTCTGAATCGTCTCCCCGTCCTTTACCAGCGACCAGTTCATGGTGTATTCCTTTGCGTTGGTTGCGATCCATTCGTTGCTGATCGTAACGGTGCCGGAATCCAGATCCTTCAGATTCATCTGAAGCGCCTGGTAAATACGTTTTACTTCATAGGCTTCCGGCTGGATGGTGCGGTCCGGGGAAACGATACCGTTTACACAGAAATCTGTATTTCCGGATTTCCAGGAGCTGTAGCTCTTTGTGTTTCCGTCGCCGTCCGTGTAAGTCCCGTAGTTCCAGTCACCGTCATAGCCCCAGTAGGTCGTCTTACCGTCCCAGTTTCCATCCGCGTCAAGCTGCGGCGTATTGTAGCTCTGATCCACAAAATCCCAGATAAATCCACCCTGCAGGATACCGTTTGACCGGATCTCCTCCCAGTACTCCTTCATACCGCCGGCACTGTTGCCCATGGCATGCAGATACTCACACATCAGGAAGGGTTTCTTCTTATTTTTCGTCTGAGAACCGATATTCGGATACATGGTAGACCACACATCCACACCTGCGTTGTCATTCCAGCCCTGGTAATGCACCGGCCTGGTGTCATCATGATTCTGGAAATAATCGATCTCAGCCTGAAGGGAATCCCCGGCACCTGTCTCATTTCCGGGTGACCACATGATCACACAGGCATGGTTCTTATCACGCTCCAGCATATTGGCCGCGCGGTCTTCTGCCGCCTCAATATAGCCCGGCAGGCTGCCCGGCACCTGATACTGGCTGCGCCCGTTATGGGACTCCACATTTGCCTCATCCATCACATAGATACCATATTCATCACACAGTTCGTAGAAGATGGGATCGTTTGGATAATGAGAAGTACGGACCGCATTGACATTCAGGGATTTCATCAGCTCAATATCCCTGCGCATGGTCTCCTCCGTCAGCGTCCATCCGTTCTGCGGGTCATTCTCATGGCGGTTTACACCGGTAATCGTGATGATCTGCCCATTGACACGGATCCTTGCGTCATCCGTGTTGGCGTCTGTGATCTCAACCTCCCGGAAACCAACCTTGGATGATACGGCTTCCTTTGTAACGCCGTCTTTTTTCAGCTCCAGAACCAGGTTATAAAGGTTTGGCTTCTCCGCAGACCATTTATCCGGATTGCTGATATGACGGGTCAGTTTCACCGCCGCTTCTCCGCTCTCCGCGTCAAAGTCTGTCACCGTTCCCTGAAGCGGCTCGGTGGTTACCAGGCTGCCGTTGGCATCATACAGGTTTCCCTCCACCGTCCAGCCGGCCGTATCCTGGGCGGACAGGCTGCGCACAGCAACCTCCACATCCAGATCGGCATCCGTATAAGTCTCATCCAGGTCGGTAACCACCGTATAGTCACGGATTTCCACTTCATCCTTTGACGTCAGGTAAACGTCCCGGAAAATACCGGAAAGGCGTACCATATCCTGGTTTTCTATGTAGCTGCCATCACTCCAGCGGTAAACCTCCACCGTGATGACATTTTCATTGCCCTCGGAAAAGTCCAGCGCACCGGTGATGTTGAATTCGTTCCTGGTGAAGCTGTCCTCCGCATAGCCGATGTACTGGCCGTTTACCCAGAGGTACATGGCCGAGCTGACGCCTTCAAAATCAAGAAATACATTTCTTCCTTCCCATTCCGGATTCACCGTAAAGGTCTTGCGGTAAGTGCCCACCGGGTTACATTCCGTCGGAGCCTGTCCTACCTTGTAGGCAGTATAATTCTTCCCTTCCGCGTTCATCCAGGGATAATTCTGGTTGGAGTAGATGACAGGATCATACTTCCAGGAGCCGTCCTCGTTTACATAAGTCTGCCAGCTCTTGGGAACGGTGATATCATCCCAGCCGCTGTCGTCATAATCCTTCTGGTTGAAATCCGCATCCTTTGCGCCGATGCGGTCCGCCGGCTTTACTGCCCAGGAAAACTTCCAGTCATCTCCATTGAGCAGCTGGTAAAAAGCGGACTGTGTCCTGTCCCCTTCTTTTGCTTTTTCCGCCGTATCATAGCTGTAGAAAGCAGCTCTGGCCGGTTCCCGGTTTACCTGGAACACACCGGGCTGTCCGTTCCACTCCGTAGCTTCCGCTGCCGCGACCACCTCCGGGATGATCCCTTCCAGGCCGCTAAACCCGGTACCGGTAAACGCCAGCGCCCCTGCCATCAGGAACGACAATAGTTTCTTCTTCATACATGATCTCCTCCTTATCATTTTAAAATATTTGCTTCTGCGGCTCTCTTCTGTGCCACAGCAAAGCAATGATAGAGCCAACAAAACGGTCAGTCTGACAAGGCTATCCATTTCTTTTATTATAATAAATACTACTGCTAATTTACAAGATTTTTCTGAATTTCTATGGCATTTCTATGGCATCGCTATATAGTTTTGGAACCCGGAAGCACCTCTTTCACAGCGAAACTTAGCGAAACTTAAATTTCTTGTAATTTTTCTCTTTACACACAAAAAAAGGCACTGTAAAACCAATAATCCTATGGTTCTCAGTGCCTTTTTATATATTTTTAAACAAAAACTCTCTCACATGCTTATATAAGTGAAACTTAGCGAAACTTAAATTATGCCCAATACGGAATATACTTCTTATATCTTGGTGCCGTATCCGGGTCCATTACTTTAATATATCCGCTTTCAACAGCACTGTTAAGAAGTCTTGATGCCTTAGCTTTCTCTTTTTCCCCCAAACCAAATATTTTTCGAATATCTGAATTAGAAATACCTTCAAAATTGACATATGCCAGACACGCCTGCATATAACAAGTTCGCATCCGATCTTCTTTTGTTGTTAACTCAAATGGTACTTTTGCAAACAATATTGCTTTTGTGAATTGGTTATTCTGATTTTCAATTCTCGGAGCAAGTAACTCATTTTTACCGGTTGCTTCAACAATCTTATCATAACCACTACCGCGTTCCTCGCAAATACCACATTTGTGCATAAAACCGGCGATATTTTCATTTCTGGATACCGGCACCGAGTCTACAATTCTTTCGATTGCCACTAATGGCGCTCCTGCATTTGCAAACTCAATTCGATTTTTAAATACCTCCACCATAGGATTCGTGCCCCTTTGCTGAAGATCCTGATGTATCATAGCATTTGCTAGCATCTCACGGATAGCAATTTCTGGAAAGCTGACAACAGATTTTCTCGTAGCTTCTACAATAACTTCTTCCTGTGGAATAATTGTCATAATATACTGCACAATTTCTTCATGCGAAAATGCATAACCAGCACAGAATTCTTTTTCTCTGATAGCATCCAGCCTGGAGTTCTCTTTATACCATATCACTCTGACAGTTCTTCTATGCAAAGATTCAAATTTTTTCAAATCTTTTGCAATCATCAATGCACCCATATTCGTAATATCCCATGTACCGGCATCATTTTTCTTAATAAATTTTTCATGTTGCAGATCTTCTAATACCTTATCCCGATTTCTCGGGATTGGCATTTCAAGTTTGTCATAATACTTAGAATAATCCAGTAAGGACACCATTTCATCCTCATCCAAATTACCCATTGCAATTCGCAGTTCATATGGTGTGGAATCAAATGTTCGCCATAATTCTCTTTCTTTATCTGGATACTCTTTTAAATTCTTTTTGTTCGTTCCAATTCTTATATATTCCCCGCCAGCGAACTGCACCGGTTGTTTTTCTGCACAGGGAATCTCCATTAACACAACTGTGCCTTCCTCCATCGGAACTTCAAAAAATCGGAAATTAATCCTTGGTGAAAGCATCCTAGAAAGCCATGCTTCCAATTCTTCATTCCCTTTTTTCATTTTTCGATACTGAAATTCGGTGCCTACAATTTTGTGCATTGCATCATCCACACCCCAAACTAAATAAGCTTTCGGTCGTTCACACAATGCGGCTGAATTGCTTAAAGCAGAAATATATTCACCAATCATCTGCGGCTGCTTATTATTACATTTGAATTCTACCCACTCAGTCTCATCCGGCAATTTTGCAAGTTCTCGAACAAGACTTTGCAGATATTCTACTGATCGTATTGCCATAAAATCACCTTCTAACTTTACAATTAATACTATTTTGAAAGAATATCTCGAAAATTAGCATAAGCTATCTTAATAATATCTGGTTCGTTATAATACTGCGCAACTAACTCATATATTTTTATTAAATTATTAAATGTGTACTTTTTTCCATCAATCTTTGTGAACGGTCCATCACTTTCAATTAATATTCTTGTTTTTGGTATCAAATACAATTTTTCTTTACTCTTTTCATTTGTTACCATGTTGGAATTGAGTGAAAAATAACATCCTATATCCAGTAATTGTTGCAATTGCTCTCCGTTCCCATTAAACCAATGAATAACGCACCTACGAGGACGATATTCTTTCAAAATGGATATTGCTTCTTTTTCTGCTCTTCTAAGATGCACAGACATTAATTTATTCTTTTCTGCACACACTCTTACAATTTTCTCAAAATACATACATTGTTTATTACGTGAAATATAACTTTGTCTTGAAAAATCAAGTCCAACTTCTCCTACATAATTGGTTTCATTGACCAATTGCATAAAATTATAAAAATCTGTCTCGTTTAATGATATCTCCTGTGGATGGAATCCAAGTGCAAATTTCAAATATTTTGTTTCCGGATATATGCGTTTACAAGATATATATACTCCAGGCGAATTAGTCATGCACAATGTATATTGTTTTCTTTCATTTATTCCGGCATATATTTTCTGATGCTCTTTGTAATGATCCAGATGAAAGTGTGTATCAATAAGATGTTGTATCATAATCCCAGATACTCCTTCATTCTATGATCAGCAGAAAAGAGCTGTATCAAATCATCTATACTCTTCTTGTATAATGATAAAAATTTTTCAACTTCCTCTTCTGTTAATTCTCCTACACATCTAATATATCTTTTTAATTCTTTATCCGAAGAATGTTTACAGCGATAAACACTTCCAAGCACCGCTCTTAAGTCTGCACTCTTCTCACTTTCTTCATATTCCATCAAGAAATCATACGCTTCTCCTTGATAAGAATATTTTTTTATCTCATCTATATCCAAAAGTGAACTTTTACGTATCAAACACGGATAACAGTATCCACAGTTTATAGGATATTCTTTAGAGCCCTTTTTATTATATCTTGCTAAACAAGGATGTGAGCATGAAATCGTATCTGCATAACAGCTTTTAAATGCATCTGTATCTTTAACTTGTCGTACAATCTCTCTTTTTGTATTGTACGCAAAAAAATTGGTAATAGTATTCTTTATTCCTACCTGTTCTAAGATACCATTAAATTGTCTTAAAAAGTATGGATGCGTAGTTCTTGTACTGCAAGTCCCTTTTCTTCCTCCCGTTAGTGGAATATTGAGTCCGATGAATCCATTTTCTGGAATATAAACCGGTACATTTTCTCCTAAAATACCAGCCACGCTAAGTGCTGCACATAAAAACAGTAATGATCTGCCACGAGAAGTATTTTCACTCCCCTTCAATATTCCTTCTTTTTCACTTATAGGAGCTCTGGAATTTGCTGTAAAACTAATAAATCTAACAGATTGTTCCGGATAAAGCCCCTGAAAAGTCCTGACAAATAGATTCTGTCTTTTTGCAAGTTTGGGATATTCATTATGTCCGATTAAGCAAGGGGAAGCTCCTTGTTCTAATAGTTTAATCGCACCACAAAAAGAATCCAATCCTCCGGAAAACAAACATACACAAGTACAGTTTTTAACATTCAAATGAATTCTATTTGCGTGTTCCCTATAACTATATATTATCTCACTTTTTCTAAATGTAATATGCCAATGATCCCCTGTCAAAAATCTCAGTATATTTTCCCATTGCAACTCCGTGCGCTTCCATTTCTCATATTCCAATACTGGAATAGATACGCTTATCTCTCTGGTCCAACAATCTTTAAATTTTCTTCTGGATACTCTCTTATCCAAAGCAAAAATACTCAAACCTATTATGAACAAGTCTTCGTATATTGTAGGAATCTGTAATTGATCCATTCGGTACCAGCTATCCGTTATATTGGTAAATATTGTACTATATTTTTTTCGATTAATTGAAAACACATATGCATCTTTCCATTCATCATCTGGTTTTTTCTCTTGTTCCTTATCAATCCAAAACTGCATCCTTAATCCTCCCCATAATACCTTTCAAATACAGACAAGGCATCTCTTAATGCATCCTCCACGATTTGTGATGTTCCCATGTTAGAAAAATCAACCGATTTCAAATTATCCAAGTTCAAATCACCGTCAATACTATTTTCTATATATTCATGCATATCATTTAAAATTGCAGATGTTTGTGCAGGTGTTTTCCCTTTGGATATTTTTTCTTCATATCTAAAATCAAAATTTTCTTTTATGTATTCTTTCAACATTTCCTTCAGTAATATATCAACTGAAACATTCCCTATATCCGCAATATCTTCTATTTCCAAATTATCCATAGCCTGTGACAATGCGTCTGCTGCCATATTATCTTCTACAGATGCTCCAGAATTTGTGAATTCATGCAGTAATTCTGTCCAAACAACTTCCGACGGCTTCCCTATAAGATCCTCTCTATTATATTCACGCAAAGCATTGTCCAGCCCACCAGACGCAACTTTTTGTGCAAAGCCTAAAGTTCTTGCAGCTGCCGATTGAAAACTACCACCTGTCGACATATCTGTTTTCATTGCTGTAGCATATTTACTAGCAGCTTTCGCTTTAGAATCAAAGTCTCTATTATTTATAAAGGCCGTCACTGCTCTTTTTGAGGTTGACCAATGCGATGTTGTTGGTGCTATATATCCTTTTGATGTACCCATATTAGCTTTTCCTCTGTTCTTTTATTTCTGTAATCTGCTCGTCTGTTAACGTTCCTCTTTTTACCATGGTTTCTAATACAGTATTCATATTTCCCGTATCACTATTATACATTGTTCTTAATGCAGCCATATCACCTGCTTTAATTGGAACTGTTGATTTTCCAATTGCATCCACTATTTTTCCTTTATATGCATCAAAATTCAAAAACAAATCTCTTACAACAAAAAATTTCATTTCACCTTTTTCGATTTTTGATACAACAACCTTAAATGTATCCGCAATTTCTTCTGCTCTCAACTTTTCCATATCTTTTATAATAGCCACCATTTGACCAGATTTAGCTCGTCCAATTCTTTCCAAAATTTCTTTCGTATTTTTACTGAATCCAGACTCGTCAATACTAGATCTTTTCAAATTTTCTCTTGTCAAATAAAAATATTTTTCCAAGCGATATTTTTCTAATTCAACAGGTTTGCATTCTAGCCACTTTTTTATTTGTGATGTGTTCCACGGATTCTGAGCATCAACATTTCCCTCCATCACTTTTGTTCGAATTTCCTTAAATTCTTTATTTTCAGTATCAAATTCTTTATTCCATTCATTCAATTGTATAAACAAGTCATTATCCAACTTTTGCAACACTAATAATTTGGCTAAAATGGAAATATCAATTTCATCACCATAATAAATTTTTGCCAACTGGCGTTTGGTAATAAATGTGTTCAAAAAGCGTTTTGCCTGGCGTGGATTGCCTTTCAATGTAGATGCAACAATTTCTCTTATTTCATCAATAATTTTCGCCGTCTCATTAAAAGCTGTTTGTCCTCCATCCTGCCAATTCAATCCTAACTCACCAATCGACTTATTAATTTCTTCTAGCGTAATTACATCCCCAGAAATTGTTCTTTTTTCTTCAAATATCTTAGCTATTAGATGCTTAAAACTCTCTTGTTTCAAATAGCTTTGTGCAACCAATAATAATAGATAATTTTGTATATCCTTTGCAGATAACTCCGGGATATATATTGGCAATTGAATAATTTTTTCAATGTATTCTTTGTCCAATTCTACATCAAATCCATTCATTGGTGGATACTTTTCACGGATGGAGTACTTTATAACATTTTCATCTGCAGCAATGATAAATGTTGTCCTGTCAACGGACAAGAATAGTTTAATTACTTCCAATATTTCAATTATCCGTTCTGGACGGCATCTATCTAAATCATCTATCATTACAACTACATTTTTAATATCGTCACTTTTCAATGCCTCAGAAAATTCCTCTCTAAATTTCCTGATATTGTTTATCGTGCTTTCATCATTTGATACATCTTCCTCTTTCCAATATTCATCTTTTAATGATTGTATGGAATTTGCTGCATTTTTGACTGTATTTCCAATTTCTTCAGCACTTCCCGTCACATTTAATAACATAGGCAATGGATTCCCTGTGGTCACGCTTGCAACTACAGGTGCAAGCGTGGATATTGCTTTTGTTCCTAACTTAAACCAGTCAACTCTTTTTATTAATTTGCCCAATTTCTTTTTAGTTTCTTCTACAGGAACTTCCTCTTTAAGTTCCTGTAATAAAGCCTCCATAATTGCGGTTTTAGCATCATCGTATGATTCAAACATCCATGCATTAATAGTTACGCAAATAATTCCATCCTGACTCTTAAGTTTTTCACCTATTAACTTCAATAAGGTTGATTTTCCTGCTCCCCATAATCCAAACACACCAATTGTCAATGGATTATATTGTTGATTTTTTGCAATATCGGCAATTATTCTTACATACGGCTCATAAAATAAAATATCAATATCTGACGCATTATCTAGCCACATAAAACCCCTCCTTTGCCTTATCATACTTTTCATACCATCATAGTTTCTTTTTTATTTTCCATCTTTAACTGGTTCTTCCGCCACCATTTGAACCTGCTCATCTCGTTCAATTTTCCGGTAATCCACGATCTTTTTTGAACGCATTTCCCTATAAATCACCCCTGCTAACGCACTCATTACGGCATCATACTTGCTTTTGTCCTCAAACAATGATCCATAACTGTCCTGGGCCTCCATATAGCTTTCCATTGCTGCATTTCCAAATGCTGATGGAAAAATACTTTCCGTGAATATCCTTGGATCAGAGGTACGGGCCGAGCTTGCCAGTTTATCATCTGCAATCAATTTATCATGTAAAGCACCCAGCATTACCCGATCACCTTCTGAAAATTGTCCTTTATACTTTTCATTGATCTTGTCCAATATTTCATCCAATGTACTTTTCTGTCTGTTTCCCTGTACTCCCTGTTTCTTGGATGGCACATACTGACCATCCATTTTCTCCAGTGTTATTGCACCTTCAAATGTTTTCTGCAGCTTATAATATTCCAGTTTCAATTTTCCATCCAGATCAACTGGTTCTTCTTTTTCTTCTGGAAGTAATCCAATCAGATAACTCAGGAACAGATATTCCTTGTGCATATCTTCATCAAACATGCGAACTACCTGTGTAATATAGCTGTACCATCGGATCAACTTTCTTACCCGTCTTCTGAATTGATATCGTTCTTCCGGATTCTTCAAATTGTATCTGTCTGCTATCGGTTTCAACACACTCGTCATTTTTCCCATAGCAGTTGCATCTTGTCTTCCCGGATGATTCCATACGTCTATAAAAGCATTAATATCATTCTCATTATAAATCGCATAATCCAAAAGCTCTTTTTCTGTCTGGTAAATCAAATCCACATTTACTTCCTGCTCAAGACTTGTCTCCTGATAAAATGGTTGGAATGCTTCCAGAATATCCTCTTTCTTATTTGCGAAATCCAACACAAACGTATCTACTTTTCCAGGGCAGGTACGGTTCAAACGCGATAATGTCTGCACAGCCTTTACATTTTTCAGTTTTTTGTCCACAATCATAGTATGTAACAAAGGCTCATCGAATCCTGTCTGATATTTTTCTGCAACAACCAGGACATTAAAGTTATCATGAAACTCTTCCTTGGTCTGACCTTCTGATATATGACTTCCATCTTTTCTTACATTTAATCCGGACTCCGTATATTCTTCATCTCCATCCCGCACACTGCCGGAAAATGCAGCTAAAATATCCATATCTGCATAATGTCGTTCTTGAATATATCGTTTAATTTCATGGAAATATCGAACTGCCGCCAGTCTGGAGTCTGTGACTACCATCATTTTCCCTTTTCCACCAATTTTATTTCTAGTCGTTTCCCGAAAAGTTTCTACAATAATTTGTGATTTCTGGCTGATATTATATGGATGCAATTTCTCATACTTTTTGATAATCTTTGTTGCCCTGCTCTCCGGAAGCTCCGGATTTTCCGGAGTATCTTTTGCTATTTTAAAACAGGTACTGTATGTCATATAATTTTGCAGTACATCCAGAATAAATCCTTCTTCAATCGCCTGTCTCATACTGTAAATATGAAATGGATGAAAACTTCCATCGATCCATTGGCTGCCAAACATCTCTAATGTCGCGGGTTTCGGAGTCGCTGTAAATGCAAAAAATGATAAGTTCGGATGCTTTCCATGTGTCAGCATTTCCTGAACAAGTTTATCCTTCCTGTCAATTTCATCTTCTGCTTTCCCCTCTATTTCTGCGTATTCCCGTAATGCTGCCTCTGTATCTGCTAACGCAGCCTTCAGTTTCATTGCTGAACTTCCAGTCTGTGAAGAATGCGCTTCGTCAACAATGACTGCAAAGTTTCTTCCGAAAACCTTATCCACTTCCTGATAAATCACCGGAAATTTCTGCAGGGTAGTTACAATAATTCTTGCACCATTATTAATCGCATCTCTCAAATCTTTTGAATTCTTTTTATCATCAATCGTCTCTACTGCACCTATTGTATGATCAAATCCCGAAATTGTTTCCTGTAGCTGAGCATCCAGCACGGTTCGATCTGTCACTACAATAACACTGCTGAAAACAGACATATCATTGGAATCATGCATGGATGCCAATCTATATGCTGTCCAGGCAATCGAATTTGATTTTCCAGATCCGGCACTGTGTTGGATCAGATAATTGTGCCCCGGTCCTTCTTCCCGTACATCTGCAATTAACTTACGCACCACATCCAACTGATGATATCTTGGAAATATCAGTGTTTTCTTTTTCGTAACCTGCTCTGTGCCATCCGGTAACCGTTTCTTTTCTTCTTTGATTTGCAGATGAATAAACTTCTGGATGATATCCATCATACTGTCTTTCTGAAATACATACTCCCAGAAGTACGCCGTCGGATAGCCATTCGGGTTTGCCGGATTTCCTTTTCCGCCATCCTTTCCGGCACCATTGGAACCTTGATTGAATGGTAGAAAATATGTATTTTTTCCCTCTAGCTTTGTTGTCATCCAGACTTCCAACTGATCGATGCAGAAATACCCTAAAATTCTTTTATTGAACTGAAAACAAATTTCTCGTGGATCACGATCATACATCCACTGTCGTTTTGCATGATCGACGTTCTGTCCGGTATACTGATTCTTTAATTCCAGTGCAAATACCGGAATTCCATTCACAGCCAGAACCATATCTACAGAATTGTGTGTATCGTTGGAATAAAACCATTGTCTATTACAGGTAATCTCATTCTTCTCGTATAAAGACATCGCCGTCTGATTCAGACCTGATTCCGGCTTAAAATAGCAGACTTTAAATGGAATTCCTCTGTGCTTGAAACCATGACGTAACACGGAAATGAGACCATCTATATCACAAGCATTATTAAACGCAAGACAGAATTTCCGCTCCGGATCTACTTTATTTTGTAATAAAAAGCGTTTCCATTCCTTCGGCTGTGTTCTCTGCACAAAACGTAGCAAAGTATCTTTATATACACCTAACTGCGGATCGTATGTATCATGGTTGTGTGTATATCCACCTGCTGGCGATAAAAAGAATTCTTCAATATCTGATTCAAAACGTTTCTCTGTAGTAACATCTATGCTCAAGATTCTGGCACCTCCTTTTTTCCGGTGACATATTCGTAAATCAGGGATTTTCTGTAATTTTCCAGTTCACTTATGAACTGCTCTTTCTTTTTTATTAGTCGATCTATTTCTTCATTTTTTTTGTCAATATAATCGGCTATCTCTCTTTGTTCTTCTATCGGTGGCAAGCAAATTCTAATATTTTTAAATTCTGGCCAATATAATCTCAAGCGAAAATCTACAATACCTCTTGAGTATCGGTGCATTTCTTCTGTTGCTTCTGATGTACGCAGTAATGCCTCCATATATCTGCTGTCTATTTCAATACCATCTTTGGGTTTTGCAACAACATATGCCGGACTGACCATTCCTTCCACTCGAACAGCACCAAATGCCCCCTGCCATGCACGCATCATATTGTAAACCAGATCGCCTGGATATACCCTTTTATATTTTGTACGATCTTCGCTTCGTACAAATACTCGATCTTTTTCTTCATCTGCAATTTCGCGATCTGAAACACCGGTATTGATGGAAACTGTTAATATTGGCAAGTCTTCTAATCCGCTTTCGGAACGTTCTTGATATAAATTTGCAATTCTGTAAACATGCCACTCTTCTGGTATTTCCCCTATCCATTCTACGCCACTGTCTTTTATTGTTCGTTTGTTTTGTAATCCATTTGTAACACTCCGAACAATTAGTGCTTGTTTCATTTTTTTATAATTTCTAATACTATCCTCTGTTTGCTCTGTTACTGTGTCAATATTAGCACATTTTTTACTGAGGAAAGTTACAATACGATTTTGTTCTTCAAGAGAAGGGAGAGCAACTTTTTCTACAGAAAACATTGTTGTCAAATCAAGATTTTGTATTCCAGTAGTCTGTTTTATATAGTTCCAAACATATTTATTTTGATAAAATGCAACCAATACATACTGCATATAATCAGGCAGAACAATATCTCTACAACGAATTCTATCACAAAAATTTGCATACAAAGCTTTATAGGATTTATCAAAAATAACTGTTCTACCAACCGGTGTTTTCTCACCTCCACCAGATTTTTCTATAAGGATATCTCCATTACTTAAAATTAGTTTTTCAATAACTTCATTACTATAATTTCTTACAGTTAATTTATCTATGCTTGCTTCTTTAAAACGATATTTTTTATAATCAAAATCTGCTATACGAAGACAAATTATATCATTTTCATTATTTTGAGGCTCGTTCCCCCATGCACCACTATCTCTTCGTAAAATGCATGATTTCATCCGTGTTATAGTCCACTTTTTCGGAACTTGGCCTAGCCATGCTATTCCAGAATCTTTCATCTCTCTACACATATCATTCACCCCCAAACAAAGCATCCAAACTGCTCTGAATTTCCAGTTCCAGTTCATGCAGACGCACTGCAATTTCTTCCACTGGTTCCGGTGCCTGATATTCATAGAAATATCTTGTCATTGGAATCTCATATCCTTTTTTCGTTTTCTTCTCATCAATCCATGCTTCCGGTGCATATGGTAATACTTCTCTTTTGAAATACTCTTTGATATCTTCTGTCAGTGGCACATTTTCTGTATCACGCAAAGATGTATCTGCCACAGGTTTACCCTTCTTTAATACAATTTCTCCATTTTCGTCTCTTTGTGGCTGCTCTACGACAATCTTCTGATATCCAAATTCCTCTGTATCGAATATTTTGCTCTGGCAATAAATACCATTCTTGTCTCCATATACAGCACCATTTTCAAATGTACCATATGCCTTTACAATCAAATCACGACACTGATCCGTAATATCATTTCTTTTTGTCCCAATACTTTTTCTTCTTGCTTCGTAACAATGTGATGCATCTATCAACTGCACTTTTCCAGATCTGTGTACTGGTTTATCCTTGGAACAAATCCAGATGTAGGTACTGATGCCTGTATTCATAAACATATCGGTTCCTAATTGCACAATTGCATCCAGCCAGTCATTTTCAAGAATATATCTTCTGATTTCTGACGGTCCACTGCCTGCATCTCCGGAAAACAGTGGTGAGCCATTCTGAATAATTGCCATTTTCCCATTTTGTGCAAGTTTTGAAAGGCCATTTAATACAAACAACTGCTGACCATCTGATATTTTCGGAAGTCCCGGTGCAAATCTTCCCAGGTCACCTTTCTTTGCTTCCGCTTCAACTGCTGTCTTTTCTCTTTTCCAGTCGATTCCAAAAGGCGGATTGGAAATAATATACTGGAACTGATAGCCGCTAAATTGATCGTCTGACAAAGTATCACCAAACCTCATATTATTCGGATCACCGCCCCGAATCATCATATCTGCTTTCGCAATCGCAAAAGTGGACGGATTGAACTCCTGACCAAAACAGGTAACTCCAATCTCCGTATTTAATTCCTGGATTCTTTCTTCCATACAGCTAAGCATCTGAGAGGTTCCCATTGCCATATCATACACAGTTACGTTTCCACCCTTACTCAGATCCGCATCAGATAAAAGCAAATCCGTCATTAAATAAATGATATCTCTGCTGGTAAAATGTGCTCCTGCCTCTTCACCGAAAGATTCTGAAAACCGCTTTACCAGATCCTCAAAAATATAACCACAATCTACTGCACTGATTTTATCCGATCCCAGATAACCTTTCTGTGAATTGAATTCTTTAATAACCAAATATAAGGTATTGCTCTCTACCATTCTGCGGATAATATTATCAAAATCAAACTTTGACAGCACATCCTGGACATTTGCAGAAAATCCATTTAAATAATCTCTGAAATTTGCTTCAACATTTTCCGGATCAGCAAGCAGTGACTCAAATGTATATTTGCTGATATTATAAAATTGATATCCGGAAGCTTTCGTTAAGAATCCATCAATAACTGCAAAGTTTTTCACTTTTTCATACTGTTCCAGTACTGCATTATGCGTCGGCAATAAACAGTCATGAAATCTTTTTACTACTGTCATCGGCAAGATTACCAGTCCATATTCATGCGGTTTGAATGGTCCTCTAAGCATATCTGCTACATTCCAGATCATCGTTGCTTTTTCTGCTATATTAGTTCCAACTACATCAAATTTATTATTCTCGTCCATTTATTTTTCCTCCGTATAAATATGTTCCAGTTCTTCTGTTGCCTTTTCCAGTTTGTATTTTAATTCTTTAATCTCACTTAGCTTCGCATAATATTGATCTGCAATTTTTTTCTGACTTTCTAAATCCGGCAACGGAATTATCACCTTTTTTAATCCTTCAACCGGTAGATTTAACAATGTAGCACCTACCGCAACTCTGGATAAAGCTGCTTTTCCATTTTCGCTTTCCAGATACGCTTTTAAAAAATAAGGATTTATCTTATCTTCATCTAATTCAATAACATAGAGATTTCCATTAGCCAAAATCTTGTTACCTTCTTTTACGGACGCAATCGCCATTTTCACCGGCGATACATTTTTTGAAATTACTAGGCTTCCATTTTTTATGCAATATTTTTCATATTTAGAGTCTATTTCCTTCAAATATGGAAGTTCACCACTAATAATTCCATCCTGTAGATTTGCCAACATCAAGTACTGCATGTTCGTCGGTTCATCTGATACAATTTCATCTAAAACAGATGCTTTAATTTGTGCTCCTCTTGTTATATTCTTTATTACAGTTTCAAAAAGCACACCATTTTTTACAACTGTTTCTTGCTGAAGATATCTTGAAGGATTAAGAATATATTCATTTTCCGCCACCTCTTCAATAGAAACCAGTCCTGAATTTTTGTCATCGGTATTCAACAATTCAACAATCTCAGAAATATTTTCATCACTAAGAACATTCTGTCTCCGTCCGACCGATACCATTTTTGTTGCATCTATCATTCTTATATTTTTATTATTTCTGCTCAACACCAGTAATGAACAGGCAATTCCTGTATTCAAATATAAATTCTGCGGGAGAGCAATTACTGCTTCCACGAATCCTTGTTTTATAAATTTCTCACGAATTATTGTATTATTTCCACCATTCCAGGTAACTCCATTACTTACCGAAACAACAGCCTTACCATTCCTATTAAGATGATTCATCACATTTATAATAAATATCCAGTCTCCAGCTGCTGCCTTCTGTACTTCTGGTATCACATCATATATTGCTTGTAATGCTTCGTTACTCCCCATGCTTTCTTTTGCTTTTGTTCCCCACGGATAATCACAGAATATTTTATCAAACATCAAATTGTCATTTATGTTTAAAACTGATTTTTGCTCAATTTTAACCTGATCACATATCAACTCTGTACGGATTGCTGACACTTCTTTCATATTGCTCATAATCTCTATACCATAAAATTGTGATTCTGGACTCTTTTCTATGGCAGCCACAAGGAACGAACCAATTCCACTACAAAAATCTGCCACTTTATCATTTGAAATCTGAAGAATCTCATTTACCAGTTTTACAATACTCTGTGGGGTTTCATATTCTCCCATAAAGCGATTTCCCTGCAACTGCCACCATAAAACGGTTGCTAACAGTGCATCTTCTGAATATTCTTCGGATAGTTCTATTGCAACATTCCATAAATTCTCAATACTTTCTTTTATGAAACTGACTCTCTCTGGTGAAAAAGTCAGTTCCACATATTCTTTTAACAGGTTTCTATCTTTTATCTTATTTTTTAAAGATACATACGCCACATATGCTAAGCAAAACCCGCCATACATGGAAGTATTTCCAAATTCTCTTATCCTGTTTGACACATTCCTACTAATCTCTTCAACTTTTGAGCTTTCTTTTTCTTTTAACTCTTTAACAGAAGTCTTCAATGTCGCTCCTCCTTTGATTATCCGCAATCAATTTCTATATTTTCACTATATCACCGACATATTTGATTGTCAATAATCAAATTAAGTTTTTGATAACCATTATTTCTTTTGATATATTTCATTGGTTTTACGACAATAAATCCTTATTTCTATGACAGCGATATTTACCCTTTTAACGAGTTAATTGAGTGGTGTTATGGCTACATGGATCAATTTTCAGATTCGTGGTACAGTTATCAGTTCAATACTATTCAGTGAATAATTCGGGATATGTATTCAGAAAGAAGAAATAAAGGTTACTGTTCAGGTGTGGACTTGATTAAGAAAGGCCAATGGTGTAAACTGTAAGCAGTCAAAACCACTGGCTCTTCTTAATCCAAAATCCTAGATACTCTGTCAAAGAGGTTGCT
>JAETSI010000032.1 GCA_021769725.1 Oscillospiraceae bacterium | reverse complement strand
CCGTCTGATTTCTTTCCGGTAAGACTAAGTGTTGCTCCCTCTACTTCCTTACCGTTTCCGCCTGCTGCGTCTACCTTATTGATCTCAACTTTGTATTTCGGGATAGTTGTTGTCGTAGTTGTGGTCGTTGTTGTTGTAGTTGTTGTGCTTGTTGTCGTACTTGTAGTTGTCGTTGTTGTGCTTGTTGTTGTACTTGTGGTTGTTGCAGGTTTATTGCCAAATTTTAATTTCGTAGTAACACCTTGTGTCAGATCAACCTTCGTATCCAGGAGATTTCCTTTATAAGTAACAAACACATCGTTATTCATTTGCGGATACGGCTGACCTGGTGTATAGGATGTAGGTTTACTATAAACCTTAAAGTCCTCAGCCGCATAAGTGCCATCACCGGATACTACCTCAACATTTGTCACATTATATGTTGTCCCCCACATACTCGGAGTTCCTGTGACAGTGAGCTTAACTGTATCACCATCTACATCATATAAAACCTTCGTAGGATCGAGAGTTGAATATGTAGCCGTCTCAGTTACTTCATTGAATTCAACATCGCCGTAAATTGTAATTGTTACATTATCAGAAATATCATGAGGCTTGATAGTAATAGGCGACCTAACAGCTTCTACTTTCTGTCCGTCTTCCAGTTCATAATAAGGATTCTGATATCCGCCTCCAGGCCATCCCGGATTCTGCGAAGATTCCTCATAAACCTTGTAATACTTTGTAAAAGGAATTTCTTCCTTTACTGCCTTTGACAAATCAAATGTTTCTTTAACATTATAAGCATTATCGTCATAGTCAGACTTTACCAAAACAACGAGTTTATCAGCATTTGCTTCAACATTGCCTGTCATGACAAATACTAACTCTGAAACGTCCTTTCTGTCATCGTCATTAAGACTATCAAGATTAAATTCATGCCAGTTATCGCCGCTCTTCCATGTAACGTTTTCAAGCACCTTGTCTTCTTTTGCAGACTGAGCAGATGCTTCAACAATCACATCAGTACCGGGCACTGTTGCCTGAACCTTGCCATTAGCGGAAGAAGACGCATCGTCCCAGAGTTTGTAATATTTCTGCGGAGGAACTTCTGATTGCTCAAAATCTCCTACAGTAAAGTCTTTCTGCCATGTAATATTATCGCTGCCGGAATTTTCTTTTATGCGAAGCTTAAGCTTATCTTCACTTCCCTGAACGTCTCCGCTTATCTTCAATGTAATATTTTTTACATTATCCTTACTAATGCCCATTGAATCAAGATTGATCTGATACCACCAGTTGCCGTTTCCCTTGTCAAAAGGAACGTTATAAGCAGGCGATGAAGCGCTGCCGTCAGCATATTCAAATATTATTTCGTCTATGTTTACGTTCGGAGAATTTTCCCCGTTCCAAGCCATAATCTGAACTGATTTTCCGTTCTCATCGTAATCAATGGTGTATGAATACTGTATTTTAGCTTCTTCAGCCGGAGTATACTGAACTCTGTTATCGTCAGTAAGCTCAAAGCCGTTCTGACCCAGAGTATAGACATCCATTTTTGTTGCCGGATACTTTAAGATGAGCTTTTCAAGAGTTACTTCCGGAGCACTTACTCCGTTCCAAGCCATCTGTTTCAGATCTTTGCCGTCGTCGCTGTACTTTAAAGTATACTCATACATATACTTCTGCTCTTCAGCAGGAATATATTTTGCCGGATTTGCGTCAATTTCTTCCTGAGTAATATTATCACCTATTTTGTAAATAACAGGGTCGATATCATACTCACCTGTATAAACTGTGTAGTCTTTTTTTGTACTTTCAGCAACTTCGATATAATACTTTTGTGTTTCATCAAGCTCATATCCCTCCGGAGCCTTTATCTCTTTAAGGATATATTTACCGGGCTTGATATCAAGTGTAAGTTTACCGTCTGCGCCAGTGATACCTGTAACTTCTGCGCTGTCAGAACCAACAGGATAAAGACCAAACTCTGCACCTGCAAGAGGTTCTTCAGTGTCAGCGATATACTTGCTCATGTCAATTGTATAAGCCGACTCCATACCAAGCAATGAAATAGGAGCTCTGAACGGTCTGTAACCAAATTCAGCAGGACCATCGGCAGTTGCTGCGATCAGCGCACCCGAAAGATGCGGATTGCCTCCGTTGGCAGCCGTAGTGCTCTTGAAGGCTGCTGACGGTGCAAAAATCGTTCCATTAAAGCAAGCACTGTAGTTAACTTCTGAAGCTTTCGGGAAATTATAAAGTATCTTATCCGAATCAGGGTTGTTATTCTTGCCGTCTGCACCAAGCTTATCAATTCTCTTGTTTGCATAGGTCGTCTTAATCTGGTTGTCATTGTTATCAGCGCCTATAGTGATATTGGTGTCATTGCAGTTTACAACAACATAGGTTCCGTCCGGAACATCAAAAATAATTTCGTTACCGCTCGGATTCCACTTATCAACGTTGAAATATACTACAGAATCTGTTCCGTCATATTTACAGAGAAGCGTATTCTCGCTCCATGACACACTTACACCGCTGCTCTCTGCTAATTTGCCAAGAGTATTCGACCTATCCTTCAATTTCTGGAATTGCTCACTGAAATCAAAAAGCTTAGCCTGATATACACGGTCTAAATTTGTAGAATATCTTTTATCTTCCGGATTTTCACCGATGTCTGAACCAGCATCACTTTTAATATACTCGGCGCCGGCGTCATTCTGAACGACCATTTTCCAGTCATTATCTACGACATCCGTACCCTCGATCCAGCATGACGGAGTAACATTTACACCGTATAATTTATCGTTGCCGTCAGCACCGTCCCAGATAAGGTAAGCATAACCAGAATTGCCATTATTGATAGCATTCGGCAAGGTTGTTTTATTCTGGAAATCTCCTCGTCCTATGGCATATCTCCAATCTTTATTAGCCACAGCAAAGTCAAGTTTACCGCCTATGGCGACACGACCTTCTGAGTCGCTGTTTGTCGGAGTAAAATCACCTTGCAGGAACAAACAGAACTGCGATGCGATACCAAGTGCATAATCCTTATCGTACTGGCTTATTGCTTCGTCAACACTTGAAAACGTCTTATCATACGGCACACCATCCGGATTTACAGGCTGTTTTCCCACAAGCAGCGTAACATCATCAACAGCAGAGCCGCCACCCAACGATTCACCTGCATCAGCGATCAACCCGGCGCCGAACTGAAGTCCCGACGGAACTATATAAGAAACAGCCAACGCCGCAGAGGTAATGCCGCTTAAAAGCCGCTTTCCCCATGATTTTTTCATTGGTTTTCCATCCTTTCATTTATTTTTTTTAAATCTGAGATTCATTCTGCGTGTACGCAAAAAGAGCCTAACAAATGTTATAATAACATTATATCACAACATGATAATAATTTCAAGACCTTTAATACATTCCGACAGAGAAAAAAAAGGCACGTTTTTGTTAACTTTGCACATTGATTTCACATAAACACGAGATATAATATATGCTATTAACATTTTTTATATTTTGTGTTCGATCCGCACGAAAATTTACGAAAAGTTTCAAAAAAGACTTTACATCCGAAAAAAAATGTGATATTATATTAACGTTGTATTATATCCTCAACGAGGAATAGTAACAAGGAGGAAAATTTAATATGAAAGAAAAAGCAAAGATCTCTACCAGATCACTGGTACTGATGGGTCTGCTGACGGCGATCATCGGAGTATTTTCGTGCACGCCGATAGGCTCTATTCCCATTGGTCCGCTCGTTATCACTCTTAATGTGATACCTGTTGCAATAGCTGCAATTGCCCTCGGCCCTATAGGCGGTGCTGCCATGGGAGCTGTTTTCGGACTTTTCAGTTTTTTACAGTGTATCGGCATTGGTATTCCAAGCACTATGGGCATATTTACATTTGAAATAAGTCCGTTCTGCACGTTCATTCAGCGTTTCGTGCCAAGAGTTCTCGACGGATTCCTTGCAGGATGTATTTTCAGAATTGTTTCTAAAATATCAAATGCAAAAATATCCTGCTTTATAACAGGATTCTGCACAGCTTTGCTGAACACTATTTTTTTCATGAGCGCATTGGTTCTGCTGTTCGGCAATAACGCCGGATTCACAGAAAAGTACATGACTGACGAAGACGGCAACGTAAAATCAGCTATCATCTATATTCTGACATCTATCGGCCTTAATGCAGTTTGCGAAATGATTGCAGCAACGATTGTGGCAGGCGCTGTAGGTTTTGCTCTTATCAGAGCTAAAATGATATATGTTCCCGTAAAGGAAAAAAGCGAATAATAAACACAATTTTAATATAATACAACAAAAGGGTGTCTTAACGGACACCCTTTAATATTATGTAAGACTTTTCACGATATATTTTCCGCAGAGCTGACGGCTCTTTCCCACGTTGAACACGTGCTCATGGAAAGTTTTTGTGATAACATCACGGTATTGTTCCTTTTCAGAAAGCATTTTGCCAACTGTTTCGCCGATATTGCCAAGTGCGTCAGGCTCAAGCGAAACACCGATAACATTTCTCAGCGTTATGTTTATCGGCTTTGTCTTTATCTTTTCCCATTCCTGGTTCATCACTTTCATGGGTGTATTGATAAAGAGCACGGGACGTTTAGTGACAAAGGCAAATTCCCAGGAAATATCCGACCAATCAGTAATAAGAATATCCGACTCCATAACCGGATTATTTGACGAAAAATCAGTCTGTATTTCGATATTTGCAAATTTCTCGTACTTTTCCTTCATAACTTCGAACTTCTCCGGCTCATGACGTACCTGCTGTGGATGAGGACGAACAATGATCTCATAATCAGTCCCAGCCAGCGAATCAAGTATCTCATCTATGCACGAATCAATAATATTATCAGGCTGCCATGACGGAGCAATAAGAATTTTGGGAATCTCGTTCTCGGTATGATTGGTTTCTTCGTACCTTTCTATCATTTCGTCAATAAGGGGATATCCTGTCTCAACAAGACGTTTTTTCGGGGTTTTGTAAAGCTCCTCAGCATCTCGTATCTCACTGACGCAGTCGGCGCCCACGGCAAAGACCGTATCGTACCAGTCAAGAGCACCTTTTCGCAGAGTAAGAGCCGTGCTTCCCATACCGTGGAAAGCATATATATATTCAATCTTCTTATTTACTCTCGAACGCTTGAGATGATATTTTTCCAGATCAGGCGTTGTCATAACGCATATCCGACAGTCAAGACGCATGAACAGCGGGATAAGGTACTTGTCCGAAGCGATATAATATGGTTTTATCTGTTCCCTCGGATCGTTGAAAACTGCATCGTCCGGGTCGCTTGTTACATAATGGATATCAATATCCGAATTTTTGCAGATATAGTCGATCATTCCGGTATAATACTTAAAAAATCCGCTCTGTTCTGAATAGAACACAAGCTGCATCTTTTGGTTTTCAAAAAACTTCTTATAGTCTGCCTTTTCTCTTGCACCGTGAAGCTTGTGCAGACGCTCTTTCTCAATGCGCTGTTCTTTCATCTTATTGAGATAATCGTAGTCGATATACTTTTTCGGAGGCATACACAGATTTGTAAGATACATAGACGGAATGGCAAAAATATTGCCGAATATCCAGTACAGACCTACACCAGCCGGAACAAGAAATGCAAAATATGCGGAAAATGCTACCATAAACAGTGTGGTAAGGATTTTATTGGCATTGCCCTGAGCCATCTGCAAAATATTGATTTTATTCTGTACGGTGCACAGAAGCCATGCGCTGAGTCCTGAAAGCAGCGGTACCAGCAGAAGTATATAATCCCTTTTGAATGAGGGAGTTTTACTGAGATCTATGCCCATAAAATGCATATCAAGAGCTTTTATGTCAGAAAATACTCCGGAAAGATCATTGCCCTCTGGAAGAATTCCGGATTTTATCTTTCTGATTATCTCCACCTGATAACTGCTGTCCTCATTATTGAAACTTTCCGGAGCATGAACGAACCAGTCCCTCATGCCCTCGATAACGCTGCTGTCGATTTGAAGCACATATGAAAGCGGACGATAGATAACGTAAACAAGTCCAAGTACAAGCGGGATTTGGATAAGCAGCGGCACTGAACCAAGTATGGGATGATATTTGTGTTTCTTGTAGAGTTTCAAACGCTCGTCAGCCAGTTTATCCTTGTCGTCAATGTATTTGATTTTAAGGGCATTTTCTTCCGGCATAAGCCTTACCATATTAATGGAATTTTTCTGTGTCAGAAGACTTACGGGGAAAAGCAGCACCTTTGTAAAAAGAGTGAACACGATGATACTCAGACCGTAGTTATGGATCAGATTATAGATCAGACTCATTACCCAGCCAAGAATTGTACCTAATACAGCCATATGTAAGTTCCCCGGAAATTACTTTTCATCATCGTCTGCAAGAAGATCGTCAGCGGTTATAACGTCCTTTTCGCCGTCGTGGACCGCATTGATCTCGGATGTGTCAATAGATTCAACCTCTTCGTCCTTGTTCTTTTTAAAAGCTCTTCTGATCTTGCTCCAGAAGATGCCCAGAAACGTACCCACAGTAATAATCACGCCTGCCGCTATCTGAATAATAAGGCTTGTGGTTGCAGGGTCTATATACATTGCTGCTGTCTGATTAAACATATTATCTTTCCTTTCTTATTTTTCTTCGGCTTTCCAGTTTTCAAAGTTCCTTGCGTCACCTGTTATTTTATAGAGCGTTTTAGCTTCAAGACGTCCGTAACCTTTGAAATCATACGTTTGAAGATACCTGACAGGATGAAGTTCCTGAGTTATTACATCGTTGTAAGAATAACCGAATTTATCGTGATCAATACCGGCATAATCAAGTATGCTTGCAGGAAAGAAATCATTTGTAAGTTCAGCATCGCTGTCGGTCTGCATGGGAACGCTGTCCGCATTTTTATGCTTCACCAGAAGGGAGGTCATTATTGGACTGTTAAGGTATTTTTCATTTTCCTGCTCGATCTCAACAGGCGGTCTGCCGTGATCGCCAAGAATTATTATCGTAGAATTATCATATACTCCGAGTTTTTTCATCTGTTCCATATAGTAGAAAACAATCTCCAGATCTCCTCTGAGCGTCCCCACTCTCTCAATAGGTTCTCTTCCAGTCTCATCAAAAAGAGCGACCAATCTATCGGAACGGTTATGCGCTCCGTTGAGATGAGTATAGGTGAACACTTTCTTTTCACTGTCGGCATTGAACGGATGATTTCTTATGTAGTCATTGTATCTCAGATCAGATTCAACATCTGTTGCCATCGGCATCCGGTCTTCCATATCATTTCTGTATTTTACAAAATCTGATGAAAGATTTGCGCCCATGCCCACTGTATAGAGACTTTTAAGTGCATACGGAGAAAGCTTTGCAAGAGATATTCTCGTCAATGATGGAACTATACCGCCCTTTCCGGTATAGTTGAAATCGACATTATCCTCGCCGCACTGACGAATATTATCACACTGCTCTTTAAGCTGTGCAACACTGCTGTACGTGGTAAGATTATCTATAAGAAGATTTACATTGTATCCGTTTTCCTTGAGATTTTTTGGTACAGTATCGCCATCCCATGCCTTGCTGACATAATCTGCCCATTCCGTACCCTCATACATATAATTAGTAAGCATCTGCGGAACAGACGGAAAAGTCTGTGTATTGTGAGATATATTATTGCGGTAATAGGTAAAGCCCTCGAATTTCTCTTTTAATTCCGGATAGCGTTCAACCGCTTCATCCATCCAGTCGCCGTCCATTCTATCAACAAGAAAAACAACAATGTTTTCATCTTTTGAAAAGGACATAGCCGATTCGTAGGAGAGATAGGAAGTATAATTCTTCTTATATTTTCCGAAATCGGCAGAAATAATGGATGTACCCGTGCCTGCAAACTGCATAAGAAAGAACAGCGCACACATATATGGCACAAGTTTTCCGCCGGAAAAATTGAACACCTTGCTATTCGGCTTGCATCTTGCAATAAGACTCAGAAATACCGGCAGAAATGTAAGAGTCACAAAAAGCGCCATATTCAGCGTTGTTGTCACCTTATTATCCGTATAATGATGTGCATCGCCGGTGAAAGAAGTCATTTTTCCGTTAAGGAAAAGCATCTGCACATATCCTGCCAGAAGAAGTCCGAAAACAAACCTCGAAAATATAATATATGCAATTTCATGTATCAGCAGCATCAGGTTCTGGAGGACGAAAAGAGCTGCGGCTGAAAGTGCAGCTGTTATCAGCATAGGCGGAAAAACACGTCCGAATCCTACTATAAAATCTTTCTGATTGCCTATGAATACGTCAAGCGGTGCAAAGAAAAACAAAGTAAAACTGAATGCCAGACTTATCAGAATCATTGTCAGTTCATTCTTTTTGTTGAATCTTGATTTTCTGTCCGAATTTGATTTAATATTTTTCTTTTCTTTACTTTTATCTTTGTTCATATTTTATCCCCCTATCATTGACAAAAACACACATTATTTATTATATCACAGCGATTTGCCAATGTCAATAAATAACGAATCTTTTAAGCAATTGCAACAAAAAAACATTCCGTACCATTAAATTATGTACGGAATGTTGAACTTAGGAAACACCGCACAAAGCATGCCTGACAGCTTTGCACGTCATCTGTTTACATATTTTCCGTCATATCACACAAAAGCCCCTTGACATATGCCAGTATGCCTGAGTCGTTTTTATGCAATCTGACGAAAAATCTGACTACGCATCTGCCACACAATCTTTGTGCGATGTCGCCCTTACTTTTTATGCACTTTTTCGTTTGCATCATAAAACACATTATATATTACAGCTCTGTGACTGTAGGTGCTCAATACAAGACCGATAATAGCGTACATACTTACCATAGCCGTTCCTCCGGCGCTCAGGAAAGGCAGCGGAATTCCGATAACCGGAGCCATTTTCAGCACCATTCCAATATTGAGTATACAATGTGAAAGCATAAGTCCGAAGGCTCCCATGCATATAAAAAGTCCGAGTCTGTCACAGGCAACACGGCTGTCCGCAAAGATCTTAAGACAAATATACGCCAGAATTATAAGGAGTCCCATTGCTCCGAGAAAGCCAAAAACCTGTCCTACATAAGTGAAAATAAAGTCATTGTGAATTTCCGGAACGTAGATATAATCCTCTGCATTTCCCATAAGACCTTTTCCGAAAACTTTTCCGGATTTAAGAGCGGCAAGTCCGAGATCCTGCTGATATTCAATATCAGAATCACTGCCGGGCTGGAAGAGGATAAGTATACGCTTTTTATGGAAATCATCAAGAACAAAGAACCACATAGCCGCTATAACTCCGCCGATAACGACAGGAGCAGCCGCAATGTATTTCCATGAAATCTTCGCCGAACAGATCATAAAAACAAAGATTGCCGCAAAAACGATAGCCGTTCCATAATCCCCCTGAAGTCCGATTACAGCAATAGGAACACCTCCGTGTATCAGCAGCATAAGCATATGCACAGGCTTGTTCATATTCTCTTCATCACGTGAAAGATGATACGAAAACGTCAGTATAAAGGCAATTTTCAGTATCTCCGAAGGCTGAAAATTCACCGGGCCGATCTGTAGCCACGCCTGATCGTCAGCTCCGGCACGCTGATAGCCGAGAGAAGTAAATGTAAGAGCGACCAGTATCAACGCTGCCGGTGCGAATATAAACCACAGCTTTACCAGCTTTCTATAGTCGATGAGGGAAATAAGCACGGCAAGACCAAGTCCGGCTATCATAGAAAAAAGCTGTGTTTTCCAGTAACTGTCGCCGACTCCTTCATTTGCACTGATGCCGGTTTCCGAAATTGAATAGATCAGCAAAACACTGATAACGGCGCAGAGGGTAACCGCAAAAACAAGTCCGGCGTCGATAATATGCCTGTTTTTAGTTAATTTAAAAGCCGATTTCATTTTGTCTCCTTTTCATTACGAACTTGTATGTATCTTATGGCTGTGACCAATATTTGCGGTCAAGACTTCTATACTGCGCCGCAGCAGCTATATGCTGTCTCCTGATGACCTCTGAATTATCCATATCCGCCATAGTGCGAGCCACTTTCAATATTCTGTCATAGGCACGTCCGCTCAGGTCAAGCTTATCGAAAACCGCTTTGAGCATTGTTTCTGCTCCGTCGTCAAGACGGCAGAACTCCTGAAGCTTGTCCGAAGTGATAAGTGCATTGCAGGTGATCCCCGTCCCCTTGAACCGCTGATTCTGTATTTCCCTTGCGGCTATAACACGTTTTCTTATCTCGGCTGAAGATTCGGTTTTGAGCTTTGATGAAAGATCTTCAAACTCCACGGGAGCGACTTCTATATGCATATCGAAACGATCAAGAAGCGGCCCTGATATTTTTGAAAGATAAGCTGCCGACTTTTTCGGAGAGCAAACGCATTTCCGCCTTGGATGCCCGAAATATCCGCACGGACATGGATTCATAGCTCCGATAAGCATAAAGCTGCACGGATATGACACCGTACCGGAAGCACGTGCTATAGTTACACGTCTGTCCTCAAGAGGCTGACGAAGTATTTCAAGAGAACGGCGGTCAAATTCCGGGAGTTCATCCAGAAACAACAGTCCGTTGTGAGCAAGCGATACCTCTCCCGGCTGCGGAATACTTCCGCCTCCTGCAAGACCGGCAGAAGAAACTGTATGATGCGGCGAACGAAAAGGTCTTTTGGTTATAAGCGGATATTCCGGCGAAAGAAGTCCGGAAATAGAATGTATCTTCGTGGTTTCAAGAGCCTCCTCGAAAGTCAGCGGTGGAAGAATAGACGGCATTCTCTTGGCGAGCATACTTTTTCCGCTTCCCGGTGAACCTATCAGCAAAGCATTGTGACCGCCTGCTGCCGCTATTTCAAGAGCCTTCTTGGCAGCGTGCTGTCCTTTGACATCAGCAAAATCCAGCACCTCATCATAACTTGTCTCCGCCGGAACAAAATGCCCGGCAGGCTCTATAAATTCATCTCCCCTGAAATGTCGGATAAGCTGTTCCGTATTTTTCACGCCGTATATCACAATGCCATCTATCACGGATGCTTCAGAAGCGTTGTCATAAGGAACAAACACGGACTTTATACCTTTTTCACGAGCAAGCATGACCATAGGCAGAACGCCGTTTATCGCTCTAACGTTGCCGTTAAGCGATAGTTCACCAATAAATGCGCTGTCCTCTGTTGAAACGTTTAAAAGCTGCATTGCCTTCATAACTGCCATAAATATAGCTATATCGTGAACCGAGCCGCTCTTTTTTGTATTTGCCGGAGCAAGATTTACCATTACAGAAGCAATTGGAAAACTCACATTTGACGATCTGAGAGCTGCTTTTATTCTCTCCCTGCTTTCTCTGACAACGGCATCAGGCAGTCCTACGATATCGAACTGAGGTGCTCCACGGCTTATATCCACTTCCACATCCACAGGAAAAGCATTTAATCCAAAAAGCCCCAGACTGGAAATATTTGCAAACATGGCGGTTCCCCCTTTAATGTCACTGTTAACAATTACTATTATAGCATTTATTTCCCGATTTGTAAAGTCATGATTAAAAGATACTTTCCAATACTGGTATTTCGCTTTTTTTCAGTGCCTCAACCATGCGGCGCAGTTCCATAAGTTCTGAGTGCAGTTCCTCGCTTTCTCCTTCTGCCAGATATATTAATCTTGCCGATAAGCGATCTATCTCCATAAGTTTCTCATTATCTATTATCACCGAGGAATATTTCCTGAAATCCTCCCATTTTTTTTCAAATTTCCTTGCTTCCTCATAAGCGCCCTCATGGTCTCCGGAATCATAAAGTTCCCAAATATTTTCCGTTCTGCCAATAAAATTCCTGCATTTTCCGTTAATAAGAATACCAAAAAAAATGCTTGTTCCCAGCATGACTGCAAGAATCACAAGACTTATTCTGACCCTTGTCATTTCTGTTCCCCCTCTCTGATATAGGGCGCTTTACCGTCCTTGCCGGCAATGTAACATTTACCTGTCCTGTCAGCCGTCATAAGCAGCACGTCCGACAATTTTAAGCCGCCCTCGTCAAGCATTCTTTTTACCCACTGCGTATCATAGCCGAGATATTTCAGTGATATTTCAATTATTTTTCCGTCGGAAACCACAAGCTGCGGCGGATCTTCAGGATGAGGCTCTATTCCCAGATCCTTGCGGACAGGAGTATCATCAGCCTGCTTTTTCATTATCGAAACATTTCCTGTAGTTTCAACAACAGCGTACTGTACTTCGCTGATATCAAATACATCCTTTCCACGCAGCGATGTAAGAAGATCATCAACAGAAAAGCGCAGTTCCTTCATTACCTGCGGATCTGCTTTTCCTTCACGTATTATTATCTTCGGACTGCCTGATATAATCTTTCTGAGTTTAGGAAATTTAAGACTCAGCCATGACATTATAACTTCAAAGCATACCAGGGAAAGTATAGGAGTAGCTCCCAATATCACCGGTATATCAGCATCTTCAATGGGCAGCGTGGCTATATTCGAAACAAGAATAGTTATTACCAGTTCGGACGGCTGGAGTTCCCCGAGCTGACGCTTTCCCATAAGTCTGACGGCAAAAATGACAAGCAGATAAAGTATAAGCGATCGGATAAAAATAATACTCATAAACGCAGTCCTTTCCTTAAGGAAGTACTGATTAAATCCAGTGCGCAGATTGCGCAGTTAGATTTTTCGTCAGATTGTATAGAAATTTTGCAGGCAGGCTGTCGCCTGTCAAGAAATTTCTGTGCAAGATGACGGAAAATATGCAAGCAAAATGCGTACTGAGCCGTCAGGCGTGATTTATTCAGCGCTTCCTTAATAATTACTGATAATTATTATTTCTGATTCATATAAAAATATTCAAAAAACAAAAAGCCTCTGCATAGGAACAGAGACTTTTTGTTTTTATAGAGAGATAGAATTATGTGTTTTTAGCGTTATACTCCTTATATGCCATGACTATGAGATCGGCACAGAGATCGTCGCCCAGAACAGCGCTATTAAGGCAAAGAGAATAGCTGTCCTTGTCCTGCCAGAGCCTGCCCGTATTGACATTGTAGAAAGTCTCACGCCGCTTATCCGCCTTTTTCATAACGGATTCTGCCTTATTGGGAGCAATGCCATAATCGGCTATTGCTCTTTTTATACGTTCCTCCGGATTGGCATAGATATAAACGCTGAAACAGCCCTTATCTTCAAGGACATAGCTTCCGCAGCGTCCCACAAGAACAAAACTGTCTTCTTTTTCGGAAATTTCCGTTATGATCCGACTTTCCATAAGAAAAACTTTATCTGAAAGCGGAAGGCTGTCTTCCATAGACCTCGCCGGATTTGCCGAAAGCAGCAGAGAATACAAAAAGCTTGTAGGAACATTTTCCTCTGCCGATTCAAGATATTCCGGCGAAATACCGCACTTAGCCGCTGTCATTTCAAGTATCTGCCTGTTATAGCAGTTTATTCCCAATTTTTCGGCGGCAAGCTTTCCGATAACGCTCCCTCCGCTGCCATACTGGCGCTCTATTGTTATTATATTCTTTTTCATCGGAATTACCCCCTGAACTATCAGAGCATTTTACATAATAAAACATTGCGAACCCGCCGTTATTAAAATCTGCTCCGGCATATTTTCACTGCATACAGCATAAAGTGAAATGTGTCAATATATATTATACCACATTCTGCACATTTTTCAATACAAAAAAAGCAAATTATTAGCAGAAACGTCAATTTCTCCGTTTCTGACAATTTGTGCAAGCATATATTGTGCAATTTAACAGCAAAAGGGAGGATATGAATGAGTATAACAGAAGCCGATCTTATGAGACTGTATCTTAACAGGATCTCTTATAATTACCCGGATATTCCCAAAATACATGATACCGGCTCTTACGAAGAAGCCGCCGGAATCTTTGCAGACATATTCGGACTTGACGAAAGCGGCAGCAGCGCCTTTTTTTCCAGACTTGACATACTCCACGATTCAATTTCAAGGGCGCAGATACTTTCATCCGCCGTTGAGCAGACCGAAGATATTCCGGCGCAGTATCCCGGAGAATTGCGGAAAAATACCTCCGGTGACAATGTAAGACTGATGCAGACTTGGCTTTATGGCGTGAGTATGTTCTATCCCATGATAACAGCTCCGGAACTTTCGGGAACTTTCGGCGAAAAAACTTCCGATTCTGTCAGAAGTTTTCAAAAAACGTTTTCCATGCCGGTTACCGGACAGACAGACAGAACTTTCTGGAACTCTCTTTACCGCACGTTTGCGGCGCTTTACCGGGAAGAACTTCCCACCGCCCATCCTTTTTCATCCGAACTGAAAGAAGGAATGTCCGGAGAGGAAATACGGATTTTGCAGCAGTATATCAATTATATCCACACATCGCTGGGATATGCTCCCGTCCTAACGGAAACAGGCAGATTCGGTCCGGTAACGACAAAGGAAGTCACGGATTTTCAAAAACTTATGAAGCTGCCCTCCAACGGAATTGTAGACGAAAGCACCTGGAACGCTGTATCCGGACTTTATCTTGACGCAGTTATCGGCGAAATAAAAAGGCCCTTTCAATTTCCGGGAGAAGTGCTTTCAGTATAAAGGGGTATATCAAAAAATATATAACCTGTTATAAAAGCTGACGAAATGCCATAGATAGACAAATTAATTTTAATATCTATTGACAGATTGACAAAATTAAGCTATAATAGTATTTGAGATACGATTGATTTTTTTAGAATAGTCTCTTGTTCTGAATTCAATTCGATCCCTCGGATGCATTAATGCGTCTAAAAAGCTTTAACAGGAGGTATAACGCCATGTCACTGACAACAAACCCCAATGTATTAAAATGGGTTGACGAAATGATTGCTCTCTGCAAGCCTGAAAAGGTTGTATGGATCGACGGCTCCAAGGAGCAGCTCGACGCTCTTACAGCAGAGGTTACTTCTCTCCCGGACGGAGATCCGAACAAGATGTATCATCTTAACGAGGAAAAGCTCCCCGGCTGTCTCTACCACAGAACTGCCGTAAATGATGTAGCCCGTGTTGAGGACAGAACTTTTATATGCACAAGAAACAAGGAGGATGCAGGTCCTACAAACAACTGGTGCGACCCCAAGGAGATGTACGCTAAGCTTACACCTATGTACGACGGTGTGATGCAAGGACGTACAATGTATATTATTCCCTATTCCATGGGTCCCGTTGCTTCTCCTATTTCCAAGGTGGGCGTTGAGATCACAGATTCTATCTACGTTGTTCTCAACATGAACATCATGACAAGAATGGGCAAGGCTGCTTTCGATAAGCTCGGTGATTCCAACGACTTTGTAAGAGGTCTCCACTCAAAGGCTCAGGTTGATCCCGAAAACAGATATATCGTTCAGTTCCCTGAGGACAACACTATCTGGTCTATCAACTCAGCTTACGGCGGAAACGTTATCCTTTCCAAGAAGTGCTTCGCTCTCCGTATTGCTTCTTTCCAGGGTAAGAACGAGGGCTGGATGGCTGAACATATGCTTATCCTCGGCGTTCAGAAGCCTGACGGCGAAACAAAGTACGTCTGCGCCGCATTCCCCTCAGCCTGCGGAAAAACTAACCTGGCTATGCTTATTCCTCCCGAGGGCTACCTCAAGGACGGCTACAAGGTATTTACAGTAGGCGATGACATCGCATGGCTTAAACCCGGCAAGGACGGCAGACTTTACGCTATCAACCCTGAAAACGGTTTCTTCGGCGTTGCTCCCGGAACAAATGCAAAGTCCAACTACAACGCTCTTGCTTCCACTATGAAGAACGCTATCTTCACCAATGTCGCTCTCAACAATGCAGACAACACTGTATGGTGGGAAGGTCTTGACAAGAATCCTCCCGAAGACGCTACAGAGTGGACGGGAATCAAAACAAACGGCAAGGAGTGGACAGCTCAGACAGGCGCCGACGGCAAGAACAAGAAGCTTGCTCACCCCAACTCACGTTTCACAGCACCTGCTGTAAACTGCCCCTGCATCTCTCCCGAATTTGACAATCCCGAGGGAGTTCCGGTTTCTGCTATCATATTCGGCGGAAGAAGAGCTTCTACAACGCCTCTGGTATATCAGTCATTCGACTGGACACACGGTACATATGTAGGATCAGCTGTTTCCTCTGAAACAACTGCTGCTGCTGCCGGCGCTGTCGGCGTACTCCGTCACGATCCTATGGCTATGAAGCCTTTCATCGGATACAATGTAGGCGATTACTGGGCACACTGGCTTGAAATGGGCGAAAAGCTCGGTGACAAGGCTCCTAAGATCTTTAACGTAAACTGGTTCAAGCAGGATGAGAACGGAAACTTCATCTGGCCCGGTTTCGGCGACAACATGAGAGTTCTCGATTGGATCATCAAGAGATGTGAAGGCGCTGTTGACGCAGACGAAACTGCTATCGGATATCTCCCCAAGAAGGACGACATCAATGTTGACGGTATCGAGGATGAGGTTACCCCCGAGATCATGGATAAGCTCCTGGCTGTTGACAAGGATCTCTGGAAGGCTGAAATCGCTGAAATGAGAAGATATTACAACGATGATATCGCTGCCAAGGGCGGCAAGATCCCACAGGCTCTCTACGATGAGCTTGATAAGATCGAAGCAAGACTTAACAAGTAATCAAACAGAAAAAAATCCTGTATGCGGCAAGCGTACAGGATTTTTTATTAAAAAAGCATATCTACCGTTAAGGGCAGTTTACTGTATTCACCAAGGATATACTTTCTGAGAATTGCTGCATCGGCAGATGTGATAACGCCGTCCTTCAGGATATCCGAAGCTTCAACCTGTGCATCATTAAAGTACACTTTACCATTAATATATTTATTCAGAAGTACAAGATCAAAAGAATCTATCTGACCGTCGCCGTTCACATCGCCGCAGTATGTCGGAACTATCGCATCCTCAAGGGGCAATTTCTGATTAGGCAGCGTCATTCCCTCTTCCATATTGACTATTACGGCAGCCCAGTACCATTTACGGTCGCTTTCAGGGGCATAAACCACGGCAATTCCTATGTGAGTAGCGTCCTCTCTGGTGATAAATCCCCAGTGGCCAGAAGAGTTTTTCCATGCATTCAGAACAGCTTCAATATCAAAGCTGCCTCTTGCAAGAACTTCAGCAGCCCGGCTGTAATCAACAATATCAGTATCGATAAGAGAAGCCACATCTGTGCCGTCCGGACGCTTATGGTCAAATACTGTAACGAGATCGTTTGCCCTGACAGCAGCTATATCATTAAGATAGGGCACGATATACAGTGGCTGCAAACCGAGAGACTCTCTTTCTTTATTTATCCTTGATGCCATCATTTCGGCAGCTGTTTCCACATCCATTTCAGCTCCGCCAACAGAATCCAATGACATATTGAACGGAAACATCATAAAGCACGCAATTGACAAAGCCAATGCAGAGATCATTGAAATCAAGTGATTGATTATATTTTTCACTATGCTCACTCCGTCCCCTTATTTCACTAAATTTTATCTACCGCAAGTGATATTCTTATTTAATGTTAACATATTTTTACAGATAATAAAATAGCAAACGGATAATTTCATCGATATGCACAATCATATTCTACCTTTTGTACAATATATTGCAATGTGTTTTTTTCAGATAATATCTTTTACTTGACAAATCCTTTTTTGTATTGTAAAATTATTATATGAACCGCAAAGGAGGCTGTCTATGTTTAAATACAGGCCAAAAATGTTCCGGGAAGCTTCCGATTCCTATGTTTCTCACAGCATCCCGATAAAACTACTGATCTTTATTTCGGCTTTTGCCGTGATATTTATACTTGAATCAATTATTCCATCTATCCTCGCCACACCGAAACTACTTAAAGAAGTTGCCACAGATCCGCTGTATTCTTCAGGAAAAAAGCAGTTCACTCTGTCGGAATCAATGAAACTGTCCGCAAAATATATGTCGCTGCCGGAAATCATGATTCCAAACCTCATATGCACTGTTTTCGGCACGATAGTCAGCCTTTTCTGCTGTCGCTGCATTGAGATGCGGCACGTCAGAAGCATGGGTGTCAGGAAACGAAAAATCATTCCTCATTACTTTACCGGGCTCGGCGTGGGAGCAATACTGATGACTTCAATCACGCTCCTCACCGTAATCTCCGGAGCAAACAGCATAAGTCTGTGCAGTAATATTCATTTCAAAATCATTGCACTGTATCTATTCGGGTTCTTTATCCAGGGCATGAGCGAGGAGTTTATATTCAGAGGCTATCTCATGTCGTCCCTCGGCAGCAGAAATACCGCTCTCGCCATTGTTGTAAACTCTGTCGCATTCGGAATTGTTCATGGACTTAATCCCGGTCTTACTCCGCTTGCAATGGTCAATCTCATACTTTTTGGTTTCTTTGCTTCCCTGTATGTAATACTTTTTGACGATATCTGGGGAGCTTGTGCGATACATTCCGTCTGGAATTTCATGCAGGGCAATATCTATGGAATCAGTGTCAGCGGTTCGGGAGAAAGCGAATCTGTTTTCCGTGTGGCTCAACAGTCGTCACACGGATTTCTCACCGGAGGAACTTTCGGAATCGAAGGCAGTATCTTTACAACAATTGTTCTGCTGACCGCCACTGCTATCATTTTTTACGCTGTAAAGCGAAAGTTTTCCACAGAAGAGACTGCAACCGAATAATAAAAATACGTCGGAAATCTGCGAAGATCCGACGTATTTTTGTAATTACTCAATTAATTGAGTAGATATTTACGATCATTATAGCAATATGTGCCGCTGCTGCAAGCACGAAGCCCAACGAACCTATTGCAACAGGAATTCCCCTGCGAACCTGTGCAGGCGTCGTCACGGGAAGCTTGTCACGCACTCTGAATAAAACCAGCAGCATTAGTCCCACAAAGGCAAGTATAAGCTGCGCCTTTATCAGAATAAGTTCCTCATGCCGGGTAAGTTCCAGCATACTCAGCACAACCGTCATGGTATTCAGCACCACATGAACCGTTATAGACGGAATTATGGAATTGTGTTTCAGCGTTATATGCGCAAGGAAGATTCCAACAATAAATCCAAGTATAAACTGATGAATATTTCCGTGTCCAAGTCCGAACATCAGCGCTGTGGAGAAAATTCCGAAACGCTGACTTGATTTTGAAAAGGTTCTCAACAGCATTCCCCTGTAGAAAAGTTCCTCGGTGACAGGAGCAATAATGCAGGTATAAAGAGCGTAAACAGCAAGTCCGATACCCGTAACAGGCAGACTTCCGGATGAATTTATCTCTATACCGAAAGCTGAAAATACCTCGGACGAAAAATAGCCGAGAATTACCGACAAATACCACAGCGAAAATCCCATTACGCTATACTGCACGAAATCAAAGAAACCAAACCCTTTCGGTTTCAGGAGAGACGACATACGCTGCCCTGACAGCTTCATTCCCAGAAAAGCAAAGCCTACATTTGTCAGCCCGAAAAAAAGCATATTCAGTCCAAAAATAATCGACGAGCTTTCAACATATGCAGCAACAGCAGTTCCGTCAGCCTGCGGATTGCCCGATTGAATTACACTTACAATAATTTTCAGTACATTTCGGATAAGCCAATAGGCGGCTAAAAATCGCATCAGATTGCACCATCCGCCAATTGCATAGAATTTTCTGATATTTGATCTTTCAAGCGCAGCCGGTTCAAATTCCGGCGTATAGCCCGGTGAATTAATAAGCGGCTGTATTTCCGAATAGTTGTCATGATACTCATGATATTCCGTCGGATTCCCGAAAGGGTCACAGGGATCAGCCGTACTCTCGGCAATACGCTTTTCCTCCATGTCGCTGATATTCTTTTTCAGTCTGTATATCTCATTCTGCATTGCGGCGACTTCCGCCCTATGCCTGTCGTTTCTTATAAATTCTTCATCCATAGCTTTCCTCCCGTCTTTTAGAGCCTGTTTTTATTATACTACTTAAACGGAAAAAAATCAAGGGCAAAAAATCATTTAAAAAGCGATTTCTATTACTATGTTTTCATCGTTATAGGATGCGCTGATCGTTCCGCCCATCTGCTCGGTCAGGGCACGGGCGATAGAAAGCCCCAGACCAGTCGATCTGCCGCCTGTTTCTACAGTATAGAATCTGTCAAAGAGACGTCCCACGGTGACTGTATCCAATCCGGGAGCTTTATTTGAAAAGCTTACTGTTCCGCTCTCTGACAGAGCTATTTTCAGATCGCCGCCGCTGTACTTCACGGCATTTGAAATGATATTGGAAAACACCCTGGACAATGCATTTTTATTCAGCATACGATGCACTTTTTCATCGCAGATGCTGATTTCCGGGGAGATCCCCGATTCTGTGAGGACAGCATAAAATCCCGATATGCTTTCCTCCAACACGTTGTTTATGATAACGTCCTCCGGCTCATAGGGAATATATTCGCCGGAAACGGCTACAGAATATTTCAGAAGTTCTTCGGTAAGCTGCTTCATGGCAGACGCACGCTCAGAAATTATATCCAGATATCTCTGCACCCGAGGCGATTTTTCCTCCCTCGCCAACAGATCCAGATAACCGCAGACAGCAGTCAGCGGCGTTCTGAGGTCGTGCGAAATATTGGTCACAGCTTCTTTTAGTTCAAGATCCCCCTGCTGACAGCGTATTTTCTCACGGTGGAGTTTTTTAAGCTGTACGTTGAGATCTGCCGCCATTCTCCGCATCTCCTTGTCGCCGGAAGATATATCTATAACGGTGTTTGTGTCTGAGGAAAGCTTCTCCTCCAATCCGATACGTATTTCCCTGGCAGCCGCTTTCATGAGCTGCATTTTTATTATCAGTACAATATTGACAGCAAGAAGTATTACTGCACTCCACAGACACAAAGCCTCCATTGCGTTCACCCCGTTTTTTATTTAAGATTCCGTTTCCTGAACATCAGTATTCCTGTCGCTGTGGTAACAACGATAAAAAACGCTGACCATTCAACAGAAGTATCGTTGAAATCTTTATCCCAGCTTTGAAGCGACATATACTGACATCCGGGAGTTGCCTCCTGAATCCAAACATATATTTTTCGCTTTAATCCCTTCGGATAATAAGGATTCTCTGTCTGCATTGGTTCAAGCTTATCAATGTCAGATGTCGTAAGACCGTATTCATGAAGTTCTTTCGGCGACATTTCATCCGGCGGATTGTCAAGCTCATAGATCTCTCCGGTATCTGTATGCTCATATACACCGTCATCGTAATATCTCGGAGATTCAAGCGCACTGCCGATTGAACCGCCGCTTATCATTAACACAAAACTTGTCATTATTGAAGCCGTCATGCCTCCGGCTTTCGACGGAATAATCATGGCAAGGAAAGTACAGATTGCTGAAATAGACGCCGTTATGAATATTCCTACAAGTATAAACACGAGTATTTCGACAGCCGAAAGATAAGTATATTTAAAAAAGATAAGTCCGGTCAGATACGAAACAGCCATACCTGATAACAGCACAAGTTCCGCACTGGATACGGCAGTAATAAGATTTGCAAGGTATATATCGCATCTTCTGTGCCCCACCATGAGCTTGTTGCGTATCGTGCCGTCAGAATAGTCAGTGCCGATAAATAAAGCGATAATCACCGGTACAATAAACATACAGAACATTCCGCCGATAAACATATAACTCTCATGACAGTTAATGGATCTCAGAAACTCCATCTGAGCTTCAGGATCGGAGTCCTCCAGATTGTACCAATCCGAATGCGTCTGCATATTTATATAATTAACCACAGGCACATATATGTTCAGAACGATGCTGATAAGCATACCTAAGCGGAAATACCAGCTTCTAAACATTCTTGAAAAATTTGCTCTCAGTAATCTTATCATTTCCGTTCGCCTCCCACCAGATTCACAAAGTAGCTCTCAAGACTCTCGTCACGCTCCGACATGGTAAAAACTTCACAGTTTTCCAGAGAAATGGCGTTAATAAGCCGAGTGGCGCTCATTTTTGTGAAAAGATCGGCAGAACTTTCGCCTGTCACGGAGTAATCAACATTTATGCTGTCCAGAGCTCTTGCCATTGCCTTTATATCCGATACTTCCACATGGATCGCTTTACGGCAGGCTTTTTCAAGATCTCCGGCGCTTATTTCCTTTACCATATGTCCCCCGTCAATGAATCCGTAATGAGTGGCAAGACGTGAGAGCTCGTCCAGAATGTGACTGGAGATCAACACAGTAATATTACACTCCTTGTTGAGCTTCAATATAAGTTCACGTATCTCAATGATTCCCTGAGGATCAAGTCCGTTTACAGGTTCATCAAGTATAAGAAAATCCGGGTCACCTACCATAACAAGAGCGATTCCAAGACGCTGACGCATACCAAGAGAAAAGTTTTTTGCTTTCTTTTTTCCGGTATCGGCAAGACCGACAAGTTCAAGGAGCTCCGGAACATTATCAAAGGACGGCAGTCCGACAACACGGCACTGCTCACGGAGATTCTCTGCGGCGGTCATTCCCATATAGATGGAAGGAGTTTCAACAACCGCCCCCATTCGTCTCCTGACAGAACAAATCTCTCTGCTTGTGCTGCTTACTCCATAAAGTCTAAAATCTCCGGAAGTTGCCGGCTGTAATCCGCTGATAAGACGTATCAAAGTAGTCTTGCCTGAACCGTTTTTTCCGACAAAGCCATAAATAGAGCCTTTAGGAATGTTCATTGTCAGCGAGTTGAGCGCCTTGAAGCTGCGATAGTGCTTGCACAAGGCATTGGTTTGCAAAACGTATTCCATTATTGTTTCCTCCTTATTTTAGTGATCCGCAAAGTGTGTGTTTGTCAATGTTTTTTAATATGCGGATCTTTTCGGGAAACGTTACAACGTTTCCTGATAATATCATATTATCATATAAGTGTTAAGAAAACGGTAAAGGAAAAAGTTAAGTTACGGTTAAGATTATTTTTCACGCATCTTAAAGCCCACGCCCCAGACTGCCTCTATATAGTCGTTGTCGGTGACTTCACGAAGCTTTCGGCGAAGATTGCTGATATGTACTTTCAGAGAGCTTTCCACGCAGTCCGGCGTATCCTGACTTATCCTGTCGAGGATTACAGATTTTGCAATAACTTGTGATGGATTCTGCATGAGCAGCTTTAAAATAGCAAATTCTGTTTTAGTCAGCTTTACCGCCTGACCTGAAACAGAGGCGGTATGAGATATGAGATCAAGAAAAATTTCCCTGAATGTTATGCTATTGGATATGTCGTTTATCTCTTTTTTCCGCAGAGCCACAGTTATACGTGCAAGCAGCTCACTTATATCAAAAGGCTTGGTGATATAATCAACAGCTCCGCCAAGGAGGAGATTAACCTTATCATTTATCTCTGCCCTTGCAGAAACAACAATCACTGGAATATCCCTTATGTGAGTGAGAACGTCCTCACCGTTCATTCCAGGCAGCATAAGATCAAGAAGTACCAGATCCGGTTGGTAATTTTTTAAGATCATAAGAGCCTCTGTACCGGAATAAGCTCGCAGAACATCGTACCCTTCACGAACAAGGATTTCCTCAAGCATATTTCCAATATGGACATCATCGTCTGTTATAAGGATAGTTTTCAATTATTTTTTCTCCTTTATTATGATTTTCTGCAATATTATATCATTATAATCATTTAATGTCAAGATATAAAAAATGTATATAAAATAAAAAGTCCATTCTATTTAAGAATGGACTTTTTGGCTCCCCCTGCCCGGCTCGAACGGGCGACAACTCGGTTAACAGCCGAGTGCTCTACCGACTGAGCTAAGGAGGAATATAAATGTCGGCATTTATCTACTTTCCCAGGCCGTCTCCAGCCAAGTATCATCAACGTAAATGAGCTTAACTTCCGTGTTCGGAATGGGAACGGGTGTGACCTCATTGCTATCAACACCGACTAATTTATATGTGGTGACCCGTACCAGAATCGAACTGGTGTTACCGGCGTGAGAGGCCGGTGTCTTAACCGCTTGACCAACGGGCCACATTGGTGCACCATCGGGGACTCGAACCCAGGACCCACTGATTAAGAGTCAGTTGCTCTACCAACTGAGCTAATGGTGCTTTTCAAAATCACTCATTTATTATACCACATTTTTTTTTATTTGTCAAGCGGTTTTTTGATTTTTTTAAAACTTTTCAAACCGAAAAAAGCGAAAAAGGAAAGAAAAGAGGGAAGAAACGAAACACAGAGAAACAAAAGGAAAAGCCCTCGACCGATTAGTACCTGCAAGCTGAACGTGTCGCCACGCTT
>JAETSI010000031.1 GCA_021769725.1 Oscillospiraceae bacterium | reverse complement strand
CATGAAAATATGCATCAACATGACAACATACGGTATTAATCCGCCTTTCGACGGGCTGTCCCATAGTAAAGGGCAGGTTGGATACGCGTTACTCACCCGTGCGCCGGTCGCCATCAGATGTCCCCGAAAGGACATCCATGCTGCCCCGCGACTTGCATGTGTTAAGCCTGTAGCTAGCGTTCATCCTGAGCCAGGATCAAACTCTACATTGTAAAAATTGTATCGTTATCTCTTTTTCTCAATACCATAAAAAGCAAAGAGAAAGAAATGTCTGTCCAGGACGCCTGTATATCCGATTGAGTATCAACCACCAACAAAAGGTGGATTGACGGTTCGTTTTTTACCCATAAACACTTATGACGAGCATAAGCGCATATGCTTCTTGTACTACTACTTATCTGTCTGTCAATATTTCAAAGAACTCTCTCTTTTTCGTTTTTATGCCTCAAGGCGTTAACCCTGAAAGCGGATGCAAAGGTAAGCACTTTAAGTCAACCCACCAAATGTTTTTGAAGAAAAATTCACGTTTTATAGGAAATTTCAGCTAAAATTGATGTAAATCAAGAGAAAAGAGAAAAAAAATGAGAAATACGGGAAATATGTAAAAAAGGAAAACCGAAATAACAGTTAAAACAAGAATGGGAAAAATGTATGATAAAGATGTCAGGTGATGAAGATAAAGTAGAGGCTCAAATAAATAAAGACAAGATAAAAACATCATAGGAATGTTCATCTTGTCTTTCTTTATACATTTATAATATATCAGATAATACTAAATATTTTGCTCTGCCTGCTTTGACACAACAACACATATAAGGAGATTATTCTCTCTTTCCAAATATCCTGAGCAAATACAAAAAAAGGTTGATAAAATCAAGATATAATGACAATGCTCCAATAAGTGCGATTTTCTGTGCCGTCTCACCGGTGTCTTCCGCCTGCATAAGCATCTGTTTTATCTTTTGCGTATCGTAAGCTGTAAGCCCAACAAAAATAAGAACACCTACATAACTTACAATCAAAGCCAACCCTGTACTCTTCAGAAAAAGGTTGACTAAGGTAGCTATAATCAGACCTATAAGTCCCATCATCAATATCTTACCCATTGATGAGAGATCTGTCTTTGTAGTATATCCAATAAATGCCATCACGGCAAATGTTCCAGCTGTGATAAAAAATACGTTAGCTATCGACGACATCGTATACACAGCAAAGATAAACGATAATGTAGCTCCGTTAATAACCGAATAGAGAACAAAAAGTAAAGTGGCTGTCGCTAAAGAAAGCCTGTTGATAGCACTGGTTATACCTATTACGAGAAGAAGTTCTGCACCAATAAGCCCAAAAAACAAAAATCTATTTGTCGCTATCGTCATCATTATCCCCGGACTTGAAGCCACTCCATAGGCTGTAAAGCCTGTAATGACAAGTGCAAGAGTCATCCATACATACACCTTACGCATCAAAGCCGGAAAAGCTGCCGACATAGACAATTCACGGTCTCTTGACATGCTGTCCATTTGAAAATCTCTGTAACTCATATTTCTTTCTTAATTTTAATATTTACGAGTGCAAAGATATTTATATTTTTCGGATAGCGTTTAATTTGTATCATAAAAAACAATAAAAAGACCGAACGCGACCAAACAGTAACAATAAATTTCACTATATTTGCATTTACATAACAAAATTAAGCACTTGCCTCAAACAACAGATTATGAACAAAAAAATAACACTGCGTCTCGGACGACCAGAAGACGCACAACACATCGCCGGAATGATAATAATGGCCATGACAGAGGAGTGCTGCCGCCATTTTTACGGTGAGCACCACAGCATTGAAGATTTCCATAGACTGATGACACAATTGGCAGCAAGCCCCGGCACACAATATAGTTATGAAAACACCATTTGCGCCATCGATGACAAAGGCCGCATAGTGGGCATCAGTGTGAGCTACGATGGTGCCAGACTGGAAGAATTGCGCCAACCGTTCATCGACAGCGCTATAAGAGAGTTTGGAATAGACCACAGCAGCATGAGCCCCGAAACACAATCCGGTGAACTGTATCTCGACTCGCTTGCAGTCCTTCCTGAATACCGCGGCATGGGCATCGCCAAATTGTTACTGAAAGCCACCGCTGAAAAAGCATACAAAATGGGAGCCTTACCAATCGGATTACTCGTAGACGAAAGTAACACGCAAGCAGAACAATTATATTATAAAATGGGATTCAGACATATCAACAACAATAAATGGGGCGGACACAATATGAAACATCTGCAATTAACAAGTGAAAAATGAATCTATTTACAGTTTTCTATGATTATCAAACAGAAAGACATACATACAACAAATAAAAATCTATAAAAGACTAATGAACAAAAAAATTATCAGCATCGTTATGAGCATGCTTATAACGATGCCCTCAGTGGCACAGAGCGTAATCACCCACCCCTGGCAAGGAAAGAAAGTAGCCTATTTCGGAGACTCCATCACCGATCCGAACAATAAGGCTTCCAATAAAAAATATTGGAGTTTTCTTAAAGAATGGCTCGGCATAACCCCATTGGTATACGGTGTCAGCGGACGCCAATGGACTGATATACCGCGCCAGACAGCACAATTGAAAAAAGAACATGGTAACGACTTCGACGCCATACTAATCTTCATGGGCACCAACGACTACAATCATGCAGTACCTTTAGGCCAATGGTTTGACGAACAGATGGAAAGTGTAGAATACGGCCACGAATACGTAAAGCGTATGGAAAATCGACTTCGACGCCGCCCCGCTATGGATACCCAAACATACCGGGGACGTATCAACATTGCCATCGACTCGCTCAAGCGTGCCTTTCCCGCCAAACAGATAGTTCTCCTTACTCCTATACACCGTGCGGGATTCTACGCCGGTGATAAAAACTGGCAGTGCACGGAGGAATATCAGAACCGTTGCGGGCTTTATCTCGACAGTTATGTAGATGCAACAAAAGAGGCCGGAAACATTTGGGCCGTACCAGTGATAGACCTCAATGCACTATGCGGTCTATATCCTATGTCCGACGAGCACGCACAATACTTCAACCAAGCCGATACCGACCGTCTGCATCCCAACGACCTCGGACACGAACGCATGGCGCGTACACTGATGTATCAGTTGCTGACACTGCCATGCAATTTCTAATACACCAGACCATACATTGATTCAGACAACTACATACACGCCCCTTCACTCTCTTTTTATGAGTCTGAAGGGGCTATAACATTTCATCAAATATGTTAAAGTAACACAAAAACAAGGTCAAAACACAAAATTAAGATTATCGTTTAATCTTTTTTTGAGTAAATTTGCAAGCCTATAATATTAAGAAATTAAATTAAGACGATGCAATCATCAAAACTCATTTGGGTTATCATATTATTATGTGGTTGCCTATCCTCATGTTTCAAAGAAGAGCCGTTGAATGCTGAATGTGACATAGAATCGGTCTGGGTACATACAGACAATCCGGATGACTTTTTTTTCAACCGAACCGACACCATCATTAATGTGCCGTACAGCAAAAGCGAAATAACATTCTATGTGAAACGCAACAGTGACATAACACACATGGCCCCAATGTTCAAAATAACCGAAGGAGCGACAATAGAGCCGGCAAACGGCTCATTACAAGACTTTAGCCGTGGGCCGGTGACATATAAGGTCACATCTCAGGACAAGCAGTGGAACCGTGTCTACAACGTAGCGTTTCAAGAACGGAGCCGCACAGTGACCGACACCCTGAAATTTGACTTCGACAACTATGAACTTGACAAAGAATACGGCAAGTTCTATGTGTGGTACGACAAAAATGAAGATGGCAAGACCACATATCTGTGGGCCACAGGAAATCCCGGTTTCCGATATGCATACTCAACGATGAAAGATCCGGACAGATATCCCACCACTCCAATAGCAGAAGGAATAGACGGTGCATCAGTAAAGCTTGAGACACGCAGTACCGGAGCTTTCGGTGTGATTAACAATAAACGGATTGCCGCCGGCAACCTGTTCTATGGCTTCTTCGATACCAAATATGTGCTTACAGAGACTATGAAGTCTACAAACTTCGGACATCCTTTCGACAAAACACCCATAAAATTTGAAGGATACTACCGTTACAAGTCGGGAGATAAATATCAGGATAAGAACGGCAACGAGATACCCGGCAAGAAAGACCAAGGTTCGATATACTCGGTAATGTACCGCAACCACGATAACGCCGGCAACGAGGTTATGCTGCACGGCGACGACGTGCTCACCAATCCGCACATAGTGGCTGTGGCCCGCATGGTGGACGTGACAGGAACTGAGGATTGGACCAAGTTTGAACTGGATTTCAAGTATTTCGACAATATAGACGAAACCTTGCTCAACAACTACGGATACAATCTCGCCATAGTGTTCTCGTCAAGCTACGAGGGTGACCACTTTGAAGGTGCCGTGGGCAGCACTCTACTCATAGACAAGGTACGTCTGATATGCAAGAAAACAGAATAATCCATACACACAATTATAGCAGACACTGATGAAAAAATTATCTATGATATGCGTGTTGCTGATTATCGCGACAATCACCGCAAACGCAGAGAAACTTACTGACAATCTGAATTACAACGTCCGTTTGGGCTATAATCTCGGAGGAACTGCCCCTATAGGAATACCCTCCTCCATACGCGGCATGGACAGTTACGACCCGGGATGGAACCTGTCTTACGGATTTGACGTTCAGAAAGACATCCGCGGCCCTTGGGGCGTCATGACAGGCATACACCTCGAAAACAAGGGTATGGAAGTGGATGCGAGGGTAAAGAACTATCACATGGAAATGGTTCAAGGCGGACAGAGACTTGAAGGATATTTCACAGGCAACAATGTTGTAAACGTGGAAGAGTGGTTGCTCACAGTGCCCATAATGGCTACATATCATGTTGGTGGCAACGTGAAGTTGAAACTCGGCCCGTATATATCCTATGCCATGTCACACAAGTTCTACGGCCATGCCTACAACGGCTATCTGCGTGAGGGTACACCGACCGGTGACCGCATCAACCTCGGCAACACCGAAGAACAGCGAGGTTCCTATGATTTTTCCGATGACATGCGCCGGCTGCAATTTGGCATAGATGTCGGAGCCGATTGGTACTTCAGCAAGCGTTGGGGTGCCTACGCCGATCTGTCGTGGGGTCTCACCGGAATACACAAAAGTGATTTCAAGACGATAGAACAAACCCTCTACCCCATCTTCGGCACAGTTGGTCTCACATACAAACTTAAGTAACAAACTGTCGGAAACATTATCTGAAGACGCTCTCCGCAGTCAGGAACAAAACCAAACAAACATAACACTATAACATTCATACTAAAAAGAAAGAAAGACTTATGAAAAAACTTTTTACACTGATTACATTATTTGCCGGGACTGTGGCAGCCATGGGCACAGACTATACCGACAAACTGGTAGTGAACATAAACAACACAGCCACCGTTCCCGTCACCACAACCATATCCGTAGAGGAACAACCGGACGGAAAATATTCGCTGCAACTGAAGAACTTTATGCTTACCGCCGGCAAGAATCCGGAAGATGTCATGCCCGTAGGAACAATAAACATTTCCGACGTAGACGGCACATCGGCAGGAAACACCACCATGCTGTCTACAAGCCAAAGCATAAAGATAGAGAACGGAGACACTCCTGGTATAGACTTCTGGATGGGTTCGATGCTTCCCGAAGTGCCCGTTAACGTGAAGGCGGAGATGGCAGCCGAACGTCTGTATGCCCTTATCACCATCAACATGCCTGGCATTGGAGACATTGAAGTGGTGTTCGGAGATGTCTACCAGATGGCCAACTCCGGATTCGAGTTGTTCCATACTGCCACATCAGGAGACGTGACAAGCGACGAACCGGACAACTGGCATTCGTTCATGAGTTGCACAGGCGCTTTTGCAAGTCTGGTGAGCACTGTACCCCATACATTCATAAGCCAAGAGGCGCGTCCCGGATCAGCCGGTACAAGCAGCGTACTCATAAAATCTGGTAAAGTATTAGGAATTGTCGTTGCTAACGGAACAATGACCAACGGCCGTCTGCAAGCAGGTGCGATGTCCGCCACCGACCCGAAAAACTGTGCTTTCATTGACATTACAAGCGAGGACACCGACACAAACGGCGACCTGTTCCACAACAAGTTCTACGGTAAGCCCGACTCGATGAGCGTATGGGTGAAGTTCACGCAGGAGACACCGCAGACTGATTATCCCTACGCAACCGTTACGGCTGTGATAACTGACGGCAGCTACTATCAGGAACCTGTAGACAAAGACTATACCGATATTATCGTTGCACGCGCTGCCAACGCTACTATCGAAAGCAAAGACGGTGTATGGCAGAAACTGACCATACCGTTCGACTACGAGCCATATACAGATAAAGACGCCAAGACCATTCTCATGACATTCTCTACCAATGCCGGAGCGGGTAAAGGCACCGGTAATGACGAACTATATGTAGACGATCTCGAAATGATTTACAACTGTTCTGCCACAGGCATCACCATCAAAGGCACACCGGTAGACGGCTTCGGCACTGCCGCAGACAATGTATATGAGGTCATTGTAGACGGCGACAATGCCGACGTGGACATCGCCGACATCGCCGTTACTACCAATGGCAAGGGTGCACGCGTTACAATGGAGAAAGCCGACGTTGACTGCATCGGTGGAGGCAGCGACGTAATCATCACCGTGACATCGGCCGACCTGAAGAAGAACAACACCTACTGCGTGAAGACCCGCAGCGCCCAGTATGCAGGCATCAACAACGCAGCGATAGGTGCAGGCGGAAAGGAAGAGGTGAAAGCCATATACAATGTTAACGGTCAGCAAATCAAGTCTCCTGCAAAGGGCAGCATCTGCATCGTGAAGTACACCAACGGCAAGACCGTAAAGAAAATTGTGAAGTAATACGTTTGCAAGAAACAAACAAGAAGCAAACTGTACTGAAATAATATGAAAAGATTCGGGAGATAGTCCGCTATGACTGTCTCCCGAATTTGTTCAGTAGGCTTATTACAGTGATTATCTCATCATCGGTGAGAATCTGATTGCACGGTATACTGAGTTCCTCACGATGTATACGTTCGGTTATAGGCAACCGCATATCCCGTTCCCACATTCCTTGATAGCATTGCTGTCTGTGCGGAGGTATCGGGTAATGTATCACAGTCTGCACGCCGTTGTCTGCCAGATACTGCTGCAACTCGTCACGTCGCGGTGTGAGCACAGGGAAGATGTGGAATACACTGTGCCGCCAATAATCGTCCGCAGGCATCACGAGCAACGGATTACTCACCTCGTCCATATATCTCCGGGCCACGATGCGCCGACGCTCATTATCCTCATCAAGATAGCGCAACTTGACACTGAGCACGGCGGCCTGCAACTCGTCCATACGGCTGTTGCGTCCCTTGTACCGGAACACATACTTTCGCTCCGAACCGTAGTTGGCCAAAGCACGCACCGTTTCGGCCAACTCGCAGTCATCGGTAGTCACGGCCCCGGCATCGCCCAAAGCCCCGAGATTCTTCCCCGGATAGAAACTGTGACCGGCCGCATCGCCAATAGAACCAGTCTTTTTGAATGAAGAATGAAGAAGTCCATGCGCCTGGGCATTGTCTTCTATCAACTTTAGGCCATGGCGGCGGCATATGTCACCGATAAGATCGGTATATGCCATGCGCCCGTACAGATGGACAATCATCACAGCACGGGTGCGCTCTGTTATCGCCTGTTCTATAAGCCGGTCGTCTATCTGCAAAGTGTCGGGCCGCGGCTCCACAAGTACAGGCTTCAGTCCGTTTCCGGTTATGGCAAGTATAGACGCGATATAAGTGTTGGCGGGCACAATCACCTCGTCACCCTCCTTCATCACCCCCATCTCCATATAGGCACGCAGAATGAGTGTCAGGGCATCGAGCCCGTTGGCACAGCTCACACAGTGACGTGTACCTATATAGTCGGCATATTCTTTCTCGAAGCGTGCCACCGCCTCACCTTGCAGATACCATCCGCCCTCCACCACCCTGCTCACAGTCTCGTTTATCTCACGTCCGTGGGCGGCGGTAACCTTTTTCAGTTCCAGATATTTTATCATAGCACAATTATATCATAGTAAAACCATCATGACGCAACCGGCACATGCGCCCATCGTCACAGCGTCCACTCGTAAGTGTCGTAGCACACGCCACGCCCGCCGAAACCCTCCTTCTGGAATATGAGCGACTCGTTGAGAACGTGGCCGTGCTCAACGGTCGACTTACCGAAGTCGAAACAGCGGCGGTCGGCAAAGTCATGATTGAGTATGCGGTCGTAGATAGCGTCGATGGCTCCGAGGCGTTTGCCCTCATCATCTGCCGAAATGTACTGCGAGTGAACCACATTGCCGAAGTCGTAGAGCAGCGTTCCGCCCACCACGCGCGAGTCTCTCAGCGCCACGTAGAGCTTTATACGGTCGGGGAAACGCGAAGCCAACAGTTCCATCTCGCCCACCGTATGCACCGGATTCACGCCATAGCGGGCGTTGAGATTGCCGGTGAGCACGGTCCAGAAAGCAGCGAGATTGTCGCTTTGTTCCACCGTCACGCCGTTGTTTCGGGCCTTGCTCACACCGCACTTGCGACCATGACTCCACTTCACCCGTGCGTCAAGGAATATCGCGGACGATATGTCGCGCGCCAGCAAACGGGCATTGCACTCGCGGAATATGGCGTACAGGTCTTCCTCGGCCGGCAGACGATGATATATCCACGGCACCGCCTTATACACCACGCGCCGTATACCCTCGGAACGCAGACTGTCGTTAAGTTCGGCAAACAGCCGCACCGTATCGGCAGCCGATGCCGACGCCGAGAGTATGACTCCGCCGTAGGTCAGTCCGCCGTGCGACCACAACGTGCCGTCGGCCGCGATACAGGCCGGCAACAGCGCATAGAGCCGTCCCTCGCGGTATATCATAAGCGAGTGGTCACGAAATCTGTCGGCATGGTAGTCCATGTAACTGCGGTCGAAAAGGAATGTCCCGTTCTTCGACCCGGCCACAAAGGCGTTCCATTCCGCAGCATCGGCAGGTGAATATCTCTTTAGTTCGAACATTGTTTTTTTATAAAAGGAGTTAGAGGAGTTAAAGGGAGTTATCGCGGGCATAGCCCGCTCAGGAGTTAAAAACATATGCTTTGTTGCATGATTATATCGAGCCACTGAGGCTTTTGTCTTTAACTCCTGAGCGACTGCAGGGAGCGATAACTCCCTTTAACTCCTCTAACTCCCTATTACAAAGAATTATACTCCCTCAAGAACTCGTCATAGTCGCGGATGTAGTCGGTCTCATCAAAGAGGTCGGAAGCCAGCACAAGGCATACCGCGCCCGACGAGAAATCGTCGAGCGTGCGCCACACACCGGTATCCACGAGCAAGCCCTGATACGGGTGGTTGAGCAGGAACGTCTTGCGCTCACGACCGTTGTCGAGCGTGACATGAAAACTGCCGCTCACGGCGATGATAAACTCCAGACACTGCTTGTGGGCGTGCCCGCCACGGCTTTCGCCGGCAGGCACATCATACACCCAGTACACCCTCGACACATCAAACGGCACGTTCTTGCGACTCTCCGCCACCGTGAGATTGCCCCTCGGGTCGAATATCTTCGGGAGGTCGATTATCCTCCCCAGCTTGTCGTCGTTCATACGCCTTAGTCCTTATCCATATAGGGGTCGGTGCCGAGCACTGTCTTTGCCAGACGCTTGGCCTTGTCGCGCAGAGCGTCGATGTCGGCATCGGGCTCACCGTAACACAGCGTAACACCCATACGACGGCCGAAGTGAGCCTCGGGTTTGCCGAAAACGCGGATGCGTGTGCGGTCTTCTTTAAGAGCATCGGCAAAATTGTAGTCCAACGGCTTGTCTGACTCAACAGGCGACAGCACCACAGCACTCGCACCGGCATGTTCAAGATGTATGCCGGCAATGGGCAGACCCATCACAGCACGGAAGTGCAGTTCGAACTCACTCAAATTTGTTGTGTGACCGAGCGTCACCATTCCCGTGTCGTGCGGACGCGGCGACAGCTCCGAGAATATAACCTCTCCCTGTTTCGTCAGGAAGAACTCCACACCCCATATGCCGGCACCTGTCAGCGCACGTGTCACCTCGTCAGCCATGCGCTGAGCCTGCTTCAGAGCGTCGTCGGAAATCTTGTACGGCTGCCAGCTCTCGCGGTAGTCGCCACCCTTCTGCACGTGACCGATTGGCGGGCAAAACAGTGTAGGCCCGTTCTTCTGAGTGACAGTGAGCAACGTAAACTCCGATTCAAAATCTATGAACTCCTCGATGATTACTTCCTTAACATCACCGCGGCTACCCTCCATCGCATCGCGGAAAGCCTTCTCCAGCTCGCCGTCGTTGTGCACATAGCTCTGGCCGTGACCAGACGACGACATCAACGGTTTCACCACACACGGGAAACCGATTTCATCGGCAGCCGTCTTGAACTCCTCGTAGGTCTTGGCATAGAAATACTTGGCCGTGCGCAGCCCCAGCTCGCGCGATGCGAGGTCGCGTATGGCCCGACGGTTCATCGTATAGTTCACCGCCCGTGCACTCGGCACCACCTGCACGCCCTGCTTCTCAAAGTCGAAAAGCCTCTCCGTGCGTATGGCCTCTATCTCGGGGACGATGATGTCGGGACGGTGCTTGTTGACCACTGCCTCCAGTGCATCGCCGTCGAGCATGTTGAACACCTCGCGCTCGTCGGCCACCTGCATGGCGGGAGCGTCGTTATAACGGTCGCAAGCAATGACATACTGGCCCGCCCGCTTGGCGGCGATGACGAATTCCTTGCCCAATTCGCCCGAACCCAGTAAAAGTATTCTCTTCATATCTTCGCTTTTATATTTTCAACTTGACCTTTCTATATATATCTATCAGCTATATAACATGTGTCTTGCAACGAATTCGCGTTTGCCTATCTTATTTTTTTTATCATATTCGATATGTAAATTAGACAATCTCACCTTGGATGCAATAACCGATCTCATCTCTTCATAATTTGAATAGCAATCGGGTATGCGCAAAATGAGGTATTTGTCTTTGGTCAACCAAAGAGCGTTTTCACGATAAGTACGAATCCAAAAACTTTTAATTTCCACGGTATCGTATACTGTGTCGAACTCTTTAAATAGATAGACTTCCCGTTTGCGAGGTAAGAAAACACGCCGTGTCAATATTCCATGTTCTGCAATTACAATTTTCTTCAGACTGGGTATTTCTGAAAAAGGCGGAATCCAAAGGCTTGGAGCCACAAAAAGTAAAATGATAAAGAGCGAAAGAAGGAATCCTATTTCTATAAGATCTTCAACTTTTACAGATTCAAATATCATCTGATACAGAAGGGGCAGAAATATGATGGCTGATGTACTAAATTCTACCCAATCAACTTTGGACTCAACAACTATGGTCCCCAATTCTCTTTGTACTTCCAAATCCAAATGCTTCATGATTCCAATTGTTATATATTCTGTTCGCTGTCGTCTTTCATTTCGGCGTCACGGCAATCCCTGACCCCCGTCCTTTCCAGACCTTGCCGGTTACCTTCCTAATGTTATGACTTCGCAATCGCTGAACTTGCTGCCGTCGACGGTCAGCCGCACCAGCGTACGCTCCTTGTGCCATCCCTGCAGCCCGGCGGCACCAGGATTGATGTGCAGCAGATTGAGCGTGCGGTCGTACTTCACTTTCAGTATGTGCGAGTGGCCGCTGATGAACAGTTGCGGCGGAGAGGCATATATCTGTCCGCGTATCGAGGCGTCATAGTTGCCGGGATATCCGCCGATATGCTTCATCAGCACGTCGGCATCCTCACAGCGCCAGCGCAGTTTTTCGGGATACATAAGCCTGAGGTCGCCACCGTCGCAATTGCCGCACACGGCACGTAGCGGGCGGAAAGCGGCCAGACGCTCCGCCACCTCCACAGAACCGATGTCACCGGCATGCCATATCTCGTCGCAAGGCTCAAAGTAGTGCAGATACTTGTCGTCCCAATAAGAGTGAGTATCGCTTATTATTCCTATTTTCTTCATTTGGCAAACCTTTCCTTTATGAAGTCCCTGATAAAATCCCCGGTACGTTCAAGCCCCATTATACCGGAGTCGATGCACAGATCGTAGCTCTCACTGTGCCCCCATGTCTTTCCGGTGTAATAGTTATAATACGCCGCACGGTCACGGTCGCCTCGGGCTATGAGTTCCCTCGCCTCGTCGATGCTGCATCCGTGACGCTCGCACACCCGCCTTATCCTGCTGTCCGGATCGGCCGTTATGAAGATGTTCACCACATTATCGTAGTCACGCAGCACGTAGTCGGCACAGCGCCCTACAAATACACAGGAACCCTCGGTGGCCGCACGGCGTATCGCGTCGCTCTGAAACTTGAACAGGTTCTCCTGCGAAAGTTCGTTACTGTAGAAATTGATGTCGCTGACATGCGGCACGTGCATGTGAAACAGCGAGCGCAGGAATCCGCGGTTTTCATCGTTCCGCTCGAACACCTCCTTGCAGAACCCGCTCTCACGCGCCGCAAGATTGAGCAGCTCGCGGTCGTATAGCGCACATCCGAAGTCACCGGCCAGTCGCGCAGCGATGTCGCGTCCGCCGCTGCCGAGCCTGCGACCCACATTTATTATGATATTCTCCATTCTCATTGATTTTTCAAATCCGACATCCGCCGCGTATATCTCAGCATTATCCCCAACGTCACCAACGAGGATATCGTATCGGCTACGGGCATCGAAGCCCATACTCCGTCAATGCCGAACCGCAGCGGCAGCACAATCAGCATGGGCAGCAGAAACAACATCTGCCGCGAAAGCGAGAGAAAGATGCTGACTCCGGCCTTTCCTATGCTCTGGAAGAAGTTGGTGGCCACCATCTGAAAACCTATTATAGGAAAAGTGCACATTATGATACGCATGCCGCGGGCGGCCATTCCGGTCAGTTCGGGGTCGGAAGTGAACAGACTGACACACAGCTCCGGAACGAACTCCGCCACAAGAAATCCGCTCGTGGTAATCACCGTAGCGGCCATCATCGACAACTTTAACACGCGCATCAGGCGCTCCGTCTGCCTGGCACCGTAGTTGTAGCCAGCGATGGGCTGCATACCCTGATTGATGCCCATCACTATCATGACAAAGACAAAGGCCACACGGTTTGCTATGCCGTAGGCGCCCACAGCAAGGTCACCGCCATACATCAGCAGCCCCTTGTTGATGAATATCACCACAACGCAGGCGCACACATTCATCAGAAACGGCGACATGCCTATGGCGATGATGTTTCTCACAATGGCTGCATTAATCCTGTATATGCCGCGCCGCAGATGGAGAAGCTCGTCCTTGTCGGAGAACAGCTTCATCTGCCACGTCAGGGCCATCATCTGCGAAAGTATCGTGGCAAAGGCCGCTCCGCGTATGCCCATATCGAGCAGATAGATGAAAACAGGGTCGAGGATGGTGTTCATCACCACTGTGAACATCGTAGCATACATAGCCTGCCGCGGCTTTCCGGCGGCACGCAGCACGGCATTCATCCCGAAATACATGTGCGAGAAAACATTGCCGAGAAGTATCACAACCATATAGTCGCGGGCATAAGGTATGGTCTGTTCGCTCGCTCCGAAGAAATAGAGTATGGGGTCGAGAAAGAGCAGTGACACCACACTGAAGAGCACACCGACAATGAGGTTGAGCGTGACTGTGTTGCCAAGAATGTTCTGCGCGGTACCGTAATCCCGCTGTCCGAGCTTCACCGAGATACATGTCGACGCTCCCACGCCGACAGCGGCACCGAAAGCCGCCGAAAGATTCATGAACGGAAACGTGAGCGCCAGGCCCGATATAGCCATCGGCCCGACACCCTGTCCTATGAATATGCTGTCGACCATGTTGTACAGTGACGACGCTGTCATCGCTATGATAGCAGGCATGGCATATTGAAGGAGCAGACTGCCGACGGGCTTTGTCCCCAATTCCAATGTAGCCTTGTTATTATCCATACAATATATAAATGATGTGCAAATATACGGAAAATCTCTGGAAAAGGCTAATAAAAAGGAGAAATTGTCTTCGTAACGTTTATTAATAAGGTGTTTCTCCGTATGGCTGTATTTGGTTTATAATGTCTAACTCATTGATGCTTAATTTTGCAATCAAAAAGACGAGTATAGCAAGAAGCACACTCAAAGTGCTGTTTTACGTGAGAAGAAACGAAAACGAGGTATGAGATTGTGATTTCATAGAACTTCTCAATAGAAATACAAACAGAGGAGAATACGGGAAAGGGACTATCTGGCAAATTATAGACAAGTCAGACAGCCCCTACTCGAAATTATTTCTTGCGACGATACTTCTGATTGGGATCATTGGGCTTTTCGGGTATGGTGCGTTCAAGAACTCCAATCTCTAACAAAGATGCAATATACTTCTGACGATTTTTGGATTGATTGGATAGCCCTATCCTATCCATAATCTCTTGTGCTGTTCTCGGTACCGAACAAAAGTTTCTTATATCTTCTTCTTTCTTGGTTAGCTTGCGAGTAACCAAGTTAGTGCGATGTTGTTTACTCTTATTATCAGCTTGGTTACTTTTATCGGTAACTAAGTTACTTTGTGGTTGAGCTTGGTTACTATTTCGAGGAATAGTGATTACGAACTCATTGGCGGCATGAGTAATATCCTTGTCCTCAACACCGTTGAAGAAAACAGCATTTGGATCGTATTCAAGCGCACGGCGTACTCCACTCCCCGCACCTGTATAAGGCAATAGGTAATTGGCATTCGTGAACAAGAATATATTGCGAGGCATTGACGTACCATTCTTAATATCTTCAATGGTCAATCCGTTAGGTAAGGCTCCAGGACTGTGAATTTCAACACGATTGTCAAATATAAAAATCCGAATAGGAGACTTCATATTCAGCGAGCGGTGAACAAGCGCATTGACCACATACTCGGTCAGGCTCTCGTATGGTATCTCCAACTCTCCAAAAGAATTAAACTCCTTTTCGACCTGCACCTTACGCAAATTGCGAGTAAAGAAGTTCATGATAGTACGGAACTGGTGGAGCAGGTTTCCTTCAATCTCCATATCGTGCATTTTGTCGCGGAACTGAGTCCCACCGACCGAATTTCCTATATAGCTGATACACTTTGCTGTCATGACAGGAAGCCAACGCTGAGTATACTTGCCGAACAATAGCATAGCAGCAACGGTCATCTTACCGTCAGGACGGATAAAACGCAGATTTCTGAGTAACTTCTCTATGGTCGTACCCTTAATTACAAACTCAGCCATTTCGTCAAGCGAAAAGTCTTTCATATTCAACTCATCAACATTCTTTCCTTTGAATACCGGTGAGAAACGGTTCATAAGATAGAGTTTGATGGTATCTGCATCAAGGTCGTCGATAGTGGCATTAGGTACTGATGCCTCATCGGGGACAAAACTACCACATTCACTCATCATCTCGGCAAGCTCCGAGTTGTCGAACACTTTACGTTTGTCTGCTCCGTTTTTCACCCATATAATCCCCTTGTTGTCATGGTACGGTTTATTCTTACCCTCCGGAATAGTCGCGATAACCACAGCCCCACCTGTTACCGATACATTTTCCACATCAATCAGCACATTAGGAATCACATTTTCAGATGCAATACTCGTAAGTAGATTAGTCGTTTCCTGCAATTCTAAATAGGACAGCGCATTAACAGCTCCTAATTTATCATTGATTCCAATAACAAGCCTTCCACCGCGAGAGTTGCTGAAAGCCACCATCTCACAGCCAATATCATAACGGTCATTCGCACGCTCTTTAAACTGCATCTGCCCAGCCTCAGCCAAGTCGCGCATTTGAAGTAATTCTTGCTCTGTCATATCATATTATTCTTTTTATTTATTTGCTATCATGCATTAAATTAATTCGGCTACAGCCTAACATCATAAAAATGAGGCAAAAATCGATATATTCGTTTATATTTTTCTATTTCCGCGAGAGTTAATATCTTTTTGTCTGTCAAATCTTTTTCCCGTTCTTCAATATCCAAGATTTGGTTTAGATATGACGCTTCTCTATATGTTAGATTTGGGATATTGATTTCATATGGTTGTATTGTAGAAATAAACTCAAAACCATCAATATTGAGGCCTTCTTTGTTGCAATCCGTATTAAGTACAATACCACCGTATGTAAACATTTTCGCGCCACGGTGCTCTGCATATTTTATATTATACAAGGGAAAAAACGTTAATTTATCACCAATTAAATTTCTTTCTTTAATAATTCGATGGCATAGACCTTCAATCATACTTTTTATAGTATTACATGTATTAATGTCCGCACAACAATTATCAACAATATTATATGGAACTAAAGAACCATAAAGTTCCTTAAACTCATCATTAGTATATGGAGTATTCCCATTTTTAAGTTCTCTATTACAAGACATTATGATAATGCTACCGTGTGGTATTTCTCTTAAAACAAGTTCTATATCTGTAAACACGGTCATAGAAAGTGTATTATCATAATCAAGCCAGATTATGCTTGGCTTTGATAGGTCAATAGATGATAATTGTTCTGAAGATTGACCATGAAGAATATTGATACATGAATAAGGTTTATTAAACTCCAATTTTAGGGGTTCATACTTGGCCTCTATGCTATACATTTCTTTGATGTGTAGTTCCTTATGGAACAATTTAAAATCAGTGAATGATAGTCCTCCAAAACCAATATATTGGTACTTTAATTTTAACACTCCCATTATTCTTGCAATTGAAGCAAGAAGCATCCGTCGTTCTGCAAATTTGCAAGGACGAGTCTCATAATTCAATACCGTCGCACTCTTCATTTGCAATTTCTTCCAGTTTTAGATAGTAGTCGAATGTCGTTTCTCCAAGTTCTTTGTAACTTTTGGCTTCGGCGTGTTCTTTCGCAGCCTCAGCAGTTTGTTTCGCAACATCATATGCAATGCGAACTGTACTTTTCTTCCTAGCTATTATATCAGTATCAAGTGGAGGTGCGATAAATATTTTCGCAGCGTTGGAGAAATTAAGAGCTTTCAATTCTACAGCACCGATTTTGGAGGTATTTTCCCAAAGCATAGTTCTATAATCATTTGCCTCATCTCCCATCTGAGGAATCTTTTTAAGAAACTCAAAGACTTTAATCATTCCGTTTTTCATCAATGGAAGAATCGCTTTGTATACCTCTGATGTCGCGTCTATACCTTTTTTGGTTGTAGTTAAAGGTAAATTTAAAGTTTCTTCTGAATCTAAAAAAAGAATACCTCTAAACATTACATAATTAATATGCCACTTTGGAATTGGCTGAACTCCCCAACCAGTTATACTGGAAGTATCGGCCTCTAAGACTAACCTATTATTGCAATAGATATACCATCCAGACAATTTAGGTTCGCCAATTCCGCCCAAACCTGCAATTAATTTATATCTTACATTATTTATTATTCCTTCAATATGATAAGGAGTAGTGTTGTTAGACAGCAATAGCTCAACACGCTTACCTGATAATGGTTTCCCATTTAGATGTATCGTAAGACCTTTTTGTAAGCTAAAATTGAGTAGTTTTTGAATATTATCCGCTAAAGTTGTTAAAAAACCTTCATCTGCAAAGAGATTACCAACTTCAGAATTCAAATTAGTGATACTAATTGAGGTGCCGTCAGCTTTACCTGTATTGGGAATTTCTATATACGTAAATGACCAATCGTCGATTATATCTGATGTTCCATCTTCATTTTTTATAGTTCTTACTTTTTTACTCCAGTCGTCAACATCCACTTCTACTTTAAACGCATCCTGTTTGGATTGTGATTCAACTATGAAGTTTTTTCCTATCTTAAACAAAGATCTTTTCATTCCAATTCCAAAGCGACCTACCGTTCCGTTTCCCTTAGGTGCGTCCTCTGGGCGACCAAATCGAAATGCATATCTTTTAGCGGTATCAATAGAAAAACCGCCACAATTATCCTTAATCTCAAAATAATCCTTATTTACGGTAAGATATATATTTAAACCAGAATAATTGCTAGGATTAATTCGATTCGCACCATCAATAGAATTGTCTAATAAGTCTATTATCGCATCTTCTATTGAGATATCCCGAGTAATCATCTCTATAAAGAATTTTTTTGTAGGATTCCCCTCAATTATATTAGTAACCATTTTTTCTTTCTATTTAAGATAAAACATTATCTAGTGCATTAATGTAAATGGGCAAATCTTCATATTCTATTCCGAAATGCTTATCAATCATGAAATCAACAATCATGTTTCCATCTATGAGAATTATAGGAACAGCTCCTGACTTGATTGAGCTATTTTCTGCTTCTTTAGAAAACGAAGAAGTCGTGAAGAATAGTCCTTGTTCATATTCCCCTTGAACTGCGCCACGGAATGCGTCAATTTCCTTTCTGCTAATCTTATTAGAACCCCATCTCTTACATTGAAAAGCAACATTCATATAAGCTAAACCGATTTTGAGCTTACCATGACCATCAATGCCACCATCACGACTTTTTTTAGTGACGATTAAATGATGAAAAACATACTTCTCTAGTAAATTTTTGCAAAACAACTCAAAATCATAAGGGTTCAGTCCTTTTAATTGTCTGAGAATTTTTGCTTTAAATTCATGAGTGTACTGATAATGAAGTTCTCGAAGCCTAGTTAATGGAGTTGTTTCTTTTTTAGTATTATCATGCTTTGTCTGCATATTAGCTAGTCCAAAAGTACGACTTCCTTCATCATACAAAAAATACTTTTTTGAAGATGCCGAAGGATAATCAATCCCAACTGCATGACCTCTAAGTTCTACTCTTAAAACAGATAACGGATCTTGTGCATGAAACTCATACAAGGAATTCTCAATTATTTTCGAATAAATTTCTGAAACAGACAGAGTCTCGTCAGAATGTTTTAAAACTTCTATAGCAGCTTCAATGATTGTCCTTCTCTTTTTCATAATCAAAAATTATTTTTCTTTCCAATACTGAACAACTTCAAACAAGTCGCCTTTTTGCAATTCTTTAATATTAGATACACATTGCCCGTTATCTAATTTTTCAAGATTTCGCATAGTTCGAGAGCCATCTTTTTCACTCAGACCAAGGAATTTATTTATAGCTTTTGTATTGTTAAGGTCATTTATCGGCAAAAGGAATGCTGTTTCACATTCTTGCGAAAAATCGAAATTGCCTTGATTATACTCCGATATGCCTTGAGAGAGAAGAACTATAGAGACTCCATATGAACGAATTTTTCTAAGTAAAACTTCCAAAATCTCCAAAGACTTCTTTTCACGGAATAAATCGTGAGCTTCATCAATCATTAACACATAACGCATGCTTCGGTTACCTTCAATGACTTCTGTTCCACCCATATTGGTAAACACATTGAAGATGTAGTTGATGATAAGAAAGATTGATGTAAATCGAACAGTACTATCCAATTCACCTGATAATGAAAAGTAATAATTGTTGTTTAGGAAGATACTTGGGTCATTGACTTTTGAAGCGAAGAGTTCATACTCACTCAGACGCTCCATAATCTCTGTAAGAGTGTCACGGTTATCACCTACTGATTCTATCACAAAATCATAAATTTCCTTTAATGAAGGATGTTTTCCATCTTTATGTTGAACAAACGCTTCTTTCATAGCATCTTTTAGTGTTTGCTGTTGTTTTTTGCCAATATTGGAGTATTTAGCAATAATATCAACGAATTTATTTATACCTACAAGTTTATTCTTTTCATTAACATTATCAATGAATGAAACTGGATTCAATGGAAATGGTGTATGAGGCGCATTTATACATTCTGTATGAGTTTCTGTAAAGAAATCACTCATTTTATTCCTGTCATCTTCACTTAGTCCCTTAAAATCAAGAAACAGAAAATTGACTTGACCTTGCGTCTGTGTATATAATTGACGAAGAAATTCAAGTGCAAATTGAGTCTTGCCAGAACCAGATTTTCCTGCTACGGCAATGTGTTGATTGTTGTAGCGAGTTGAATCGTTGAAACAACAATATATATCCTCTCTTGTTACGATATTATATCCCACTTTGATTTTAATAGGACCAGAAAACACACTTTTTGTGATGTGTTGATTTCTATTCTCAACGCAATCGAATCTTTCGGGAGTATCTTCAATCATATCAATTCCCTTTCTGAAATATTCAGTTAAGAAATCGAATAAAGTATATTGTGGATTATTTTCAAACAGGTAATTTATCTTTTCTAATCCATGATCAATATGTAGTTTTATATACTTGGAAATAAGCTCGTCATTTTTAGTTATTCCATATGCCTGACAAATTAAGGCAATATAGAAATCTCTATACTGTCCATCAAACAGAATATGGTCCTTGTATTCTTTTCCTTGTGAATCGTATGCAGAAAATTCCTGTTGAGTAAAGCGTTTACCTGTAGACAAAGAATAGCCTAATGCAATACGAGCTATCACGTTTTCTTTTGTACCCCCAGTAAGTTTTTTTGTTAATTGGGTTACAATGGCTTGATTTTCGCCAGATGTTTTGATGTTAATTTGCATATCCGCTATTATTATATTCCTCGAAAAGATTCTCTGGTTTCACTTCAACAAAGTGCGAACCATCCTTTTCATTGTTTATCAAATAGGATTTATTCACAATCGGTTGAATATATTGATATTCTTCTTCTGTCAATTCTTTTTTAAGAAGAGGAAAGAGAATCACTTGCTTTGAAACATTTGGATAGAACTTCGTGAGTACATTCTTTGTATGTTGCGGGTCAAATTTCTGCATTGGACTATCTATGAAAACAGGAAACTCTATTTCTGTTTCATCAACCAAAGCACTTAAAAGTGCAGATGCAAACATCTGACGTTCCCCCATGGAAAGAATGCTATTATCAATTTTCTTATCATCATATCCAAATAGGCAAATGTCAACATCATCACCATTGCCATTGATGTCTACAATGACCTTTTTAACAAGATTAGTCTTGTGCAAATATGATTGAAGTTTTACTTCCAGTTTTTTCGCTAGAGCCTTTTTCTTTTCTTCCTTAAAGCGAATAAGAAATTTTTGTATTGTATTGATTAGGCGTGTAGCTTCATTATCAACTGCTCGGTTTTGATCCGAAACATTTATTTTTTTAGAGAGAATCTCCTTTTGCTTTTTATGAGCAACCACTTGTTCTTTAAGTGACTCTATTTCACTTTGTTTTTTTCCAATTTCTACACCTATAGAATCTATCTGACGGTCGATATTTTCTTTTCGGGTTCTCAAATCCTGAACATAATCACTCTCTGCTTTTTTCTCAGCCTCTCGAATATTCTTTTCGATTGTGTATAATTCAGATTTGGCTTTGGTGTATTTATTAATTAGATTCTCAAAAGAAGATTTACTATCTTTGATTTTTGCAATAAGATGCATAAACTCTTCAATCTGTCCCTGACTAAAGTCATGTAATGTACTAAAATGTTCAAACTTACCTTCATCAGAAACATTGTAAAAATGCTTCTTAATGAGTTGTCTAATTTGCTGTTCATAGAAGTCTCTAGTCTTTATATCAATTGAGAAATGGAGATCCTTCTTTGCTTCTTCAATATCGCCGAGTATGACATCAGTTTTATCATTAACTCCTTCCAGTTGAAGTTTATTCTGTTTATACGCTTTTTCTGTTTCTAATTGTGTTGAGAGTTCAGACATAATACCTCCTGACAAGCCAAATGGAATAAGGCTGTATAAATCTTTAAGGCTGTTGTCTGCTTCCCTTAGCACTATGTCAAGTTCCGCTTTCCTATTATTTAATTTATGCAATTCGTCTACAGACATAGTATCGCCTTCACGAATCAATTTTGATTGAAGTTCGGCTGAATTATGACGTTTAAAAACTCTGTCTTCTTCCAGATTACTAATTTCCTCAGTTAACCTGTCAATTTCACCTTCTTTAAAATCAATATCTGCAATTAGCCCATTAAACTCGCGTTTCTCTTGAGGTTTAGCTGATGACTTTCTATAGTCATCCTGGATTCTGACCAATTCATTTTTTAGATCTTCATATTTCTGTATGCCAAGAACTTGAGAATATGCAAGACTTAAATCCTTTCGTTGTTCTGGAGTATTTATTTGAGCAAATGAAACTATCTTTTCTGCATCAAAGAAAAAGAATTTTGCAATCTCTATTGGAAGTATGTAGTCCCGAATAAATATTTCCTCTTCTTTTGCAATTTCCTCTTTTGACCCCGTGAACAAATCGTTCTTCCGACCATCAATCAGAATTTCTAGCTCGTCATCATAATTCGTTGCACTATCATAGGAACGAACAATTGTTATCTCGGTGCAAGGCGTATCTGGAATTTCTACATCCGTAAATGTAACGGACACAGAGAATCGAGTTTCGCCTTCTTTCTGTGCAGCAAAGTTGAGACTATTACCAATGTATTTACTATAACCTCCTTTTTCGTCAATTTCTTTACGGTATAGTTCATCTACCTTCCCCATGTTCTTACCATATAGGCACCAAACTAATGACATGAGAAAAGTTGTTTTACCGAAACCATTATTACCACTGACGATAATCAGATTCCTATTCCCATCGGGAAAAAGTTCAATCTTATTCTTCCCTTTATAAATTCGGAAATTATTAAGTTCAATTTCGCGTATCGTCATGATTTCTTTTTATTTACAAATTCCTCTAAACGAGACTCAATTTCTGTTTTCAAGCCACGGCGTCGCTGCATGAGTGACTTGCTTTTCTGAAGCATAAGAAGTTGCTCTATCAATTCACCTTCTTCAAGGTTCTCTTGGCAAATTTCTTTCATCAAATCTGCTTCCAATTTGTTTTTTATTTTGCCCTCTTCCATATTTAATGAGGAATTATAGATTTTGTTATATATTTCTGACACTTGATATGCAAAGTTAAAATCTCGATACCAATTCACTTGAATTGCAATCAATTCTTGATCAGTAATGAGTTTTATTTCAGGATTATATTGTTGCAATTCATGTTGAACATTTAACAGTCCTTCCAACATTTTCGCTCTATATATGAAGGTGTAGGGACCCATATCGTTCACAGCTCTTCTCCCATCCCGTCGCAACGGGAACCGATTCTCAATGATATTCCGTTCTTGGTCCAGTTTTAACCTAAAATCATAAAGTGGTTGCATCCATTCTCGCCCATTTTTTATAAGCGAACGCATGGACTTATCATCCTTCACAACAGTACAAGTCCAACAACCGAAACGACTTTGACCACAAGAACCATGACTTTTATCTGTTACAACGGTTGGACATTCGTAATCGTCCGCACTCGCATCAACATAAATGTTAAACAGGATTTTGTTATCAAATCCCCAAGGAGATGGAATGGCATTTATTATATACCAGACTTCTTCTAACATCAATTCTTTGATTGGTGCATAGACATATGTATTCGCCAACAGAGTATGATTGGTAAGTCGCTTGCCATGAATTTCATGTTTCTTAATAGAGCGAGCACGAGTCGCACTTTCTGCTTTTCTTGTTCCAATTAAAATTATAGCTTCCCCACATTCGTCTACTTGTTCTATTATAAAACGAGCTGTAGGCTTAATTTTCATTTTCTCAGTACACCATCTAAATGCTGTGTTAGGAACCGGATACCCCTTTCCGATAACATTTACCCAAAATGAGTCTTCAAGCCTAGGTGTAGTCTTTCGAACAAAAATCGGTAAATCGTCTTCTCTTGCTTTCCTTTCTATTTGTTCAAGAACTTGGTCTACATAGGATGCTATTATAGGATTTTCAACCATTGTATCATTGCACACTACATATATTGGTCTGCGAAGCTGGAATGGATTAGGTAACTCTTTTAACTTTTTGAGTGCTATCCACACAAGCATTAACAATACTGTCGAATCCTTTCCACCACTGAATCCTATAATCCATGGGCGAGCAGACTCGTCAGCGTATGCATACTGGTCGAGAATTTCATCTATTATATATTCAATACGTTTATTTCTCATTTTAGACTTTTATCATAAATCAGACACTTAATCTACTTGCTGAAAATTTATGAATTTCTTATTTACTAAATCGTCCAATTCGACATCTAATAAATGTGATATTTTAACTAAAGTTTCAAGGTCTGGTTGAGAACTATTCGTACACCATTTTGAAACAGTGGACGGGTTGACTTTTAATTGCTCACATAGCCATTTATTTGTTCTCTTCTTTTCAGCTAAAACAACTTTCAGACGGTTTATATCAGTTTCCATATCAATAAAATTTGTTACTTGACTGCAAATATAATGATTTATTTTCACCCGACAAAAGAAACAGATGGTTTTTATAGGCATATCGGCAAAATCAGACTGAAAGGTAGTTTCAACTGGCAAGTGCAAAATTAATGATTTGTTTGAAGAATTCTTCTTTCGGGGTTGAGAAATTTAGTTTCTTTCTCGGTCTGAGGTTCAATTTCTTTCCCACTTTCTT
>JAETSI010000162.1 GCA_021769725.1 Oscillospiraceae bacterium | reverse complement strand
AGAGCCAGACGATCTCGCATCTGTATCAGTTCATCGTTTGAAAACAATTCGGCATGCTTATATAACTCTTTCGCTGACCGGCTCTTGATTACTTTTTGTCGCATTCGTTCTCTCGAACGAACCGATCTTTTATCGCGAACGTTGGATACAGCATGCTTTGTTTTTCTGGGGATCGACGCAACACGATGCCCCAACTGTGCAGCTGTTCGCCTTACACCCCATTTCATTCCCTTGATACCGTGATGATACAGTTCAACGTTGTTTTCCATTTTGACTCTCACCTCCTGGTTTTGGACATAAAAAAAAAGACCCGCAAGCCTTGTTAAGACTTACGAGCCAAACCAGCCTTTCTTTTGTTTTTTCTCTATCCTTTTTATTAAATCTTCTCGGGTTTCATCCCAGTATTCTCTTGTTTCGGAACCACCTTCATTATGCTTCAACGTATAAGCTTTTAATAAAGCCTCGTCATAATTTTCGCTCTCTATTTCTCGTTCGATTTCCGATAGTATATTTTCCATTCTGGCATCTTCAGCTTTAATCTTTTTGTCTTCTATACTAGCGGCTTTTTCACAATAACCGATAAAACCCAAATACATCACCAAAGCTACAACGCCAATGATGGCATTTTTTATTATATCTCTTTTTTTGTCTCGTCGCCGCTCATCAATTTCTGCCTGTTTAACCTCTTTGTAAATTCTATGTTTTTCCACATCTGCATCGCTTATGATACTTTGCTTTTTTAATTTGGTTTTGGCACGTATGGATTCGACAGTTACTTCATCACTATATTTGATCAGTTTACGAGATCCGCAATAGGGACATGATACTATTTCTCGCTCTGGGTCGATGTTCATAATACCACCGCATTTTTCACAGCGAAGTGTAATCATGTAAACACCATTGTTGACGTTCAACGGTGCGCCGCATTCTACGCAAAAATGATCATTATCTCGATTTTTTCTTCCGCATTCAGAACAATACATGGATCACCGGCTCCTTGGTTAATAATGCTTTTATGGTAACATATCTACAAAAAAATTGCTAGATAAATTGTTGAAAATTATTATATAAACACGTATACTAATACACGAAACTTATTATTCCAAATTACAAAGGAGGGCTATTTAGTGGCAAACAAATCAAGTTACTCATATGTCAACGATAATGGTAAACCCGTTAATGGTGCTGCAGCAACACAGCATCTCGTCTATACCGTATTTGGCGGGGTTAAAGAGTATAATAAGGCCGTCATTAGAACATATGAGAAACAAAAAGCACAGGAACTCAAAAACAAAAGCTTATTTTCCAAATTATTCAAAACACACAAAACAAAGCGCTTCAAGTAGTTTGGTAAAAAATAAGTTTCAAAGTATGAGAGGGGTAACTCCCTCTCTTTCTTTTTATCCTCTATTCTCCACTGCCCTACTAATCCGCCACTCGAGTTCTGCGGCCATGCGGTTCATCGACTCCAATACAGCTGTGCTCAGTGGTGGATCAAATAGCAATTTTACTTTGATGTAAACATAGGATTTCACCGCCTCGAGATAAAATTCTGATGGAAGAAATTGATCCCATTTTTCAGCCGCGCCGGTGATGCGAAAACCACCGTCCGGGCCGACGCCAAGCTGCTCCAAGATCATCAGAATAGAGTTAATGTGCATGATGACAGCGGCATCGAAGTGTGAATATTCTTCTGTAATGCCGAGCAGATTCTTAATTGATGTTAATATACTATCGTTCATAATTACCTCCATCCTGAATTAATGTTTCCACGGACAAGTATCGTTCCTACTCCGTACTATTGGCGGTTTTGGCAGAAGATTCTCATCGCCATAATGGATTGCGTTATGAGTGTTGTGTGAGACACAGATCAGATACTCCGGATCCAGTAGGATATCTGTTGCGTTTCGAATATCAGAAAGGGCTATGGGATTCATGTGATGTATAAGAATTCGTCCGTGGATCTCGTGTCCTTCTAGGCCCAGATCGCAGCCATTGTCTCGCACGATAACAGCATCCCTTACTCGCTTCCATTCCCTTGATTTATAGAATTGCTGGTTAAATATACGATCAAAGCCGAAGGTGTCTTCTCCCACTCTACCGCTCAGTCTCAAATACTGATAGCGCTCCTCGAATGTCGGAAGTGTAATCAGTT
>JAETSI010000161.1 GCA_021769725.1 Oscillospiraceae bacterium | reverse complement strand
CTTATGGTAAGATGATTATAGGTCATTTGTGATTTTCCTTTACTTTTGTTTGTCGATACTCAAAAGTCTATCACAAATGGCTTTTTATTTTTCTAACTTAATTTTACAAACTGCGAGAAATACAACGATGGTATCTTTTCGTATATCCACAATGCTCTTGCGAACAGCTCGGTTAAATCCGTTATGGATTGGATTGATAGTGGTAACGGTCTGGTGTTCAAGGTTGCTTATCTTTTGTACTCGTTCACGTTGGAAAAGGAAGTGTCTTAATAAAAAGGTACGATAGACAGATTGGCAGTAATTCCAAAGATTGTCTGTTTTCAACCGTTGTACCATCTCCATCCCATCCAATAATAAGGCTAGTAGTAGAGAAACAAGAGCGAATCCGTGACAAACAGAACTAATGGTATCAGTAACGTTTATAACCGTATCTAGATTTACAAATGAGATATTGGTTAATTGAACGGAAAGAAAATTGGACAGCCAACCGAACATAGAACAGATTGGAGCAATAAGTAGTAAGTATAAGATGAGATTGAAAGTTCTCATGAAGTAGGTTTTAGTGGTCATAGGATACCTCGCTTTGTGTAATAGGTTGGGCATAGTAAGGGGAGGACTTGATAGGGGTGTTCATTGTCAATAACTTGAATGATTCCTGTCCCATGTCCTGTTGGAATCACAATCCCCTCTGGGTCTAGGTCTGGAAACAAGAATTGAGTGGTCTTCTGATTGATATTTACGATTTGTAATAATACGTTTAGCTGTTCCCTTACTGAAATGGGAATGGTATTGTGGTCAAAACGCTGGCTTACTAAAAAGAGATGGATTTTAGTAGCACGTCCCAACAAGGCAATCTGTGAGAGTAAGGAGAAAAAGGCTTCTTTGATGTTCTCATCGACTCCCTCTGATAGGGCTAGAACTTCATCGATGACAATGGTTATATGAGTAAATTGATGGTTAGGGTTATCATATAAGATAGCTTGTCGTTTCTGAATGAGAGTTGCACACTGGCTTAATTGTTCATTGACTTGTGAAACAAAATCAGATTTTGAACGGTTTTCGACAGGGTGGATAACTACAATGTGATTTTCCTTTGCCCAACGACTTGGGGTATCGAATTTAGGGTCAATGATAATCAAATCAGACATATGTTTCAAAACACTCAAGAAGTAAGTGAGAGCATACGATTTCCCAGACCCTGAATTTCCAGCGATAGCCCAGTGATTTACCTTTTCAAGATTGAGTTCAAAGTGCTTCATGATAGGGATTTTTCCTTGCGGTAAGCTGGCTGAAAACTTATCTAAATCAGGAATCGCCAAACGTTCTGAAATTCCTTTTTTCCAAGGAAAGAATAGTCCACGTTGAATGTGTAAGTCATCTGTTTCTAACGGGACAAAATAGGTGGCATTTTGTTTTAGAAGCGTATACTGTGGATATAATGAAGCATTGGCAATCAGAAAGATTTTCTTGTACAAGTCATCATCAAGGATATAGGCGCAAGGCAGGCGAGGGACGAAGACAAAGCCGTCTTCTTGGATAATGATATTAAAGGAGTTAGTATAGCTGGTTTCTCCCTGCATTAAAGCCCCAAGAGCCATATTCAGGCTCTGGAGCAAGTAAGATTGCAGGAAAGATTGGTTCAGCATATCACGAGATTGTGAAGCCATTACCGAACCTCCTTGAGATCGTTAGCTTTGAAGTAAATATTATATTTCACTTCGCAGGCTTGTAGAGTGTCAAATTGAATCATGGATTGAAAAGCTGGAAGCTCAATCTTATCTTCAAATTTTACTTGGAAAGGGTCTTGTCCTTCCTGTACAAACCATGCTTTGTAGGCTACGATTTCTCCTGTTGGTTTTCCTTCTTCAAACCGTTGTTGTGGTTCAAGTTCGGTACTAAGAGAGTAAATTGGTTGTTTTTGACTAATGATTTTGTCAGCCAATGTAGTTGTGTAACCGCCTTTTGTTGTTTTCATTTTGAATGCCATAGGGCAAATCCTCCTTGTTTATAGAAAATAATGTTAATGCGATAGGCTCGGTTTTTGTCATGAGCTGGACTTTGGTTATTGAGTTGTTTACCACCTGTTATGAAGTGACTTTTGTCAATAGTAAATTTACTCATAAAAACATTCCCTTGATGGCATACAAAAACTCCAGAATAAGATCTTTCGACAGTCAACCACTCTGTTAT
>JAETSI010000160.1 GCA_021769725.1 Oscillospiraceae bacterium | reverse complement strand
GCATATACATCCATATCATTCAGCAGATTTTTTAATTCCATTCTCGCTGCTTCCGGCGCTTCCTTACTCCCAATGCTATGCTCTGCGGCTGATACCAGGGTCTTTGCCCTCTTCATTCCAGCGCCTCTCAGCTTCGCATCTCTCCAAATCTGGTTCACACCTTCTGCCCCGAGTTTTATGATATCCTCTGGCAACGGGGCTGCCTTCAACACCATTCTGCCGCTGACTGCTTTTAGATCTCTGTATACGTCTTTATATTCCGGAAAATAGATGGAAAACCATCTTGCAATCCGGTTCTTGATCCTTGTGAGTTCTTCCTGCGTCTGGAAGCGCAGATTAGAAAGGCTCCTGATCTCTGCGTAAATACCGGTCGGTATATATGGATACGAAAACCGTCCCTCGTTGACCAGTGCCGCAATTGTTTTGGGATCTTTGCGGTCATTCTTGTTCGGATTGTTATCATCCAGTTCCTTCGATTTCTTAACATGATGAGGATTCACATGTACCGGCTTCATTCCGCTGTCCTGCAGGAATTTCCCTAACGCAAACCAGTAATGTCCGGTCGGCTCCATTCCGGGAATCACAGCAGTTTTGCCATGTTTTTTTGCGATATCTTCCATCCATGCTTTCAATGTCAGGAATCCGGCTTCCGTATTGCTGAACTCCAGCGGCTTTTTGCTATACTCATAATTCCTCCAGTCAAAAGCTCTGGCATAATGAGTTTCACTTCCAACATCAATACCAACAATTAAAGTTTTTTCAGTGATAGATGCAATTTTTGCGTTCTGTGTGTTATAATTCATTTCAGATACCTCTCTGTTCAATAAGATTTTTACTAACCGGCAAAGTCAGTAATCTTATTTTACTCTGAGGTATTTTTTTCTCAACCTTCTTTCTCGGAATTCCCTATACTTGAATTATACAGGAAGCTCCTTTATGGTAAAAAAATATCGCCACTAATTTTAGTGACGATACATCAAATTGGTTTTATTTAGTTCCAGTGCTTTCTTGAATTATATACATTATTGACTGCTTCAATATAGCAAATGAAAGAGGAATGGTTGTAGTCGTTGGAAGTCAAATACTGATTTTTTATTCTCAGATACTGCTCTCTAACTAATGTCCATTTTCCTTTTTCTTTGATACACTTTGCTTTCTCTCTAATGTTTCTTGAATTGGGTGCTTGATTCCAGAAATATCTGTTTGGAAAATATCGCTTATCATGAATAAGACGATGATAGTTTCCGTCTGTATCCTTGCAGACAATACAAATATCCATCGAAAATTCTGTACTATTTCCCTGATTAAAGTGTCGCTTTTCCGTTGTCAAAGATGAGGTAGAATCTTGGCAGTCGCTCCACCCATATTCTCTAAGAACAATATTGAAAGCCTTTCTGACGCATTCTTTGATTTTTTTGCAATCTTCCCAATCATCTATTCTTGTGATTTCAAGATTATAATCCAAATCAATCGGTCGATTAGCATTTTGTAATATCAGGTTTCTTGCACCACTACCCACGAGATAGAATGAAGCACCAATATCATATTCTTCTTTAAGCGTATGGCAAAGGTCTTGCATTATTTCTCCACATAACGAACGCATACGGCTCAGAAACTGTTTGTCTTCCACATACTTATACATATTAACATTTCTCCTTTCTTCCCAAGCCGCCCATCTAGTCAAATGCTAAATCATTATAGTATATTCAGAAAGCACTTGTCTGTCAATAGCTTAAATCTTATTTTATGTTTTAGATTCTCGAAAATGGTCTTTTTGCTTCTGTTCAATGCTTGGCTTCATCAGTTCGTAATACACATTAGTAGAATGAAACACCAGCTTCTTCGGCATTAAAAACTCCGATTTTATCCACGCATAGATTGCTTTCTCTGCGGTCATACCGTTATACTTCACAAAGCCAAGTGCCGCAAACGGGGCAGCACCCAAAATGCACACCCACGATACGGTTTCCGTACCAACATACGGTTTGAGCAAGAAATATAGTCCTACCGCAACGCCACAAGCGAGAACAGAAAAAATGAACTGTCTAAGCGTCATGCCAGATTTGTCTTATTCCATCCTCACCAAGTGCTGCCAGATCTTCCGGGAATGGTGCCTGTTTCAGCAGTTCCAGGCTAAATGCACCATCGACTTTTCCCAATGCATCCTTATACTCCGGGAAATATATCTTCATTTC
>JAETSI010000159.1 GCA_021769725.1 Oscillospiraceae bacterium | reverse complement strand
GTTACAATTCACACCCCGACCAGATAAGTAAAAAATAAGCACGCCTGCCTCCGGTTTCTGCCGGAGGTGAGAATGTTTGATTATGATTAATAAAATTAGAAACCGAAAGCTTGCTGTACGGCTTCGAATAGGTTATTACCCTGTTGTCTGTGTGTTTCGATGATGCTCATGCATTTGCACAGGGCATCTACACTGTCATTGCACCGGAAGGTAACGACCTGTTTAAATTTCCTTTTAAACTTTCGAAGACCGCGTTCTGCGAGATTGTTTGTGTACTCCGCTTCCGGATGGCGCAGGAAAAAAAGATGATTGTCCCGATATTCCTGCATTCTCAAAAAGAGCTGAAGTCCATCAGTGAAATATTTGCGAGGTGGATGAAGACAGTATTCTTTATCAGCCCTTTTCAAAATATCATCATACTGCTCTTCGATTTCTGCAATGCGTTTGTCGGAGAAGGAGCGATCCGATTTGGCTTCATGAATGACGCTGGATAAAAGCTTTTTCATGTCTTTGTGCCAGGTAAGATCCGGTTCATTTTCAATCGCGCTTTGAAGATATCGAAGCACATGGGCAAGACATTCCTGATGATCACCGCCATAATTGTAAAAGGTGATGTCGTGATCATGGACTAAGGTCTGCAGGTATTCCTCAACCGGAGTCCCCTTAATACCAGCATGCCCTTTGTGTTCACTGAAGCAGTAAAGGGTCTCATTAGGATTTGTACAGATAAGCACCTGAACATTTTTGCCATTGACCCTGCCCGGTGTGAAATCCGTATGCATGGAAGGAGCCAAAAGGAGCATAGAATAGATGTGTTTTCTTTCATCTTCTGTAGCAGCAGAGAACTGTTTCGGCAGAGAATTGATCAATCCCTTCGACAGGATTATTTTATCGTCTGTAATTCCCTGAATCAGTTCCTGAGTTTTATCAATAGAGACATTGCAATAATTATTCAGAAGAAAAGCAAGTGCTTTTGCGTTTTTGCCATAATTAAATTCATTAGAGATACCAGCTGGGAAAGAGGCATGATAACGCGAACCATTTTTCCTGTTGCGGTATATCTGGGCTTTATATTCTGTAACAGAAACACAGACTTCCAAATCTACGAGTTGTTTTGTGATATATTTACCCGTAGGATAAAAGTCTGGATTGTTCAAAATCTTCTGATCCGGAGTAAGTTCTACTACAGGAGAAGTAGGCTCCATGTGAGGACGTTTATGACCAGGATGCCCTTTTTGTCCGCCTGGCTTACGGGAAGTTTTTACACGGCTGTTTTTAATCATTTTGTGGAAGGGCTTTCCAGAAGAAGGGATGGAAGAGTTTTCGTGGTCCCGATTCATCTGAGCCTTGAGTTTACAGATTGTTTCATTGGCCTCTTGAAGCTGCCTGCGAAGAGAATGAAGTTCAGCACGGACTTCCAAACCACCTTCAAAGCAACATTCCTTCCAAAGTGCGTGATAGCGGTCTTTTTCTCTGGTCATGCGTTCGAGCTCGTGTTTGAGTTTTCGAATTTCCTTTTCATGGGCAGCACGATCTGCATCAACGTAAGAACCTTCTTTTAATTTGGCATTTTCGCGTCTTAGAGAAAGGACCTCTTTGCGCATCTGTTCGTAAGCTTCTTTAAGAGTCATGGTGGTCACCTGTATTGAAAAGAGTTAATTGTCATTGTTTTCTTTAAACACTTGATCCAGAATAGCCTGTTGTTTGTCACAAATGGAAAGGACATTCTCATAATCCAGAGTAAGCTTTTCGAGGGAATCTGAGAGGAACTGATTCTTTGATTCGAGTTCCGAGATGTAAGCCTCTTGTTTTTGTATGATAACTTCCTGCTTTTTTCTAGCCCTTTCAGATGCAAGAAAAAGGGTTTTAAAATCATTTTTCATATCAGAACCTGCTTTCGTTTGATGTTTATATTATAAAGGAAAAGCAGAAAAAAAGCGAATTTTAGAAAAAGAGGACTGGCAGAATGACGATGGATAAAAAAGTTTGTGAGTGATAACAGGTGGATTGAAAGTGAAAAAAGCATGCGATATAAGGAGAAAAGTAAAGAAAAAATGTGAAAAACGAATGAATGAGAAAAGAGAAGAGAAATAAGAAAAGTTATCCACAAAGAAGCTTACCTCGTGCAAAATAGAAAAATTTATTTTTCTACGTTTTGCACAAACAGCCAGCGAAGCTGGCTGGGGTGTGAATTGTAACG
>JAETSI010000158.1 GCA_021769725.1 Oscillospiraceae bacterium | reverse complement strand
TGGCCGGGCACGGATTAAACTGGCGAGATTGGATGCTTGTTGAAGAACTCGATGGCGTTTATGTGGTTTCCAATAAGAAAACAAAGGAGATCAAGTGGATCGGGGCCTCGAGGTAGAGATTGTAGTTTGTTTTGTACGCCGGAATTACACTTCCTTTAGGTCTGAAATATGGCCTTTTACTTTTTCTTTCTTTATGATAAGATTACGGCGGGGGGTGATATGGATGATGGTACAGTCATTGATGGTTTGTCCCGTTAAACAGCCTGACGGAACTTGGACGACAGAAATAAAGGAATTCGAGGAGGATATACCAGACAAAGGACGGCATACGCTTCTGTGTAATAAATGCAGTTGGGATTCATACCCTGAATGTATGGAAACATGCCCGGTCGAGAAAAACAGAAGAGAGCGATTGGAGAAAGGATTGGATTGATATGAAAAGACTATTACCATATTTTTTGCTGATGATCGGCGTCTCATTAACGGCGGTTGGCGTGCAAATCTTGATGGGTAAACGCCCATGAAGAGAGAAACTAATATATTATCCAAAAGTATTTCTATAATAGACGAAATTTTTAAGAATAAAGGTCGACAAAATGTTATAGGAACGCTTGTGACGGGGCTCGGAATAACTATTGCTGGCGTTGGGATTAGTATTCTTGCAAACAAGCCCGATCATTATAACGAGAATAAACAATCAGAGGAAGAAGTAATCGAATAAATTCGAAGAGCTGAGGAATTTAACTTGGCTCTTTTTTTTGTCACTAAGAAAGGAGAAGACCTATGAACAGGAAATACGAATTAACGAACGATTCCATAACTGTGGAGTCTAAAAAACTGCATCGTATTAGGGCTCTCGTAAATGTCGGTCTTACGGTTAAGGTCGGAGATTTGGGTGGTTATATTGAAAGAGAGTATAATCTGAGCCAGACCGGGGATGCGTGGATAGGCGATAACGCCAAAGTATATGGGAATGCTCGAATATTGGAAAATGCTTTCGTTTCTGATGATGCTCAGATATACGATTGTGCTACGATATGTGGTAATGCACACGTGGGTGAAAACGCTCAAGTATACGGTTTGGTCTATATGGATGATCATGTTGTGGTCCGGGGTAATGCCCAAATATATGATGGTGTTCATATATTAGGCAATTCCAACGTATTTGGGGATGCTCAAATATGTGGAACCACTCTTGTATATGGTGATCCTCGTATTGGGAGCGATGCCTTGGTGCAATGCGATGACGATTATGCGATTGTCAAAGGTCTCGGGTCAAACCACAATGTTGTAACATTCTTTCGCTGCACTGACGGTTGTGTGAAAGTAATAACTCGTGGACATTTTGAGGGAACCATAGATGAATTTAGGGAATGCGCACTCAGGGTCTATAAAGGAAAAGTAATAACCGAGATATTATTAATGACAAATCTTATGGAAATGCATTTTGACTCGAATTGGAGGGAATTAGATGATTAAATTAGAAAACACAGAAGTAATCGGATGGGAGGCTGCAATTCGGGGAATGCGGAATCCGATGAATAGTTGGGAGAAGGGGGATAGTGAATACAGAGAAGCGTTTGTTAGTGATTTTGGAGAACCTTTTTATGACGATTTTATAATCGGTCCCAACGACCACAAACTCATGATGTCGCTTGCTAAAGGCGGTCCGGTTCATGCGAAGTACAGACGGATGATCGTGGTATATGTGGATATTACGGCCCCGTTGTACTGGTGGAAAGAGTTCGATACATACAAGGTCGGGACGGTTGCGAACTCCTGCAGCACCATGCACAAGATCGCGGAGAAAGAATTTACGTTGGATGATTTCAGCTGTGAGCATTTAATGAATGCCATAGAGGTGGGTGCTGGTGTATTAGCTAGGCCAACAGATGTTCCGCTTTTTATTTTTCGCAACGTTATCAAGTGTCTGAACACATATAGAAACGCCTATTTACAGACCAAAGACAAGAAATACTGGTGGCAGATGATTCAGCTAGTTTACCATATTCGGAGATTATCACTGGCGAGGAGAAATAGAAGGAGAGTGTGTTAAATGAAAAAACTTTTAGTTGTAGCGTTGATTGTTATGATGCTGACTGGATGCAGTAATAAATCTGCATGTGTTGTATCGGATGTTGACACAGTAGCTGCTCAGAAATTCGATCGGTATGCGATCGGAGATGATTACTCAATTTTGGTAGACAAAGAAACGGGTGTATGTTATCTGGAATATTATTTGAACCCTGAATGGAGCAGTCATTCTGTATATGGCATCACCGTCATGCTTAATGCAGATGGGACGCCTAAAATAATGGAGAAATAGAAAGGATCTGGCATAATGAGTGATTTTAAGGTTATTGATAACACTGCAAAGGCTAGAGACGAATTTGGCCATTGTTATGGATCTGAAATTCATGAAATATCAAGAGAAGATCTTGTGGCGCTGCTAACTGGGAAAATGCTGGCCGCAACAGTAAACGGCGACGAATATTCTATATTTATCAGATTAGGAGATGGGGTCGAATGAGAGGTAAAGCGGCTGATCCAATGAAAAAATACATAGGTACCGCGATGGACGAAACAAAGCGGTATAAATATTCTCGAGCTATGGACAACCCGAACGACAAGAAAGCACAGAAAGCCCTTGCTTATTTCCGGGCAAAAAGCTTTTATCAGGCACACAAAGACAAGAAGAAAGACAAGTAGCATCACGGATTCTATCATAATTCGTGCTATTATGTTTCGCGTGAAATACACGTCCTGTAATGACAAAACAAAAGAAAGGAAAGGTGTAACAAAAATGCAGGAAATCTATTTTGAAGTGCCAAAGTCAACGCGCGAGACTGTGGTTATGATTCCTTACAAGGGCGATTACTGGACATTTAAGGTTGTGTTTTTCGAACTGGAAAATGCGGATTATCGCATGGTTACGATCATCGGCGAATGTAGCGAGGATGAATTGGAAGAGGTTCAGACTCTTACATCGAATATGGTGGACGAAGACCATCGCAACGAGTTCGAATTCGAGTTCAAGGCAAC
>JAETSI010000007.1 GCA_021769725.1 Oscillospiraceae bacterium | reverse complement strand
GTTTCGGAGATCTCCGGGATTCCGAACTGCGAGGGCAGTACTTATGATGACGGGTTCAGAACTGGAATGGCTGCTCAGATTAAAAAATCTGTGAACGTTAATATTGTTATCGAGGGGGTTACATACCAGGGGACGTTGACCGAAAAGTGAATCCATACATTTGAAAATCCTTATGACAAACGCCGTCCTGCTTTATGTGGGACGGCGTTTTGTTGTATAGCTGATTTTTGACACCCTATTTGACACCCATACTGTTGATATTTTGATGAATTTTTATGAAATTTTGCGTACACTGCATAATAAATAAAAAAGCACTTAAACGGCTATATTATGTCGTTTAAGTGCTTTTTTCATTGGTGGAGCATAGGGGATTCGACCCCCTGCCCCCCACACTGCCAGTGAAGAAAAGTCCTTTTTATAAAGTTTCTTATCTTCCTGTAATCTCCTATAAATAGCCGTTTTAGCTTATACATCTTCTTATAACTTCTTATGATTTCTTGTGCGCTGTCGTATCAATGGCGCACAAATGGCGCACAAAAAATAGGAGCAGGTAAGCGCTTCCTGCTCCTATTTTCGTCTATTCAGTTAAGGTGAAGCTGTTCTTTAAGAGCCGATTGAAGAACCTGAGAGAAATTCACGTTATTAGCAACAGCAGCTTCGTTGAGCCATGAGGGAATAGTCAAGGTTTTTTTGACTGATTTTTCAAAATGTTTTTTAGCATATTCGGCTACATCGACAGCCACCATATTGACAAATGCGCTCTCGTATTCGTCATACTCCTTGTCAACATCAATGCAGTTCATTTCGGACGGAGCAGGCACGTTCTCGCCCTCCTGCTTGGCTGAGTACAGATAACCTGCAAGACAATCCACAGCCATTTCAAGAGCGTTTTCAAGAGTTTCTCCGCAAGTTGAAAGGTGACCCAGATCGGGAAAAATCACTGAGTAACCGCCATCTTTTTCTTTGTAGAAACAAGCCGGATAAACAGATAACATAGAATCAACTCCTTTTGGTATTACGTTTATATTATACGCAGGAGCAGGGCATTATTTCAGCCCCGCCTGCTTCAGGATTGAATTTGCTGTACCTTTGGGAATGTCTCCCTTATGGTTCGGTACTGTTACTTTTCCGCTTTTTGTTGGGTGTATGTACTGAAAGTGTGAACCTACAGCGCCCTTTAACATCCAACCGTCAGCTTTAAGCAGCTTCTCCATTTCTTTAAAAGTCATGGCTTTTCCCTCCTGCATCTATATTATAGCATATAATACGTATCTTGTCAATACGTATTAAATAAAAAAGAGCAGGTTTTCCTGCTCCTTTTCTTTACAGCAATGACCTTTTGTACCTTTTGTACCATGTACCACGAACAGAAAAATAAAATATTAATCTTCCTCATATTCCATTATGTCTCCGGGTTGGCAGTTGAGCACCTTGCATATTCTTGCAATGGTTTTGTGGTCAAGTCCACCAGTGCCGTTTCTAAGGTTTGTGAGCGTTCCTTGTCCGATCAACCCCTCTTTTCTGATTCGAGTAGTATTCCAGCCTTTTTCTTTCAAAAGTTCAAACAGCTTATCATATTTTATCGGCATTATATCAAATCCTTTCCTGTGGGAGCTTGAATTTATAATACTCCCTACTTCCCATTATAATTATAGCACCTTTTATGCACAAAATCAAGTGCAAAAATAAACAAGATTTAGCACTGAACTTTGTGCGATTTGCATATTGACTTGCACTAAACTTTGTGCTATAATATAATTACAGTAAGGGAAGCGGAAACGCTCCGAAGCTGAAAAAATATTGGAGGTACGAATATGAGTACAATGGATTTATTAGCAAAGGTAAGAAGCCTTAAGGAACTGGAAACGCTTATCGCAGAAGCACAGGCAGAGCTTGACAGCATCAAGGACGAGCTTAAAGCTGAAATGACTAAGCGCAACACAGAGGAGCTTGACGTTGACGTGTTCAAGATCAGATACAAGACGGTCAAGTCAAACCGCTTCGACACAACGGCGTTCAAATCTACTCACAAGGAGCTGTACGACCAGTATGTCAAGCAGACAGAGAGCCGCCGTTTTACAGTGGCATAAAAGAAAAGAGCCTTACACAGCCACCGACCAAAGTAACGTGTAAAGGCACTCAACCACCTATCGGAGTAGGATTTGTATTAATTATAGCACTCCTGCTCCGAAATGTCAACAGTTTTGGAGGAAAATTTAATGAATAAAGAGTTTTTGATAAACGCTATGTATGATGCTATAAACGAGAATTACGGCACTCAAACGCCGTTTCAAACCCAAGAAAGCAACGAACTTGAAAGCGACTTTAAAAAGAAATATGCTCCCGATTACGAGTTGTCCAAGCGTGGAGCGAGCACGGATGCTTATTCCAAGTTTTCGGAAAATCTGACCGAACTTGTATGTGGAAACATCCGGAACGCTTTTGAAGTCGGCTTCAATACTGCCGTTCAGCTTCTTATTGGAGGTGGCATGAGATGAGCAGAAAAGACTACATCGACAGCATTTATGATTCAACCTTAACCGAACACGATGATGCGCATTTAGATATGCGTATTGATTTCAGTAATAAGTATCTGCCAAACGACAGAGAGGAGACCAAAAGGCGCATAAAGGCTGATATGGCATTAAGTTCCATGCTTGCGGCTTATGAAAGAGCTGCATTCAGAAACGGCTATACGGCTTCTGAGAAACGGCTAAAAAAGGAGAAGAACGCATGATACAAGCAGAATTTAACAAATTAAACAATGAGGTCAATAACGATCTTGATTATAATCTGGACGATATCCGCTATGAGTTGGCACAAATATGCGCTGTAATGCAATATGTAAAAGATGCGTCTGCTAATATTTCCCCTGCAACCGTTGAGACTGATAATTTAGATTGTTCGCTGCGGCTTGTGCTTGAATCGCTGAAAAGAACGCATAACCGCTTAGAAATTCTTATAGGCTTTGCATCGCTTGATGATTAAATTACATATCAGCAGATCGGAAACGGTCTGCTGTTCTTTTTTATGTGTCCGAAAAGTCCGGATTAATAAACTTATGATAAATGATAATTTAATAATAATTTTTTCTGCGTTGTACATGGTACAAAAGGTCATTGCTGTAAATAAAAAGGAGCAGGCTTGATTACCTGCTCCAATTTTATTATATATGCTCTCTGAGAACTTCCAGAATTGCCGTTAAAGCCTGTTCACATTGTTAATAGTATAATTACACTAATTGAATCGCAACGGCTTGCAGCGCATTTAAAAGCCTTTTTATAGTGGGGAAGTATTAATGCTTTTTATGCAAAAAACTTCGGAAAAATTCATTTAAAAGTGAATATTCCCATTTTTTATTCATTTTTTCTCAAAGGCTTGATAAGCTCATGGTAATTGTGATAGTAGTAATAAAAGATATTTAGCAGCAGCGAAGCCGTCCCCTCGTTTCCACGCATATAATGGACGTTCAAGCCGTATCTGTTGGCACTGCTCCACGATTGCAGGGTATTGTATATGTACCGTCCTATATCCTCGATTTTGCGGTTCTGAGCAATCATGACGTATTGATTCACCTTATAATTTTGAAGAAAATCACGGTCGGGACAGTTCTCTATTATCAGATTAGCCGAGCCTGTAAGATTCCGCATCGCCGCTATTTCTTTTTCGAATCGTTCACGCTCTCGGGAGATGTTCCCCCAGAGTTCATTAACGTTAGCCTTGCGTTCAACTGCGCATTGCAGACGAAAATCAAGCTCGTTCACCTTGAATGAATAATCGCCCACAGGCAGCTTGCAGACCTCGTATTTCACGCCCGATTGATTGAATATATCAAGTATATGCCGGTTCTGCTGTTCCCTCGAATCGCAGAGAATGACGGCTTCTTTCAAAAATTTCTGCTTGTCGGTCATAAATATTAACCTCGCTTACTGAAAATGAATGACAAAAGTGACAAAAGTTTACTTTTGGCTATTTTTCGTGGTTTGTCCTTTTTGCCCTTTTTAATGTGACCTTTTCAGCTTCTATAGTCCTCGCGTAGCTCACATACAAAAGGGCAAGAAAGGCAAGAATACTATTTTTCGTATGCAATGCAGTAATTTGGGATAACTCTTTTCTCCCAAATACCATTTATTTTTTCTCGTTCCCTAATAAGCGCTTTTCCTCTGAGCAGTTCTATAAACTTCTGCTTACCCTCCGAAAAATATCCGCAGTCGGTACACCATTTTTTGTAGACCTCGTAGGCTTCTTTCGCCGTACATCCTCCGCCCTGATTTTCTTCAAGGCATTCGTCAATAAAATTCCCCAGCTTGTCCGACTGCTGAGCATACTGTCTTGTGGCAATGCCTACCGACATAGGCGGCTTTAATCCCTCTTGCCTGAACAGCTTCAATCCCTCGATACACCAGTTGAACAGACCCGAAATATTCTGTTCAGTCCTTAAACGGTCTTTGAGGTTAACATCCTGTTCCTCCGGCGTAAAATGGCGGTTAAACTCGATTACATTGATTCTGTTGCTTGTGAAAAGTGTTTCATCAAGGACTTTCGGCAGATAATTTGTATTTATGAATAATGTAAACTGCGGAACATATTCAAACGAACCCTGAAACAGAAATCTTGCCGTTATTCTGTCTCTGCCTGTGAGAGTTTTCAGCAATGCCGCATCAAATGCCATACTTTGCGGAGGCTCGCTTACATTCAAAAAGCGGCAGCCTGCAAGCCTTGCTATATCCTCTGAAGCGTTACGGCTGTCCTTGTTTTTGCGAATCGCAAGCACTTCCGGCTGTGCGGCTCTTGCATATCCGTTTGAATCTCCGAGCATATATGATATGGTGCTTACTAAAGTGGATTTGCCGTTTCTCGTGGTAGCTCCGTATAGTATGAAGCACGTTTCAAGACTGCATTGTCCGCTTAAGCTATACCCGATAGCCTTTTGAAGATAGCAGACTTTTTCTCTGTCGTGTGGCAATACTTCATTAATAAACTTGTTCCAGTCCTCTGAGACAGCCTTTTCATCATAGACCACATTAGATATCTTCGTTATGTAATCCTCGCTGTTATGAGGTCGGAATTTCATCGTATCAAGCTCTAAAGTGCCGTTCTGGCAGTTGAATAAATTCGGATTTTTGTCCAGCTCCTCAGAGCTGATATAACAGCAGTCGGCGGCATCCTTTATTAGCGTATCACGCTTGTTTTTACTGCCGAATTTGCCGTAATATTCACGAAACAGCTTCTGTGTCTGCTCGTCCTCGATAGAGCCTGCATAGATCATAAGCGCATCAAAAAGCTGTTTAGCCTTTGCGTGAACGAACATACCGCCTGTATCAATTTTCCAGACCTTGCCGTCATAGAAATACCATTCCTTTGCGGTAGTGTTATACCTGACGTCCTGCCGGAACATATCCGCAAAAAGATCACTCGACCCTCTGTCGCTATGGTGATAATTCAACGGATCCAGCTCCGCAAGACGACTGATAAGCTCCTCATTATGTTTAAGGCATTTATTTACAATATAGCTTTTGCGCTCTGATTCTGTGTGTTCAGGTTCAGGAAAGAGCGGAGCAGGCTTTGTGTATAACTCAGATGCTTTGACTGCTTCTATCAGCATTCTTTTAGCCCTGTCAAGTCCTACAGCCTGAACAATATCGGATATATCGCCCTTTTCTTTAAGTTGGGGATAAATGCTCTCTGACGGTATCAGACGAACGCTTTCGGCAACCTCGCACAAGTTCTCGGCTGTGACCCTGCCATGTTCTCTGCCCGGTTCATCATTATCTGTGAGGATTATAACGGCTTTCCCTCTGAAATACTCGTTATGGCCCTTGACCCAGCTTGTCCGACCGCCGGCTCCATTGGGAGAACAAGTTGCACAGAATTTCATTTCTTCGAGAGTTTCAACATCCTTTTCGCCCTCAGCGATTATCACGGACTTGCACTCTTTCAGATTATGAACGTGATACGGCGGTACTTTCAAGCCGTTCAGTTTATTGATATACGTGCCGTTTTCGTATCTCTCCCATAGCGCAGTTTTACTTCCTCCGCCCTTGTCGAAAATAGTCTTTCGAGCAACAGGCTTTCCCTCTGTATCAGTGTAAATATGCTCCCTGAGCTTCGTCCACGCCGTTCTCTGAGGTTTAGGCGGAAAGAACTCAGACTTTTTCTGCCCCGATGCCTGCACGATCTCCCCGAACGTACAGCCCTTTTTGCAGTCCAGAAGAATCTTGCCGCCGCTCTCGCTTATGTACAGATGCCGCTTTGTGTCTCCACAGGACGGACAGTTCGCTGAATATTGATTCTCCCCGACCTGCTTGACATTGTTAAAATACTGAATTATTTCATTTAGCATCATGTTGTTTCAAAAATTCCTCTGCGCTGCGCTTGGATATTGCCGTGCTGTTCATACGTTTATCCATCATTGTAACGAACTGTTGAACATCGAAAACATTAGTAGACTGAAAATATCCTGCTTTGCTTCCTCCTTCACAAGTAGAGCAGATTATTGCTCCTGCCTTGCGTGCGTTAAATACTGCCGCCCTCGCTGATCTCTTATCACATCTCATACGAACAGACAGCTCAGACATTGAAATTGAATTTTCCCTGCCATGAGGTATGTAGTCAAGAACCTTAAAAGGATTATATTTTTTCATTATGTCTCACCGCCTTTCATAATTTTACCGGAATCGGCTTAATATCGCTTGTTACAGTTGAAATCTGATCGTTAATATAGCTGTTGTTGAAGAAATCAGCCATACTCTCTGCGTTAATAAGTATCTTCCCCCTGCCGACACGGACGGCTTTTACAGTTCCGGACAAAGCAAGCTGACGTGCGTAATTCTGGGATATACCAAATATTTCTGCTGATTCACGTATGCTATACATTTTAGGTATAGTAATTTGATTCGGGATCTCTGTTGACTCATTTTTTAAAGATACTTCGTGTACAACACCCTGTAAATTCATTTTGTTATTTATTTCCGGCATTTTTACCTCCGTTTCTCTTGAATACCTGCTCAAATTGTGGTATAATAGAAGCAGGTAAACATATTTCATAGTGTATGGTTTGTTTGCTTCAAACGTCTTGCTATTGCCGTAGCAGGACGTTAATTTTTTGATTTGATTCTTTTGGCAGAACACTCAGCGCAATAAATTGCAGTACTGTATAAATCGCCGTCATTGCTGAAAACGTCATACAGGTCAATTTCAAATTCTTTGCCGCACTCAGGACAAATGGTAAATACGTTCTCGTCTGTAAGCTCGGTTGTGATCGTTGTTTCCTCGTTGATTTTCGTTTTTACATAAAACATAAATTTCTACCTCCGTAAAATTAGTTGTTTGTGCTCTCGTTCTGAGCCGAAAGCTCGTTAATGATGCGTTTGATGTTAGCGACCTCATCGGCGTTAAATGGCTTTCTGAGACGGCGTGAGAATTCACTGTCACGCATATTAAGTAATTCTGCCACCTCCCAAAGTTTAATGCCTGCACTTTTAATCATGAGCTTAATTTCCTGCCCTGTCATTAAAACACCCCTCCTTTTTTGTTATTAATATTATTATGCCATATTTTAGTTGATTTGTCAACTGCATTTATAAAAAGTTCACAGTTTTGATGCAATCTTGATTTTGAGTGTAAAATATTACACTATTTGCGCAATATTTTACACAACAAGTGTAATGTGTTATATTTTTTGTTTTAATTAAAAACAATTGTTGACAACAACAACAATTTATGGTATTATATAAATATAACTAAGGAGGTGCAATTATGGAAAATAATAAAATATTTGCTGAAAGAATGAAAGAATCTCGTCTGAAAGCAGATTTATCGCAAGCTGAATTATCAAGAAGGACTAAGATTGCAGCCGCTACCCTTTCAACCTATGAATCAACAGATAACCCTAAAAATCCGACAATAGATAAGGCTATAGCCATAGCACAAGAGCTTAATGTATCTTTAGATTGGCTTTGTGGTTTATCTTCTGAACACACAGCAGAAAATGAGCGCAATGAACTCACAGTAGAAAAAGTAATTAATGCAATTATTACACTGTCAAAATTGTCAGATTGCAGTATTAATACTTATTTCTCGGATTTTGAAGGAACAAAAAGCCTTTCAATTAATTTTACAAATGAATGCCTCTATGATTTTTGCAATGAATATAAGAAGATTATGGATTTTATGACTAATCCAGATTATCCGGATTACTTGAAAGCAGGATTAAAAAACGCATTATTAAACAAATTTATAAATAATTATTCTATTATTAATGGCTTTTTCATAGATGACGAAATCATTGCTGACGGTGATGCACCATTTTAAGGAGGCTTCCAAAAATGCCAAACATAACCCCACGCAAGAATAAAAACGGCGAAATAACGTCCTACACGATCAGAGTATATCACGGCTACGACAGTAATGGTAAACGTCTTAAACCATACACAATGAGCTATAAGCCTGCTCAGGGCATGACCTCTAAACAGATTGAAAAGGAAGTCCAGCGGCAAGCTATGTTGTTTGAGGAGCAGTGCCGAAACGGTCAGATCGGAGCTAACCGAAACATAAAGCTTGCTGACTTCTGTAACATGTATCTTGATATTAAAAAGGATATTCTTGCACCACGCACATACGAATTTTACAAGAATGAGATCGACAAACTGATTATACCGTTATTAGGTCATATTAAGCTATCGGAACTGCGACCTGCGCACGTTCAGCAATTCGTCCAGTATCTGCAAGGTGATATAAGAAAAAAGAATGAGGAGCAGGACAATACTAAACTGTCACCGTCCACAATAAAGCGTAAAGTCGCTATACTTCAATCAATATTGAAGCAAGCCGTCAAGCTTGGACTTATACAGTCCAATCCTGCAAATGCTGATCGCCTTACAATGCCAAAAATGATAACTCAGAAAGTAGAGATATTCACCAAACAAGAAGCCGCTGAAATGCTCTCCTGCCTTGAAAGCGAGCCTTTGCAATATCAAACTATCGTGCAGCTTGCAATTATGAGCGGTGCAAGGCTTGGTGAATTAGTGGGACTTAAATTCTCAGACGTTGACTTTATCAATCATAAGATAACAATAGAAAGAAGCGCATACAAACTCAAAGGGCAGCCAGTAATGACGAAAGCTCCAAAGGATAACGATATACGAGTTGTGACGATTAACGAAAGCTGTATAGAACTTATCCGTCTGCTTAAAGCCGAAAAGGAGCGTGAACGTCTGCGGCTCGGTACTGCTTGGAAAGGTGACGAATGGCTTTTTACTCAATGGGACGGCTCAATAATGTACCCACAAACGCCCTCTCAATGGTTCAATAAGTTCCTTGACAGGAATGGTCTTAAACATCGAAAATTTCACGCTCTCCGTCATACGTCAGCTACATTGCTGTTATACGGCGGTGTAAACGTCAAGCAAGTTCAAGGCAGATTAGGTCATAGTGATCTGAAAGTAACTAATCAATATCTACATTGTATAGCAGAAGCCGATGAAGCCGCCGCAAATGTTTTACAGGATATGCTTATAATTCACAATAAACGCTCTGATGAGCAGGCGGAACAACAACTCATGCAAAAAATCGGATAAAAATAGGGACTGTCCATATTGGATAGTCCCTTTAACTTTGCGTATCTTATCATATCTTTTTATATCTTTTTGTCTCAATAGCGCACAAACAGCGCACAATTTGTATTTAGTCAAAATAAATAAGCACTTCCTCAAACCGAGAAAGTGCCTATTTTACGTCATTTTAACTGGTGGAGCATAGGGGATTCGAACCCCTGACCCCCACACTGCCAGTGTGATGCGCTCCCAACTGCGCTAATGCCCCATTTAAAATAAAGATGGCGGAGATGGTGGGATTCGAACCCACGGAGCGTGTTACCGCTCAAACGATTTCGAGTCGTTCTCGTTATGACCACTTCGATACATCTCCATTCAAAAATGAATCAAGTTACTTATATATTATATCATAAAGAAGTTTCTGTGTCAAGGGAAAGAATAAAAAATAATTGTTTAACAAAATAATCGTGAATACTTGTACTTGCATCTGAATATGATTTACAAATCGAATTTCAAGGAGGACAAATATGGATTTAAAAATCAACAGAGAGACTGTTCCGGTTTCGCAGGTGATCTTTGACGGCGTGCAGGAGCAGACTGTGGAGCTTGACTACATACTTCCCGATTATTACCCTGACATATTCCGGCTTATACGCTGCCAGACCGTGCCTGTCATAACCGGATACTCAATAAGCGGCGATAAGATGACCTATGAGCTGCGGTGCGATATCCACATTCTGTACTGCGGCGAGGGGGACTCTGTGCTCCGATGCGTGACGCAGCGTCAGAGTTTTTCCAGAACCGTCGATCTGGGCACAGTCTGCGATTCTCCGGAAATAAGTATCAGGCCAAAGACAGACCATGTTAATTTCAGAGCAGTGAACAAACGGCGTCTTGATGTCCGTGGAGCAGTTTCCGTTAAGATACTGGTGTGCTGCGAGAAAGAACAGGAAGTCATATCCGACGCTTTTGGAATGAATATACAGGTGAAGAAGATTCCTGTAAGATACGCTTCAAAGAAAATATCCATTGATAAAATTGTGAGGATAAGCGAAGAAACTGAGATCTCTCCTACACAGTCTCCCGTGCTCGGGATCATAAGCTGCATTTGCAAAACGCCGGACTGCGAGAAAAAAATGATATCTGGCAAGCTTCTTGCCAAAGGTGACGCCGTAATTGATATTCTCTATGCTTGCGAAAAAGAGGGCAGGGGAGCCGTTGAGCCAATGAAGTTCTCTCTGCCGTACAGTCAGATCGTGGATATTGACGAAATCGACGAAACCTTTGAATGCAGTGTGACGCCCTCCGTGATAAGCTGTGATATTACTCCGTCAGCCGGAAAAACAGGGGAAAATACTATTCTGAAATGCGAGATAGAACTGCGCCTTATGTGTCGTGCCGTGAGAACTTCTTCCGTGATGCTGGCGGCGGATGCTTATTCTACGATATATCCATGCGAAACGTCTGTGTCGGATATAAGAACGCAGCAGCAGCCGGTGATATTCAGCGAAGGACGCAGTCTGACAGCTAAAATTGCAGAGGGAGATTCTGTTCCTGAAACAATATATGCCATGTGGTGTGCCCCGAAAAATATCAATACACGTTCTGCCGGCGACGGACGTTCGGCAGTTGTATCAGGTATGCTCACCTGGTCAATGGCAGCTATAGATCCCTCCGGCATGATGATAATGTCCGACAGGGACGAGGCGTTTGAGGAAACGCTGGAGCTTGGGGACGATATAGGGGGATGCAGCATCAGCGCTGAAGTCAGTGCCGGAGATGTTTCTTACAATATTTCTCCCGAAGGCGTTCTTACGGCAAAGGCAGGAATTGATATACGCCTTTCCGTGAGCAGCTGCAATACGATAACGGCGCTTACCGGTCTGTCTGTTGACGACTCTGTAAAAAAAGAACGTGACGGCGATTATTCCATAAAGCTTTATTTCGGTGCGGAAAATGAGGAGATCTGGGATATCGCAAAACGCTACAGCACCAGCGCTGCCGCTGTTATGGAAGAAAACGAACTCGACGGCGAACGTCTGAAAAACGGCGGTATGCTCCTGATACCTATCATTAATTGACAGCAGATTTATGTGGGGGACGCTGTCCCCCATACCCCCTGCCAAAGGGGGAATCCCCCCTTTGGAAACCCATTATTAATTGTTATTATTACCCCGTAAAGGGGCAATAATAACAATTATGAGGATATCTATAGAGAAAATCTTCTTTTGACCGGATATCGGGACAAAGTCCCCACATAAGCTGTCAGAACTGATACATAAACAAGCACGGAGGTTATAAGATGATAAATGACATTTACACAAGCATCGCCGAGAGAACCGGCGGTGACATATACATAGGCGTTGTAGGACCTGTAAGAACGGGAAAGTCCACATTTATCAAGAGATTTATGGAAACGCTGGTTATCCCGAATATCGTAAGCGGGTTCAAGCGGGAACGTGCTCTTGACGAGCTGCCGCAGTCCGCAGCCGGAAAAACAATCATGACTACCGAGCCTAAATTTATTCCGGAGGAAGCTGTTGAAGTGAACCTTGGCGAGGGAGCGGCTTTCAGCGTCAGACTTATCGACTGTGTGGGATATATCGTTCCCAGCGCTATCGGATATATTGAAAATGAGCAGCCACGTATGGTCATGACATCATGGTTCGATGAAGAGATACCGTTCAATATGGCGGCGGAGATAGGCACGCAAAAAGTTATAACCGACCATTCCACAATTGGTCTGGTAGTCACCACGGACGGCTCTGTTTCAGACATTCCACGTGCTGAGTATGAGGAGTGCGAAGAACGTGTTATACGTGAGCTGAAAGAACTCGGAAAGCCTTTTGTTGTGATACTTAATTCAACTGTTCCCGATTCTCCGCAGACAAAAGAACTGGCAGAAGAGCTTACAAACCGCTATGACGCAAAGGTCATCCCTGTGAGCTGTCTTGATCTTGACGAAGAGGATATAAAAGGAATAATCCGTGAGATACTGTTTTCCTTTCCGATCAAGGAGATCAACATTCGCACGGCACGCTGGATAAATTCCCTTGAAAAGGGGCACTGGCTGAAATCGGAGATACTCGACTGCATCAGGAATGCCGCAAGGGATATAAGAATAGTCCGTGAAGCGAAAACAGCGGCAGAAGCCATGGGAGAGTGTCCGCATATAATCAAGGCGGAGATCTCTTCTATCGACCTCGGAAAGGGTTCTGTAACCATAAACGCCGAGCTTGACAGCAGTCTGTTCTATAAGATACTGGGGGAGACGACGGGGATTGAGATCGAAAGTGAGAGCGATCTTATGCCTCTGCTTACAGAGCTTAACGAGATAAGACGCAAATATCAGCGGATAGAACCGGCACTGGCAGAGGTCGAGGCGACAGGATACGGAATAATTATGCCGGAAATGGATGAGTTGTCCCTTGAAGAGCCGAAAATCATACGTCAGGGCGGAAAATACGGTGTCCGGCTTAAAGCGTCTGCGCCGTCGATTCACCTTATGAGGGCGAATATCAATACGACAGTCAGCCCGATAGTGGGGTCTGAACGTCAGTCGGAGGAGCTTATCATGTATCTGTTGGATGGCTTTGACGAAGATCCGAAAAAGATATGGGACTCAAATATTTTCGGAAAATCTCTGCACGAACTGGTCAACGAGGGACTGCACAACAAGCTGTACAAGATGCCCACCGACGCCCGCATGAAACTCCAGGAAGCACTCGAACGTGTCATCAACGACGGATGCAGCGGACTTATCTGCTTTATTCTCTGATATAATAACTGCGGGTTTCTTTCCGAAATTTTATATGCATTATCGGGGGAAACCTTTCTGAAGAAAGGTTCTCCCCCGCCCCCCCCTTCCAAAGACTTTTAATACTAATTTAAGCCTGATAAGGCGCACACCATACAAAAAAGAAATTTTCAGAATTTCCGGTGCGCCTTATCAGGCTTAAATTTAATAATGTAAGTTTTAGGAAAGGAGTTTGAGGAATAACCCTTTTTCAAAAGGGTTTTCCTCAACAAGTACGTGTAAAATTTCAGAAAGAAACCCGCAGTTATTATTCAAAGGAATCAAGGTCGATGCCGGCGAGGAGGTCTTTGAGGTTTGCGAGTTCGTCAGCAGTAAGCGTTACGCCCTTTCCCATTCTCGAATGGTCGGGCGACCATTCACGAATATCGTACTTGGGTTCATATTCGTTCCAGCTTACCATGTTGAGTTCTTTTGTCCAGCCCTTGGCGTTTTCTGAAAGAACACCGATAGATTCAGTGATTTCGTATTTTAATTCTGCCATATTAATTATCCTTTCTTGTTATTATTTCAACTGCCCGAGGGATTTTGTTATCTCACTCAGGCAGTCGAGGTCGATTATTCAAGCACAGGCATTACAGCAAGAGCTTCGCACTCTGCCGCTTTGTCCATAGCGTCCTTGAAGTTCATTTTTTCTGCTGTGATGTAAGATATACCGTTTTCATGTTCGTATGAGCCTTCCGGAGCAGTGCATGATGACGGTACACGGAAGTACCACCGGGCAGTCAGTTCGTTGATATTGGCGATAAAGCTGTTGTCTTGTGAGGATTCCCAGCTCTGGGAGAAAACAGTCACCTTATGCTTGACAGCCTCGATAACATCGCCGAGAACCGCACTGGCAGTCGGGAGCTTTCCTGCCCCACGTCCGTAGAACATAGCCTTATCGATTCCGTCTCCGTAAACTGCCACGGCATTAAAAACGTCGTTTACGCCCGACATGATGTCGTCATACGAAACAAGCATCGGCATAACGGCAGGCAGTATTCTTCCGTCGTCTAAAGAATTTACCATAGCGATAAGCTTTACGCTGTGACCGAGAACATCAGCGGCAGCTACATCGCATAGATCAACGCCTGAAATTCCCTTTGTGTAGACATCCTTCGGGTAGACGTGCTTTCCGAAAACAAGAGATGAGATGATGCATATTTTCCGGCAGGCGTCATGACCCTCGATATCGGCAGTTGGATCTTTTTCGGCATAGCCCAGTTCCTGAGCAAGGCTGAGCGCTTTGTCAAATGGCATATTGTCGTTGTACATTTTTGTAAGGATGAAGTTTGTAGTACCGTTGAGAATACCTGCAACACGGGTTATATCATTGGCTGCAAGGCATCTGTGGAGAGGTCTGATAATCGGGATAGCGCCTCCTACGCTTGCCTCAAAGAAGAAGTTGCAGTTGTGTTTCTTAGCTGTTTTCAGAAGTATATCACCCTTGGCGGCTACAAGCTCCTTGTTTGAGGTAGAGACGCTTTTTCCTTTTTCAAGGCACGCCTTTACAAAGCTGAAAGCCGGTTCTACGCCGCCCATGCACTCGGCAACGGATGTTACTTCGTCATCGTTTACGATATCTTCAAAGTTTTTTGTCAATTTGTCACGATAGGGGGACTGCGGAAAATCTCTCAGATCGAGAATATATTTTATATCCATTTCCGTTCCGGCACGTTTTTCGATACTCTGTTTGTTTTTGTAGAAAAGTTCTACAACACCGGAGCCGACAACTCCGTAGCCTAAAACCGCAAATTTTGCTGACATATATGATACCTCCGATTGCTATTCGGCGGAGAGGATCTTGACCTCAAGCACGCCGTTGAGTTCAGTAATTAAATAGAGCCATTCAAGCTTATCCTCCGAAACGCCCGGCAGACGGAGAGATATATTTATCGCCGCCGCTCCGTCTATTGGTATGCTTTGATTGACGGTGAGGATATTGGCATTATGGCTGTGCAGAAAAGCAAGTACGCTGGAAAGCACGCCCGGACTGTCGTTCAGCAGCAGATAGAGACTGACTATTCTCCGGGTGATAAGCTCCTCGTAGGGGAAAACGCTGTCCTTATATTTATAGTATGCGCTTCTGGATATACCCACTCTCCGGCAGGCAGATGCAGAACTTTTCTCGCCTTTTTGGGCGATAAGTTTTTTCACTTCAATGACTTTGGAAAAAACATCCGGAAGAACGTCGGCGTCTGCAACGATTAGCTGTGAATTACGCTGATTTTTATTATCCATACTGAAACTCCCTTGCCGTCCGCCGTGGACGAACAGCTGTACATTACTTAAATACTATACCACTTTTTGGCTCTGATGTCAAGTGTTTTTTCAGAAAAAATTACAGCATCCGTATTTACTTTTATAGGGGGACGCCGTCCCCCATACCCCCTGCCAAAGGGGAATACATCCCCTTTGGAATCCCATTATTAATTATTCCAGATACCCTTGCAGGATATCTGGAATAATTGTAGAGATATCAAACGAAGTATATTACCTTGACGAGGAGATAGGAGACATCCCCATGTAAAAGCAAGTTACGGTTAATCTTCTGCAAAGACTTTTCTTCTGAGAGTTTTAATATTTTCCTCATAGTCCATAGCGAGAACGTCGCCGACATCGTGGCTTTCGCCCCAGTAGCTGCCCTCGACGGGTATTTGTATCTGTTCCATATCGTAGTTCAGCACGAAAGGCAGGCGGAGAGATAATTTGTATAGTTCGCCCTTTGTCATGTTGCTGGTAATGTTTGGCAGAGCCTTTTCAGATACTTTCTTTATAAATGAAGGGCCGGACGAAGCGGCTTTTTTGATAAGCTCGGTCATGACCGTGCGCTGGCGTGAAGTCCGCTCAAAGTCGTTGTTGCCGACATATCTGATTCTCGAATAACACAGCGCCTGTTTGCCATTGAGATGCACTTTTCCGCCGCCGGTCAGGAAATCGGCAGCCGGTTCGTCGCCCATCAGCTCATTTACTTCGCTGACCAGGATAACGTTTATAGCTTCGGCTTCCTCATCAGATATTTTCAGGTCGATTCCGCCGGCAGCGTCTATGATCGCAGCAAATGACGAGAAATTCACAGAAACATAGTTGTCGATCTTAACGTTAAAATTGCTTTCTATCGTATCCATGAGCAGTTCCGGACCGCCATAGGAGTATGCCGCATTAAGCTTGTCCATGCCTTGCCCGGGGATATCCACGTAGCTGTCACGCATGAACGATGTCATGATTATCTGATTCGTTTTGCGGTTGAACGATACAAGTATCATCGAATCGGAGCGTCCACGGTCGTCGAGGGAACGTCCGTCCGTACCGATAACCAGCACGCTTTCAACATATTTTTCGTTCATTGCACCGGGAGTACGGTCTCTTTCTCCTGTTTCCCGGTAGTTGATCTTGCTGATAAGCGAAAGCGAAACGCAGGAATATATTCCGAAAAGCAGAAGAAAAATTATAAGAAGCGAGAAAAATACTCTGAAAAATATCTTGAGGAATAAACTCTTTCTTTTCTTTTTTTTCTTCTTCTTTTTTCGTTTTCTGTTCTGCGGCGGATACTGCGGCTGCTGCGGATATGGATTCTGCTGAGGATACTGACCGCCGTAGTAGGGTTGCTGCGGATAATAACCTCCCTGCTGTCCCTGATACTGCTGCTGATCGTAGTAAGGCTGCTGTACGCCGCCGGTATTATTATAATACTGCTGTTGATAATTCTGCTGATAACCCTGATAATTCTGCTGTGCAGAGGAATTTTGTCCGTAGTTCTGCCGGCTGTATTCCTGGGCGTATTTTCTGTATTCCTCCGAATCGTCAGGAATGAGAATCGTACTGTCATTGTCGTTTATTTTTCCGTGTCCGTGATTCTGTCTTTCAGACATATTTGTCTCCTTTCGTGAAAAAACCTGCATCCCCAAAGCTTCGGATACAGGTCAGGTTTATACTCTCCTCTATTACAAAATATCCATATCTTTCGACTAAAATTCCGCCATCCTGCGTTGTAAATCCTCGTGTGCGCCCAACGGAAGTGCCCTTGGGGTACGACAGCACTTCTTGCGGTTTACTCCTTGTCTGACAAAATTTTATCTCATAATCTATTGGACATTTTGCAACAGAGGCGAGTATATCGGTCAAAGCTTTTTAATGCTTACAGCTGCACAGGTTAAAGCCGAGCAGACTGCGTTATAGATTATCAGAGCCGTAGCCGACATATAGATGTAATTTGTCTCGAACGCCTTTGAAAGGATCATAAGCATTGCGAGACCGAAGCCGAGAATTATTGAAACTGTCTGCACAATAAGACCGATAATTGCTGAATTATGTACAATTTTCGTGCCTATGAGAAGTTGTGCCAGAGATGTGAATTTTCCTGTTGTTGCCATTGAAGCACTGAGACGAACAGTTTTTTGAGTTTCTTCTTCAAAGTCCTCATGGAGGCGTTTCGGAAGGATCCGCACCATTTCTTCCGGTATACCGAAGAGCGTTCCTATTTTTTTCAATGAGATGCAGGGGTCAACACTTCTGAGTATAAGACACACTTTGCTTTTACAAAGACGTCTTGCCCATTTTTTTACTTTTTTATCGGCTGTTATGTCAACAATGAACATGGCAGCCAGATTTCCTGAAATGGAAAGATACAAGGCCTCCTGATTGTCAGAAGCAAATTCAGCTTCTTTTGTTTTTGTAGGTATGCCCTCGATATTATGGCTTGTCATAAGTTCACGGTTTCCAAAGAGAACACGTTTGTTGTTTATCCAGCCGCAGATGCCAAGAGATTCTTCATAGGAGAAATTTTCAATGGGATAAAGAGCCTCTTCCCTGCCATATGCCACGTCTCTGAACAGATACCGCATAATGCTTCCGGCGTGGTATGTAAGGCTTGCAGCTTCCAGAAGAGCTTCGTCTATTTTGGTATTTGAAAATACCTTGATTCCTGCCAGCTTAACATTTCCCTCCGGAAAGAGCGAATCGGCGTCAACAAGAACGGAGTTTGTATCGTAGAAATCATCCACGCTCTGGTAGCCGAGCATGATTCCTTTTCCCGGAAAAACTGCCGCAGCCGTTTTTTCAAGAGGAATATTTACAACAAACGGCATAGCGATACATGAAGATGCGCAGATCAGCATACTGAATATAGAGAATCCGAATACTGCTGCATCGGCTGTTCCCAGGCTTCCTTTTGTGAAGTAGGTCAGGAAACAGGCGACTATCACTGAAGCGATCATACAAAGCGGCGCCGCCTTGTGACAGTATGAATCCGCCATGTCGGATGAATAGGTATACCGCAGAAAATCAGTAAGGAAATCCGTTTTTCTTGTTGAAGCAAGTATTGGAAAATCGCCCAGAGTTCCTCGTGTAAGACGTTCGGCACGTTCTTCGTCGGTAACATAAACGACGCCGTGACGGTCAAAGTTCTTGGAGACAAATTTGAAATTCCGGGCTGCTCTTTTTATGATAAGAAGTTTTCCGACGGCATTTATAAGAAGCGCCAGGATTCCTATCGGCATATATATATTAAAGTGATTTTCTGCCGCAAGATCCGGAAAGAGAAGCGCCGGAACAAGTGCGATCATGCATGAAAGCGCCGTTATTGCCGTCATGGAATCCGTATCGGCGGAGAAAGTAAATACTTTTTTCAGTCCCTTGGTGATGACCGGCATAGATGAAACAACGGAAACAATTCCGAGCAGCAGATGAACTGTCATGTACGATTTTACGCTGCTGCTGTCCAGGATGCTGATAACGGTCAGATCGAAATAATCAGCAAGGGTAATGAACAGACTGAGAAGAGCCGTCATTGTCAGTATAAGAACCCGGACGCCGATAATGCTTTTCAGCTCATATATATCACGTCCCACGTCCTCCACATCGCCGTAGTAATTGAAATCCACAATGCGCTTGGTACGTTTTTTTCGTGCCTTTACAGAGAGGTATTCATCCTGTTCCTGAGTGATATGCACATCAAGTTCACTTGCGTCTATCTCTGCCGGTTCGCTGAGATTGATGCTTGTCTTTTCGGCTCTCGGCGCAGGCTGGACGGGTTTTGCAGCTTCAACGGCAGCAGGTGAGGGAACGATATCGGTAATGGATTTTCTTCCCTCCGGACTGTCGTTTTCAGCTTCGATCTGAGCTCGTGTCCGCTTTTTTTTGCGGAAGTTCGGCGGTGAATACATATATTCCCCGTCCGGGCTTTCGTAATTATAGGTATACGGTGATTTATGATTTTTTTTCTTTTTGTTTTTCCGCTTGATCTCTTCAAGTTCCCTGGCTCTTGTCGATTCGCTCATTCGTCTTATTTTTGGAGCGGCATCGGGCGGAATTCGGGTCACGGGGACAGTTCCGGTATTTGCACTGTCTTTTTTGTGTGAGACCGTTGTGCGTATAGCGCCGATATTCTTGTTGTCTACTACCGAAACACGCTTTTTTGAAAGATCGGCAGGTTTGAACTCATCAGCAGGATTTGCTTTTCGCAAAGCTCCGTCGAAAATATCGGTTTTTTCGTGTGAGACCGGCGGAGCTTTCGGATGCGTTTTTGTTGAAGTCTGAGGCGATTCGATCGTTGAATTAAGAATTTTCTGAGCGTCAATACGTCCGACTTTTGTTCTGGGCTTTTGATTTTCAGGAGAATACTCGTTCAGAATATCCTCCAGAGATATTTTCTGATCCGGCATGATTTTCTCCTTATAAGTTATTCCGCTGTCTGAGTATCTCGTACATGAAGATACCGGCAGCAACAGAAGCGTTGAGCGAGTTGATTTTTCCAAGCATCGGAAGTTTTATCATAAAGTCACATTTTTTTCGGATAAGCCGGCTGATGCCGAATCCCTCCGAACCGATGACCAGAGCGCAGCTTCCGGTGAGATCTGTCTTGTCGTAGTCGCTGCCGGAAGCGTCCGTGCCGTAGATCCATACGCCGTTTTCTTTCAGCATATCAATGCATGATGCAAGGTTGGCAACTCTTGCCACCGGAACGTAGCTGGCAGCGCCGGCAGAAGTCTTGAATACCGTAGCGTTCAGGGATGCGCTGCGCCGTTTCGGAATGATAACGCCGTCTGCTCCGGACGTTTCGGCAGTCCGGATTATAGCGCCAAGATTATGCGGATCTTCGATCTCGTCGCAGATTATAATAAAAGGCTTCGTGTTCTTTTTGCGTGAGACTTCAAGAATATCCTCAACTGAAACATATTCGCCGCAAGCTCCGAATGCCACGACTCCCTGATGGGAAGCACCGCCTGAGAGCTGGTTAAGTTTTTGTTCCTGGGCGTCTTTAACCACCACGTTTTTTTCCTTTGCAAGGCTGCGTATAAGGTTAAGACTTCCGCCCGATCCGTTTATGTAAACAGCGTCAAGCTGCGGCGTTCCGGATTTCAGCGCCTCAATAACAGGATTCCTGCCGCAGATAACGTCTGCGGAATCCTCTGTAAAAATATTATTCTTTTCCATTTTTTGTATCCTTTTTTTGTTCCGTTTAAGTGGGGACTCTGTCCCCACACCCCTGCCAAAGGGGGAATCCGCCTTACCGGTGCCCGTGGTCTCACCTGTCGGTTCGGTCGGTGCTTCTCGCTTTGCGAGAGGTCTCCACCGGAGACCCGCACCCCTCTGTCACTGCGTGACATCTCCCCACACTGTGGGGAGTCACCCTTTGGAAACCCAGTATTAATTGTTTTCATTCCCCCATAAAGGGAGAATGAAAACAATCAGGGTGAATATCCATAGAGAAGATTTCCTCTTGGCAGGAGTATAAAAACAGAATCTCTTTAGTTTTATTATATCATTATTTTTGAAAAAATACAAGTAGTTTTTTTCAAGAAAAATATTACATTTATGTAACCTCGATAACCGATAATTCAGGGCGGTTAAAAATTCTCGGAATGAAGATCATTCTCAGCGGTTTCGCAAGACCACGGCTTATAACGTGGACGGTATTGCCGTATGTGTACATTCCGTTGGTATATTCCGGAAAAAGTCCCTGACCCGGAGCATAAAGACCCTGATCGAGTATTCCAGGTATTCTCCATTGACCTGCATGGGCGTGACCGGACAGAATAAGGTCAAATCCGATTTTATGACCGAGATAGTATTCTATTTGATCCGGATGATGGGCAATAAGGATAGTGTAGACGCTGTCGTCGGGCGGAACGCTGAACGTATCCCAGCTTAAATCGTGATGTTCAGCCACGCCGTATATTCTGACAGCCTGACCTCTGATTTCAAGATCGGAATAATTTTCATGGCAGACCGTTACGCCGGCTTCTTTTACTTTGTCTATGAACTCGTCCGTATCATCACGCATATATTCGTGATTTCCGGGGGTATAGAAACATGGATATCTTTCAGCTGACCATTTCATAAGAGTAAGAGCATATTTCTGTCCGCCGACCATATCAAGGACATCGCCGCCGAATATCACAATGTCGGGGGCTACTTTTTCTATTTCTTTTTTCAATCCGGACTGATCTGTTCCGCCGAAGAAACAATTGTGGAGATCAGAGATAAAAACGATTTTCAGCCCCTTGTCTATTTTGTCGGATTTTATCTTGTATGTTTCGGTTTTGAGCCGGAATCCCCACATAAAAAGCAGGATAATTATAATAAGGAGAATTCCGCAGATAATGAGCCGTTTTTTTAATTTCTTTTTCTTGTCTGGTCTGGTATTTTCCATAAATAAATTATACCTCTGTAATATCATTTTTTCAAGGGAATTTGCACTTATACTCCCCTTTATTGCAAAACGCAATAAAGGGGAGTATATTTTCCAAAAATGCCGCATAAGATGCGGCTAATAATGGGTTTCCAAAGGGGGGATTCCCCCTTTGGCAGGGGGTATGGGGGGACAGAGTCCCCCGCTTAGTTGTTATAATCGTCAAGAAAGCTGTGATATTCGCTGCCGATATGATAGGATATAAGTTTACGCAGGTTGACATTTTCAGCGCTGCGGAAAATATTCATATCGACAGCCGGATTGATCTCACGCAGCTGACGCAGCAGCATTTTAATTTCCAGCCGCTTTGAGCCACGATCGTTTTTTTCTGTAAGCCGGCAGGCACAGCGTTCAAAGTCCAGACCTGTTTCCTGCTGCCATTGAATGATCTTTTCTTCACGCACAAGATACAGCGGACGTATAAGCTCCATGCCCGGATAGTTTTCGCTGTGGAGTTTTGGCAGCATTGTCTGCATCTGCGAACCGTAGAGCATTCCCATGAGGATAGTTTCCACCACGTCGTCAAAGTGATGACCAAGTGCGATTTTATTGCATCCCAGTTCGGACGCCTTTTTATAGAGCCAGCCACGACGCAGCCGGGAGCACAGAAAACAGGGATTTTTAATATTATTTCCGGCAGAATCAAATATTTTGGTTTCGTACATTTCAATTGGGATTTCCATTGCAGTCCCATTTCGGATCATCCTGTTTCTGACATCATCGGTGTAGCCGGGATCCATAGCAAGAAATACGACCTGAAAATCGGGTTTTCCGTAGCTCTGGAGCTGTTTCATACACTTAGCCAGCAGCATCGAATCCTTGCCTCCGGAAATGCATACGGCTATCTTGTCTCCGGGCCGTATCATGTCATACTGAAAAATGCTTTTGTTAAAAGGCTTCCAGATATACTTCCTGAAATCGAAATCAGACATTGAACCGGAAAAGGACGATATCGCCGTCCTGCATTACGTATTCCTTGCCCTCCAGACGGACAAGACCTTTTTCCCTTGCAGCCGCCATTGATCCGCATTCTACAAGATCGTCAAAGGAGATGACCTCGGCACGGATAAAGCCTTTTTCAAAGTCGGTGTGGATTTTTCCGGCTGCCTGAGGCGCTTTCGTACCCTTGGTGATAGTCCATGCACGCACCTCCTGCTTGCCCGCTGTAAGATATGATATGAGTCCGAGCAGTGCATAGCCCTCCTTGATGATGCGGTTCAGCCCCGATACTTCCAGACCGAGTTCTCCCAGGAACATAGCCTTTTCATCGTTCTCCATATCGGATATCTCCGCCTCGATCTGTGCACAGATAGGCAGAACGGCGGAGTGTTCTTCTTCGGCAAGAGCCTTTACTTTCTGATAGTTTTCATTGGTTTCAATATTGTTTATGAAATCGTCCTCGCTGAGGTTGGCAGCATAGATAACAGGTTTTGCGGAGAGGAGGGGAGTAGATTTTATAAGTTCTCTTTCATCCTCTGTAAAATCGAATGCTCTTGCGGATTTTCCGTTTTCCAGATGAGTTTTGAGACGTTCCAGAAAATCAATTTCAATAAGATATTTCTTATCGCCCTTAACGGCTTTTTTAGCACGGTCGATGCGGCGTTCTATCATTTCGATATCCGAGAAAATAAGCTCCAGATTGATCGTTTCGATATCACGGAGAGGATTTATAGAGCCGTCAACGTGAATTATATTGGCATCCTCAAAGCATCTTACAACGTGAACGACAGCGTCTACCTCACGTATATCCGCAAGAAATTTGTTTCCGAGACCTTCACCCTTTGAGGCTCCTTTGACCAGACCGGCGATATCTACGAATTCAAGGGTTGCCGGAGTAAATTTATCAGGCTCGTACATTTCGGCAAGCTTGTCCAGACGTTCGTCGGGAACAGAAACGATTCCCACGTTTTTTTCAATAGTGCAGAAAGGGTAGTTTGCCGATTCTGCGCCGGCGTTTGTAAGTGCGTTGAAGAGAGTGCTTTTGCCCACGTTGGGCAGACCAACCATACCAAGTTTCATTTTAATTAACAGTTCCTTTCGTTTTTCAATTGCTGTTGTGCGGAATTCTTCTGTTGTTTACAAGAGAGTTCACGGCGCCGCCCCGTATAGTTATATCGCCGTCGGATGTGCCGATATCTTTCGGATTGGAGGCGAGTATGCTCATAGTGACGGCAGAGTCAATAAGAGAAACGCTGCCTGATCCTGATGCGTCGCCGATACCGGTAACATCGTCACCCTCGGAATCTATTATTACCTCGGAGTCCTGTATTTTCGTATTGACATTTCCGCCGCAGGTACCTATGCAGGTGTGCTTTGCCGACCGCATTTTCATGTTGACTTTGCCCTTGCTGATATAGATGCTTCCTTCACCTTCGTCGAGTATGCCGATTCCGGCAGTCTGAGCGCCGGTGCAGCTTATGCGTATATCTCCGGCGGAGGTTATTGAGGCGATGCCGCTGAGACTTCCGATTCCTGCGACCTTGATTCCGGACATGGTGATATCAAGGCTGCACTTGTCGGATATATTTATATCGGCGTCTCCGTGGAAGCTTCCGACAGCAAGACCGTTGTGTGTATGCATTAGAAGCTTTATATTTCCGGAAAGCAGATTTATTTCCGATTCATTTTCGTTATATCCGCCGCCTATGCAGAGACAATCGTTGCCGTTGGAGACGATCTCAAGTGTTCCGGCGGTATTAATGGTGATATCGCCGTATCCGTGTTCGTGGTCGTTGCCGATTCCGATACCGTCGGTAGCGTTGCCGTCAATGGTCAGCGATCCTTTTCCAGTCAGTTCAAACTGAGAACCCATAGGAACATAGATGCCGGAATATCCCAGTCTGTTGTTTTTGCTTATATTAAGGCAGAGTCTTGCGTACTCTCCCACAGCGATAGTGGGTTTGCTGTTGCCGCTGGTTATATTAACGTTTTTCAGCGTCAGGTCGCAGCTGTGATTATCCATGATAGAGATATTCATATTTACCGGCTTGTCGGGATCTCCGACGATTGTAAGCTTGCTCTGATAAATGTGTATATCCGTGTATTTTTCAAGTGCGAGACGGAGAATATCCACTTCGGAATCATTTCGTGCATTGTATATTTTCTTTACCCCATGCGGACGGACTTCAAGATTTGTTTTGATGATCTCGTCCTTGATGTCCGATGAAATGCTGTTCAGGAAGAGCGGTTTTGGCTTTGACGTCACATATCCCTGAACCAGGTCAACGCCCAGACGGATTACAGTTTTAAGTTCCTGGAGCGTTTCAACGCCCTCTGCAAGGGACTGGAGCTGATTGTCGTGGCAGAATTCAATGACAGATGTCACGAGCTGCTGTTTTTTCAGATCGTTCTGTATATCGCTTATAAGCGAGCGGTCGATCTTGATATAATCGGGGGAATATTTCAGCAGATTAGAGCTGTTTGCATATCCAGAGCCATAATCGTCAATAGCAAGCTGAGCGTGGGTGAAGCCGCATCTTTTTTTGAGTGTTTCGATTTCACTGCGGGAAGCGGCGCTGTTTTCCACTATTTCGATGATACATTTTTCGATGAGTTCACCGTATGTAAGGTAAAGTTCATTATAATCGTCGTCCGTAAGCAGAGCATTGGGCAGACAGTTGATAAAAAGCTTTTTGTTTTCAAATACCTGCTGGTTGTCGCTGAGTATTTTGAGGGTATTGAAGAAAGTGTGCTTTTCTATCTCGTAGAGATTTTTCTGGCTGTCGGCGATTTTCAGTATCTGCGACGGAGTCATTTTTATATCGCCGGTCGTTCTCATAAGAGCTTCATATGCCACGATTTCTCCGGTATTGGTTTCAACAATAGGCTGAAAATAGTAGGTGAGAAGATTTTCACGGATGATCCTTGAGAAAAGCAGTGCGTTTTTGTAGGAATCCTTTTCCCTGATATAATTTTCCTCTGAGAACCAGTTTATAACGCAGCGGCGGTCGCTTCTTGCTTCGTATAGAGCAAATTCCGAATAATTCACGAGCATATTGAAATCTGACGCTTCATCGGGATATGAGGAGCAGCCGATAGAAAGGCTGAGACGGCTTTTGTCGGAGATGTCGATTATTTCGCCGAAGTCATCTGTCAGAACGCAGTTCTGGACGGCTTCATCCATGTTATTCAGGATGTTGTAAATAGCCATTTTGTCGTAATCGCTGAAAAATGCGCATATTTCATAATTTGACTTGAATCCGATAATTATATCGTCGGTAGAAAAGCTTTTTATCGTTTCTGCCACGGATGTCAGACAGTTGTTGGCATTGTCGACAGTCAGGTAAGAACCAAGCTTATCCAGTCCGTTGACATAGAGAGTAGCAAGGCAGCAGCGTTTTACTTTCGGCATGATTTTCTTTATCTTATTTGAAAACGATGGATAGGACAGAAGTCTTGTAACAGGATCAAATTCCGTAAAGCGGTCAGGCTTGCTGATCTCGTTTATGCGCCGTGAAAAATCCTGGACAAATCCGAGCCATTCGTCGCTGCTTTCATATATATTCATCTTTATGTAGCGTGTAACATTTCCGTCATGGAATTTATAAATATGTTTCTGTCCCTCTACCGGGTTTTTTGATATTTTTTCAAGAAGATTGAAGAATTCAAATTCATTCATTTTCTTTGCAGGACATGAAAGCATACGGCAGGCTTCTCCGTCGAGATAAGCTGTTCTTTCTTTTGCGATATACATAAAAGCCCCGATATTTCCGACAAACTGCTGAAAAATGAGCCAGTCACGGCTGAGTTCGGGAGGACTTTTTTCCAGATTAAAAATACTCATATCTGCTCCAAGTGCCGCATATTATTGATCGTGAGAGATCATGCGGAGCTGCATTGAACGGTATGCAGCGACCGGATTTTCCGAATTTATACATATACTATTATACAACTTTATACTTTCAAAGTCAATAGTAAACAAAAAATTCCGCTCTGTATTGGCAGAACGGAATTATACCCGCAGCACAAAATGCCTTGCATCAGCGGCGGGGTATGTATGCATCAGTCAAGAAAATCCTTGACCTTTTTGCTCCTGCTCGGATGGCGAAGCTTTCTCAGCGCTTTTGCTTCTATCTGGCGGATACGTTCACGGGTAACGTCAAAGCGCTGACCGACTTCTTCAAGAGTACGGGATTTTCCGTCTTCAAGACCGAATCTCAGCTTGAGAACCTTTGCTTCACGGTCGGTAAGTGTTGAAAGAACCTCATTGAGCTGTTCTCTGAGGAGTGTATGAGAAGCTGCCTCAGCCGGTGCGGGGGCGTTGTTGTCGGGGATAAAATCGCCCAGGTGACTGTCCTCTTCTTCACCGATAGGAGTTTCCAGGGAAACGGGATCCTGAGCCACACGCATTATCTCACGTACCTTGTCAACAGGCATATTTATCTTTTCAGCTATTTCCTCAGGGCTTGGATCGTGACCGTTTTCATGGAGAAGCTGGCTTGATACCTTCTTTACCTTTGTAATGGTCTCAACCATATGGACGGGGATACGGATCGTCCTTGCCTGATCTGCAATAGCTCTTGTAATAGCCTGGCGGATCCACCATGTAGCGTATGTCGAGAACTTGAATCCTTTGGTGTAATCAAACTTTTCAACAGCCTTGATAAGACCAAGATTTCCCTCCTGAATAAGGTCGAGGAACTGCATTCCTCTGCCAACATACTTTTTGGCAATGCTTACGACAAGACGGAGATTAGCTTCTGAAAGTCTTTTTTTCGCATATGGGTCGCCCTTTGCCATTCTCTGTGCCAGCTCGATCTCCTCTTCCGTTGTGAGCAGCGGAACACGTCCGATCTCTTTGAGATAGATCTTTACAGGATCGTCGATAGCGATGCCCTCGGTGGACAGGGCAAGTTCAAGGTCGTCGGTAAGGTTGGAGTCAAGACCTATTTTCAGGTCTGCGTCGATGTTCATATCCTCAACGATCTCAATGTTGAGGTTCTCGCAGTTATCATAGAAGGTATTGATCTGGTCAACGTCAAAATCCATTTCCTCGAGAGCATCTGTGATTTCCTTGGTTGTCAGCTTTCCGTTAGCTTTGCCCTGTTCCATAAGGGCGTCAATGGTGTGCCTTTTGTTTTCCATAAAAGTTCCTCCTATTTTTTACTTTTTGATTTAAAAAGTTTGCGTAAGTCATCGTCGCTCATATTTTTGCTGTCTGACGATCTGTAACTTTTAAGAACGTTTATGCAGTCGGCAAAAACGCTTCTGTTTATGGTAAATTCACGGTTTGTCACATCTATCCGACTTATTCTGCCCATTTCTTCGTCAGAAAATTCACCTGCAAGAAGAGAGAGCGTAAATTTCTCGGATATTTTCATTTTTTCCAGAAGAGCCGTGTAGATCTTTCTGTTCAGTGCGGTTATGAATATGTCAGGCGGAGCGTTTTTTTCGATTTCTGCTGCTTCTGCGGGATGTTTCAGGAGGAAATAAATTATGTTTTCCTCTGCTTTTGCTTCCTTTTTGTGATCCTGCGCTTCTGGGTTAAGGTCGTCGCGGCTGTATGCGGCTTTCGACGTTATATTGCGCCATTCTGACATTTTTTCTGTCCGGGAGTTTTTTTTCAGCAGACCGTTTATGTGCGTTTTGAGTACCTCTGTGGGAATATCACATTTCCGTGATGTTCTTGAAATATAGACTTCACGTTCAAGAGGGGACTCAATAGCAGCCAGAACTTTTGAAGCACGTTTGAGCAGTTCAACACGTCCTGCTTCGGTGGAAAGGTCAAGTCCTTCTTCACATTTGTCAAGCATAAAATCATTGGCGTCGTCCGAGCCGTCGATAAGCATTTTAAACCGGTCACGTCCGAATTTCTTTATATATTCGTCCGGATCTTTTGCACCGTTCATACGGAGAATTCTGGTACGGATCCCTACGTCTGCAAAATGATTTATAGCTTTCTGGGTGGCGTTCTGACCTGCGCCGTCGCTGTCGTAAGCGATAACAACTTCTTCTGCATAATGGCTCATAAGCCGTGCCTGATCGGGAGTGATAGCAGTGCCGAGGGTGGCGACAACATTTTCAAAACCGGCTTGATTCACGGCAATAACATCCATGTATCCCTCGCACAGTATAAGTCGTTTGGTATCGGCGTTTTTGGCGAAGTTCATGGAAAACAGATTAGAACCCTTGTCGAAAACAGGAGTTGCTCCGGTGTTGAGATATTTCGGCTGGGAATTATCCAGAACACGTCCGCCGAATCCTATTATATTTCCCCTGAGATCAATGATCGGGAACATGACACGTTTGCGGAAGATATCGAATATATTGCCTTTCTTTGACCTTGAACCAAGCCATGCGTCAGTTATTTCGTCATCGGAATATCCCTTTGAGCGGAGCATATCTGTCAGGGCGTTCCATGAATCGGGGGCATAGCCGAGACCGTATTTCTTTATTGTCTGCGGAGAAAGTTTTCTGTCGGCAAAATACCGCAGTCCCGATTTATCACTGCCTTTGATAAGCTGAGTATAGAAGAAGTTTGCGGCAAGACGGTTCATTTCGTATATCCTTGTTTTCCGTTTGGCAAGCTGACTGTCACGTGAATTTTCTTTTGGTATCTCCAGTCCGGAACGCTGTGCAAGCAGCTTGACGGCTTCGGTGAAATCGAGGTTCTCGATTTTCATTATAAAGGTTATAACGTCCCCCCCTGCGCCGCATCCGAAGCAGTAAAAGCTCTGTGTATCGGTAAAAACGGTGCATGACGGAGTTTTTTCCGAATGAAAAGGGCAGGAACAGATATAATTTCTGCCCCGTCGTATGATATTCACATACGCTCCCATGACGGTATCGATTGGGTTTGCAGTCCGGAGTCTGTATAGAAATTCGTCATTCGTTTTCATGGGCGCTCCTTGTTATTTCCAGAATTTCGGAACGAAAAGTTCGGTGTACAGATCTACTGCATACTCGTCGCTCATTCCGGAAATATAGTCGCATACAGCACGGTGTTCGTCTGTTTTCCGCATAATTTCCTGATATTCCGCCGGCAGCAGAGAACTGTTTTCGATAAAGAATGAATAAAGTTTTTTTACCAGAAGCTCCGCTTTGGATTCCTCCTGCTTTGCCGCCGGATTTGTATATACCCTTTCAAACATGAACGATCTGAGATCGTCATGAGCTTTCCGGATTTCCGGTGCAAAGTCGATCACATCCGGACCGTGTTCAATAACGGAAGCGATAAGGGTGGTTATTCTTTGGGTTTTGGTGTTTCCGAGGACATCGGTACATTCTGTGGGAAGATCCTGCGAAAAAAGAATTCCCGCACGGATAGAGTCCTCAATATCGTGATTTATGTAAGCAATAGTATCGGCGAGCCGGACTATGCAGCCTTCCTTTGTCTCTGCAACTTTATTGGTATGACATTCTATGCCGTTTCGCACGGCATAGGTCAGGTTAAGTCCACGTCCGTTTTTTTCGATTTCTTCTACCACACGGACGCTTTGCAGATAGTGTCTGAATCCATGAGGACATATCTCGTTCAGAACGGCCTCTCCGCAGTGTCCGAAAGGGGAGTGTCCGAGATCGTGACCAAGAGCGACAGCTTCTGTAAGATCTTCATTCATTCCCATCCCCCTGGAAATAGTCCGGGCAATCTGCGATACTTCAAGAGTGTGTGTCAGCCGTGTTCTGTAGTGATCGCCTACAGGAGAAAGAAATACCTGAGTTTTTCGCTTAAGACGCCGGAACGAATTGCAGTGGAGGATTCTGTCCCTGTCACGCTGAAATTCAGTTCTGTAGGGGCATTTTTCCTCAGACCTCAGCTTGCGTGTGAAATAGCTGTCGGTGCTTTTACAGGCGTATTCGCTGAGGATGCCGGCTTCCTTTGATTCTATCTGTTCACGTACAGTCACATAAACACCTCCTGTTTATTTGACGGACGAAAAGTCCTCGTATAGCTCTTCCAGATCTTTGATTTCCGCAGTTCCGTTGGTGATTTCGGTAAGTTCCTTTATCAGCGTCCGGAGTTTTTCCGAGGGCACCAGAATTTCAAGGGATACAGACTGCCCGAAATCGGAACTGACGGTTATTGTATCGTAAGCCGGCAGGATGTAGGAAATTTTTCCGTACATAGTATATCCGGCAGATATTCTGATTCTGTGGCAAAGGCACATATTCATTATATGAGCAGCGTCGCAGGCAAGTGAAGCTGCGTGAGAATACGCACGCACCAGACCGCCGCCGCCCAGAAGTATCCCGCCGAAATATCGTGTGACGACAACGCATATATCGGTCAGGCCACGTTTTTGCAGTACGTCAAGTACCGGAACACCTGCTGTTCCCTGGGGTTCGCCGTCGTCAGAATATCTGGAAATATTATTTTCTCTGAGGATGTAGGCATATACGTTGTGTTTTGCCTTGCGGTGCTCCGCCTTGACAGAATTGATGAAATCCACAGCTTCTTCATTTGTCCTGACAGGGGCGATATATCCGATAAATTCCGACCGTTTTTCTGTAAAAGAAGTCTTGACCGGCTCTGAAACGGTAAAATAATTCATAGCAATTCCTTTAAAATTATAACGCAAAAAGCCGGTCAATTGAGACCGGCTATAAAAATTACTTGTCCATATTGAAACGCTTCTTGAATCTGTCAACACGTCCGCCTGTATCAACAAGCTTCTGTTTTCCGGTATAGAACGGATGGCACTTTGAGCAGATTTCAACCTTGATGTTTTCCTTTGTGGACATAGTCTCCATTACGTTGCCGCAGTGGCAGGTAATAGTGGTCTTTACAAAATTAGGATGGATTCCCTCTTTCACGATTGTCACCTCTTTCGGCAGAATTTATAACCGAGCAGCCCATCAGTTGCCTTAGACAGTAGTGCTTTACTAATTACAGTAATTAATTATAACACGAATGTCCCGGTATGTCAACAGTTTTAAATATATTTTTTTCATTTAACAATCCGCATAAGTAAGATCACTTCATTGTCTTTGTGAAATCTCCAGCCAGCTTAGCTTCAAGTGCTTCAGCTTTTTCGTGAGTGGAAGCCGTGGCTGTAAAATATGTCTTGATTTTCGGTTCTGTGCCGGAAGGACGTACTATAGCTTTCGATCCGCCTTCAAGGAAGAATGCAAGAACATCTGACTTTGGAAGCGTAAGGGTAGTTTCAGTGCCGGAAACGATATCTTTTGAAATGCCTGTCTTATAGTCGTCAAATCTGATTACTTTAAGACCGCCTACCTCTGCCGGAATGTTATTCCTGAGATCAGCCATAATATCAGCCATTTTGTTCATTCCGCTTTCGCCCTCAAAGGTAAAGCTGTGAAGCGTCTGATAGAACACGCCGTACTTCTCGTACATTTTTTCTCTTGCCTGGAGGAGTGAAATTCCCTGTGTGCGGTAATATGCCGCCATTTCACAAATGAGCATTGATGCGTTTACAGCGTCCTTGTCACGTACATAGCTTCCGGAAAGATAGCCGTAACTTTCCTCGAAGCCGAATATATAACGCTTTTCCTCGCCCTTTTCTTCAAGAAGTCCTATTTGTTCGCCGATAAACTTGAATCCAGTGAGTACGTCGATGATCTCAACGCCGTATTCTTTTCCGATAAGATTTACGATATCAGTAGTAACGATCGTCTTTACTGCGACAGGATTCTTTGGCATAGTGCCCTTTTTGATCCTCTGTTCGCAGATATATTCCAGAAGCATAGCGCCGACTTCGTTGCCGGAGAAAAGCGCATAGCCATCGCCGTCAGGGACAGCGATTCCGACACGGTCACAGTCCGGATCTGTAGCAAGGAGAAGATCCGGCTTTATTTCACGGCAGTATTTCAGACCGACTTCAAGAGCCTCACGGATCTCAGGGTTGGGGTATGGACAGGTGGTGAAGTTTCCGTCCGGATTTTCCTGTTCTTTAACCACGGTCACGTCTGTAATGCCAAGTCTTTTCAGGATCTCACGCACCGGTTTGTTTCCTGTTCCGTTGAGAGGAGTGTAGACCACTTTTAATCCGCTTGATGCACAGAGATCAGTATTGATGCCCTCTGCAAGAACGTGGCTGTAGAAATCTTCCATAACGTCGTCACCGATATAGGAAATATTTCCTTTTGCAAGTTCTTCATCGAAAGAAGAGTGTTTTACTCCGGTGAACATATCAAGGGAATTGATCTTGCCAAGAATGATCTCCGCACCACGGAGAGTGATCTGGCAGCCGTCGTCACCGTAAACTTTATAGCCGTTATATTTTGCCGGATTGTGGCTTGCCGTCACCATGATTCCGCCCTGGCATCCAAGAGCACGAACTGCGAAAGAAAGGCAGGGGGTCGGTTCAAGGCACGGATAAATGTAAACTTTGATTCCGTTTGCAGCAAGAACCTCTGCGGCAGCTTTTGAGAAAACGTCGGATTTTATGCGGCTGTCATAAGAAACTGCAACGGAAGGACTGCTGTACTCCTGATTTAGATAGTCTGCAAATCCCTGAGTAGCACGTCTTACAGTGTATATATTCATTCGGTTGGTTCCGGCTCCGATAACGCCTCTGAGACCGCCGGTTCCGAATTCAAGGTCACGGTAGAATCTGTCATTTATGTCATCTATATTATCTTTAATGCCTGCGAGTTCAGTCTGTAGATCAGTATCCTCTGTAGCTTTTTCGCACCAGAGTTTGTAAAGTTCCATTTCTGTCATGAAAAAAACCTCCTAAAACAAATCTAATCTATTATATCATATTTTTTCCATTTTGAAAAGACTTTTTTCCTGAAAAACAGAAATATTTTTATTTTTACAAATTATCTTCCCGCTTTTTTTCTCAAACTGCGATATATGACAGATATAAACAAGGGAATAAAAAATGCAGTAAATACCGATATCACGCTGTTTGCAAGCGGACTTGCAAAAGGCGTTACAAAAAACAGATCATGGAGCAGATAAACAGCAAGTGTATTATTTCCGGCAATTTCCGCTGCTGACCGCAGTTTTCCGGCAGATTTCAGCGAGTAGACAAATTTTGTCAGCAGAAATACCATTGCAATGCCGGATACGGGAACAGCGATTTTATTCAGAAAAACTATGCAGATTCCGGCAATCCGTGAAAGATCTTCTGTACCAAGAAGTTTGCGGCAGTATGCCAGTTGATTTCTGATACCATGGCGGTAAAAGGGGAAAACGGCTATATAAAATCCGCTGCCGATAAGAGCCGACAGGTCGAATCTCTTTATTTTATTTATCACAATGGGCATGAGAGATCCGGCGGCATAAAACGGCAGAAAATCAGCAAGCTGCCTGAGAATGCCGATATCTTGCGAAATATTACGTATCAGCATAAGCACTGCCGCATAAACAGGAACAAAAATAAGCGTACCGCATCTCAGTTTTACCCCAAGAAAAAGAATGCTGTCCGAGATCATGACGAAAAGCAGATACCAGTACGGTGCGGAAACGATAAACTGCGATATATTACCGTTTCTAAGCCATATGGATACTATGACAGTCATAAGCAGATAAGGAATTCCTATTCGCCGCAGACGTTTTAAAAGCCATTGGCTGGTATTTTTCATCGTTATGCGGCAGATATATCCGCTGATAAAGACAAATAATGGCATATGGAACGAATAGCAGAATCTGAAAATGAAGGAATTTTCATAGATTTCAGGTGAAGCGCTCCAGACCTGGCTTATCACATGACCTATTACAACCAGAAAAATAGCTATTCCCTTTATAAAATCAAGTTCCGGGATTCTTTTTTTCAAGATGATCCTCCTGTTCCGGAAACAATGTCAGCAGCGTCCCCGCATAAGTGGCTCACATTGTTACCAAAAGAGCTGTCGCACTTCTGCGGCAGCCCTTATTTTTATTAATCTCCGAATGAAACGCCGATATCTCTTGCGGCGATGACAAGATGGTTGTCAGTGTCTACAAACTTAGTTTTTCCGGCAATGTCGTCAAGCTTGTTTGATGTTATCTTATTGCCGATTTTTGCAACAGTTCGTCCGTATTTTTCCTTAGCGATTAGATATGCTGCATGAACGCCGAACTGGGTTGAAAGAACACGGTCGTAAGCGCTGGGAGCGCCGCCTCTGAGCATGTGTCCGGGAACGCACACACGAGCTTCAATTCCCGTATTAGCCTGAATCTGAGCTGCGATGCGGCTTGTCGCCGTAGTTATCTGAGCTTCCGCACGTTTTTTTGCACGTTCTTTCTTCTTCATTTTTGCTTCTTCCACATCGTAAGCGCCCTCGGCAACAGCGATTATCGAAAAAGCCTTTCCGTTGGCGCTTCTTGCCATTACTGCGTCGCATACCTTGTCGATATCGTATGGGATTTCAGGAATAATGATGATATCAGCGCCGCCGGCGATTCCTGCATTAAGAGTGAGCCAGCCGGCTTTGTTGCCCATGATCTCGCAGACAAGGATTCTCGAATGGCTTGCGGCGGTCGTATGCAGTCTGTCAATAACGTCGGTGGCAATATCAACGGCAGTGTGAAAACCGAAAGTGACGTCCGTTCCGTAAATATCGTTGTCTATAGTCTTTGGCAGACCGATAACGTTAAGACCCTCGTCCGCAAGAAGCTTGGACGTCTTGTGTGTGCCGTTTCCGCCAAGTGTAAGGAGACAGTCAAGCTTCTGCTTTTTGTATGTCTCTTTCATATTCTTTACTTTATCGACGTTATCCTCGCCGATGACCTGCATCATCTTGAACGGCTGACGCTTTGTACCGAAAATAGTTCCGCCTTGTGTGAGGATGCCTGAAAAGGCAGACGGCTGCATATCAGCGCACAGATTGTTGATAAGACCGTAGTAGCCGTTGGATATTCCGACGATCTCCACGTTGTCCTCACCGAAGCGTTCATAGCAGGCTTTGGCTACTCCTCTTATAGTGGCGTTGAGTCCGGGACAGTCTCCGCCGCTTGTAAGAATTCCGATTCTTCTTTTCATTCTTTTTTACCTCCGTATGTTAATTAAAATTACTTAAATTCTGTTCAAGAAAATGTTCAAGTTCTTCCGGCGGCATAGGTTTTCCGTAAAGGAATCCCTGAGCATAGTCGCAGCCTGCCATGCGAAGAATAGACTCCTGAACATTGTTTTCGATACCCTCGGCGATCGTTTCTATCTTCTTCGACTTGGCTATCCTTATAACAGCCGAAACTATCTCGTAGGCGATGTTGTCGTGTTCGATATCCGTTATGAAAGATCTGTCCAGCTTCAGGAGAGTGATCGGCAGGGTTTGCAGGTAGCTGAGTGAAGAATAACCTGTACCGAAGTCGTCCATAGCAAGTTTTACGCCCAGTTCACGCAGTTTATTCATCTGAGATACGGCAAAATCAATGTCGTTGAGGGCAAGACTTTCAGTAAGCTCGACTTCAAGCCACTGCGGATCAAGTCCGGTTCTGACAAGGGCGTCAAACACTTTTTCTTTCAGATCGGTCTGATAGAAGTCTGTAGAAGTGAAATTTATGGACATAACGATTTTCGGAAATCCCATTTTTTGCCAGAGCACATTCTGACGGCATCCCTCGTTGAGGACAAACTCGCTTATTCGTCCGATAAGGTGGCTGCGTTCGGCAATGGGCACGAAATCGTCGGGGGATACAATAGTTCCATCGGGCTTTATCCAGCGGATAAGCGCTTCAACGCCCATGATGCGTCCTGTTGCAAGGTCGATTTTCGGCTGATAGAACAGTGAAAGTTCGTTGTTATTAAGTGCAAGCGCAAGTGATTTTTCCATTTCGCTTCTGACGATAATGGAGTCATGCATACTCGGTTCGTAGCCGCTTATTCCGGATTGATTGCCGGCATTGGATTTCAGAGCAAATTCAGCGTGTTCGATGACTTCCAGGAATGAATCGCCGTCCTCCGGCATTCTGGAATATCCGGCAGAGCAGCTGAGATTTATAGAAGCAAGTTCGTCAACGGCAAGCTTTGCAAATTCCTCCTGAATTGACTTCACCGTTCTTACAGGCAGTTCGTCGCTTCCGTAATCACGAAGAACAAGAGCGAAGTTGTCGCCGCTTATTCTTGCGGCAAGACCTCCCGGAGTGACGAATTTATACAGTATATGGGCAAAATTCCGGAGTACATAATTTCCGTTGGTATATCCGCAGGTATCGTTTATGATATGGAAACGGTCGATGTCGAGAACGATTATCCAGTAGGAGTAATCGAGCAGACGGCAGGTATCGTATATTTCCTGTCCTGCGTTCATAAGCTTATTTCTGTTGGAGATCTCCGTTACTTCGTCGATATAGGCAAGACGTTCGATAAGGGCATCTTTTTCATGTTCCTGAGTGCTGTCAAGAAGTGCGCCGCCGAAGAGCGGGAGGGTATTATCCGTTCCCTTTATGGATTTGTAGCGGTATGAGTACCAGTGGTAGCTTGAATCTGCCGATCTGAGGCGCATTTCGATGCTTTTAACTTCGGGGCTGCTTGATTTCATGGCACTGTCGAAAACGATCCTGTCGTTTGGATGGACGAGAGCACGGAAATCGCTCAGGGAGAGACCATTGCTTTTCAGTCCGAGCATTTGTATAAGTTCGGAGGATGCAATATATTTTTTTCTGTCCGTGCTTATCACGATACCGATTTCTGCGAGTTCCATAGCTGAATTAAAGAAGTCGTTGGCGCTGGCAAGATTCATTTTCATTTTTTTGATTTCAGTGAGATTGAAGCCGGTGGAGAAATACAGGCATCTTTTTTTGCTCTTTTTTACCAGTGAAGTACTCCATGCGATGCTTGTGACCGTACCGTCGGCGTTTTTGAATTTTGTCTCATAGGATCTGCTTCCTATTATCTTTTCAAATCCTTTGCTGTCCGGCGCGTTTATTCCGAAAGCTTTCCATACAGCCGATTTTTTATTTGCTTCGTTCTCGGATATGCCAAGGAGTGTACGCAGTTTTTTGTTAATAAATACGTATGAGAAGTCGTCGCTCCAGATTATCATTTCCATATTGAGATTTTCGGCGACTTCCGGTTTGATAAGACTGCTCGTCTTGTTCTTTTGAGTCCATGCCATGAGAGCCAGAAGAAGCGGCAGAAAAATTATCGTCGAAAGATAAACAGTAATAGCACCGAGCGCCATGGATGGAAATAAATAGCAGTATGCTCCTACGGCTGCGGTTGATGCAGCGATAATAAGGGTTGCTGCCAATGGATTAAATTTATGCATTTCAACCGCCTCCTTAATGTACAAATTTATTATAGCAAATTTTACCGAAAATGTCAAGAAAAATTAAAAATTAATCCACAAGATTTATGAAATTATCTGAAATTCACAAGAAAATATCACAAAATATACACTTTTGAATGATATAGTGTTATAATGTATAGTGTAAAAAATAAGGTTTCCCCAGGAGTTGTATTTCCTGCGGAAACCAATGTCCGGAGGTATAAAATATGGCTCACATTTTAATTGTGGACGACGAGACGAATATAAGGCGTGTTGTCCGTGAATATGCAGAGTTTGAAGGCTATGAGGTGACAGAAGCAGAAAACGGTATGGAGGCGGTAGGTCTTTGCCACGAAAATGACTACGACCTTATAATCATGGATGTCATGATGCCCCGCCTTGACGGTTATTCCGCCTGCAAAGAGATACATAAGACAAAGCAGATACCGGTTATCATGCTTTCTGCCAGAGGAGAAGAATACGACAAGCTGTTCGGATTTGAGATAGGCATTGATGATTACGTAGTAAAACCTTTTTCGCCGAAAGAACTTATGGCACGTGTGAAAGTCGTACTCAAGCGAAACACTCAGTCTGCACAGGCGGCAGAACCGGATAAGTACGTGTTTGAGGGGCTGGAAGTCAATATTTCCGGCAGGGAAGTGTATGTTAACGGGAAAAAAGCCGCTATGACCCCGAAAGAGTACGATCTGCTTTTTTTCCTTGTCAAGAACAGAAATATCGCTCTCTCCAGAGACAAACTCCTTGAAGAAGTCTGGGGCTACGATTTCTTCGGTGATGACAGAACCGTTGACACTCACATCAAAATGCTGAGAAACAGTCTCGGGGAATACCGCAGATTTATAGTTACGCTGAGAGGAATGGGATACAAGTTTGAAGCTGATTAAAAAGTTCAGAAGCCTGAACAGCAGAATTCCGCTCAAATACAAGATATGGATCTATTTTATGGTATTTACCATTGCCGTATTCGTGCTGCTCTGGATATTTCAGATCTCTTTTCTCGAAAAGTTCTATGAATCAATAAAGACCAGAGATACCGGTGAATGTCTTGAAGAAATCTCGGAATCGTACGAAAAAATGGATCCGACTCAGTTCGGCAATTATATTGATGATATGGCGCTGAAACATGATATCTGCATAGAAGTGCTTGACAGATACCGCCGCTCGATCTATTCATGCGATGTTCTCGGCGACTGTCTTATTCACGGCAGAGAAAACAGGACGCAGATATATATAATAAGCATACTTGACAGTCCGGACAAGCAAATAAAATACAAGATAAAAAATAGCCGCAGCAACTGTGATATGCTGATCTTCGGCTGTACTCTCGGTAATCCTGATAATCCGGAAGGGTATATTCTGCTGAATTCTGCTCTTGCGCCCGTAGGGGCAACAGTAACGATAATAAAGCGTCAGCTTACGGTCATCACGATGTGGCTGGTGATACTGGCATTTCTTATCTCCCTTTATCTTTCAAAGAGAATAGCCCGGCCTATCACCAATATAACAAAAGCGGCTGAAAATCTTGCGCACGGGGATTTCAGCACAAAATTTGACGGCAGGGGATACCTTGAATCCAAAAAGCTCGCCGATACTCTGACATACGCTGAAAAGGAACTGTCGAGAGTTGATACGATGCAGCGTGATCTTATTGCCAATGTTTCTCACGACCTGAGAACGCCGCTGACTATGCTTAAAGCCTATGCGGAAATGATACGTGATCTGTCCGGTGATAATCCGGTAAAGCGCAATGAACATCTGGAGATCATCATTAATGAGACCGACCGTCTGGCTCTTCTGGTAAACGATATTCTTGATCTTTCAAAACTTGAAAGCGGAAAGCAGAAACTTAATCCCTCAGAATTTGAAATAAAAAGCAAACTTGGTGAGATAATCGGAAGATTCAAGGGAATCTCCGAAAAAATGGGCTACAGCATTCATTTTACATCCGACGGTGAAAGAATGGTATACTGCGATATTGTTAAGATAGAACAGGTGATATATAATCTTATCAACAATGCTATCAATTATACCGGCAAGGATAAGAAAGTTTTTGTGCGGCAGATCAATCTTGATGACGGAGTTCTTATTGAAGTTGAGGATACGGGCGACGGTATCGAGGAAGAGAAGATCAAGCTCATTTTTGATAAGTATTACCAGTCTGAAAATCATAAACGTGAAGTTGTGGGTACGGGACTTGGTCTGTCCATTGTCAAGGCTGTGCTGAAAATGCACAATTATGATTATGGAGTGAGGTCAACTATCGGCAAGGGCTCTGTGTTCTGGTTCAAGATCAGTGAACGGAATAAAAATTAATATTTAGTTCATAATATATTCATGCAGTTAACACAAATATGAATTATAATATAATTGCTGAAGGAGAAATCCTGAAGCTGATTTTCATGGTAATTAAGCGTTCACCCCATCGCTTAATTATTAAATCCCCAATAATCCCTATATCATGGCAGATGAGCTTCCTGAAAAGGAGGCTCGTTTGTTTTATACTCGCCGCTATTGACGGTGAAAGCGTCATATGTTATAATTTATATGTAATCTGTGTAGAAAGGAAACTCCACATGAAGATAGATGACAATTGCAGAGAAATTCTGGACAAGCTGGAGACGGCAGGATTCCAGGCATTTTATGTGGGCGGATGCGTCCGTGATACGGTTATGGGCAGGAACATCAGCGATATTGATGTTGCCTCCGATGCACTCCCGGAGCAGATAATATCCGTTTTTGACGGCTGTAAGGTAATTCCTACAGGTCTGAAACATGGTACGGTCACTGTGTTGAGCTGTGGAGTCCCTTTTGAAATAACTACTTTCAGGATTGACGGTGACTACAGCGATTCACGTCATCCGGACAGCGTGACTTTTTCACGGAATATAGCCGACGACCTGGCACGGCGTGATTTTGCGGTCAATGCCATGGCTATGGATAAGAATGGGCATATCATTGATCCTTTCGGTGGCGCCAAGGACATAAAAAATAAGATCATACGCTGTGTAGGGGATCCTGTCAGACGTTTTTCCGAGGATGCTCTCAGAATAATGAGGACGGTTCGTTTTGCATCTCAGCTTGGATTCAGGGTTGAAAAAGAAACGGCTGCCGCTGCTCTTTCGATGAAAGAACGTCTCAACGATATTTCACGTGAACGCATCCGCACGGAGCTTGACAAGCTTATCTGCGGGAAAAATGCCGTTTCCGTCCTGCTGGAATACAGGGAGATCATCGGGGAGATAATACCGGAAATGCGTCAGTGTTTCGGTTTTGAACAACATTCCCGTTATCACAGGTACGATGTTTACGAGCATATCGTCCGTTCGGTGGGAGCAGTTCCGGAGGAGAATCTTGTACTGCGCAGAGCTTTGTTGCTCCATGATATAGGCAAGCCTTGCACTTTTAAGGTTGGCGAGGACGGGCACGGTCATTTCAAGGGTCATGCGCAGGCAGGGGAAATCATGGCGAGGGATGTTCTTCGCCGTCTGAGGTATGACAATCATACAATTGACCTGACCTGTATGCTTATCGCACGGCACAGTGATAAAATCGAAAGCGAAAGGCAGATAAAGAGGCTGATCTCGAAAATCGGCATAGAAGCATTTGTTATGCTTATGGAGATGAAAAAGGCTGACAACAGCGCTAAAATGGATTTTGTTCTTAAAGAGAATGAGCTTTTTGACGAATACATCAGGACGGCACAGCGTCTGGAAGAGGAGAACAGCTGTATGAAGCTTTCTCAGCTTGCCGTCGGCGGCAGGGACATGCTTGCTCTTGGACTTAGCGGAACTGCCGTAGGAGATGCTCTCCATGAGCTGCTGGAGCTCGTCATAGACGAAAGCCTGCCTAATGAAAAATCATCATTGATAGATTATATAAAGGAGAAAAAATTCCGGTAGCATTTTTATGATAATGCCAATAACTTATGTGAATCTATCTCTCACACCTATATCAAAGGAGAATTTCCCTATAGATATTCACCCTAATTATTATCCCTGCCCCATTTAAGGGGCAGGGATAATAATTAATAATGGGTTTCCAAAGGGGGGATTCCCCCCTTTGGCAGGGGTGTGGGGACAGCGTCCCCACATAAGCTGCTGACGTTGATTATAAAAATGCTGCCGGGATTTTTCTTACTTTACAATAATTTTCCTGAATGATTTTTTTCCCTTGCGGATGATCGTTTCGCCTTCAAGCTTTATCTGAGCCTTGGCGTCGGTGATTTTTTCATCGTTTACGGTGATTCCGCCTTGCTGGACGAGACGGCGTGCCTCTGAAACCGATGGAGCAAGCTCTGCCTTTACGAGGAGTGTAAGAAGTCCAATAGCTCCGTCATTGAGGTCGTCTGAGCCGATTTCTGTAGTAGGCATATTGGCGTCTGAACCGCTTCCGCCGAAAAGAGCCTTAGCGGCAGTTCTTGCCTTTTCAGCCTCTTCTTCACCGTGAACAAGCTTTGTGAGTTCGTAAGCAAGGAGTTCCTTTGCCTCATTGAACTGAGCGCCCTCCATGTGCTGTTCCATTTCCTCGATATCCTCAACGGGAACGAAAGTCAGCATTTTCAGGCATTTAATAACATCGGCGTCGGCTACATTTCTCCAGTACTGGAAAAATTCATAGGGCGGAGTTTTTTCAGGATCGAGCCATACTGCGCCCTTTTCCGTCTTGCCCATTTTCTTGCCCTCGGAGTTAAGGAGAAGAGTAATAGTCATAGCGTAAGCATCCTTGCCGAGCTTACGGCGGATAAGTTCGGTTCCTCCAAGCATATTTGCCCACTGATCGTCGCCGCCGAACTGCATATTACAGCCATATTTTGTGTAAAGCTCCATGAAGTCGTAGCTCTGCATGATCATGTAGTTGAATTCCAGGAAAGTAAGACCACGTTCCATTCTTTGCTTGTAGCATTCGTGGCTGAGCATACGGTTTACGCTGAAATGTGCTCCGACATCACGGAGAAGCTCGATATAATTAAGATTCATCAGCCAGTCAGCGTTGTTCACAACAATAGCCCTGTCTTCGGAAAAGTCGATAAATCTGCTCATCTGCTTTTTGAAGCAGTCGACGTTGTGCTGAATAGTTTCAGGAGTCATCATTTTTCTCATATCTGTTTTTCCGGAGGGATCGCCGATCATAGCTGTTCCGCCGCCGATAAGTACAATAGGCTTGTTTCCAGCCATCTGAAGCCTCTTCATAAGACAGAGAGCCATAAAGTGACCTACGTGAAGGCTATCGGCAGTGGGGTCAAATCCGATATAAAAAGTAGCCTTTCCGGCATTGATAAGTTCTTCAATCTCCTTTTCGTCAGTCAGCTGAGCAAGAAGACCTCTTCTTTTAAGTTCTTCAAAGGTAGTCATATTTTTTCTCCTTTATAATAAATTTTCTTTTATATACTGTATATAATTCTTGCGGATTATCAGTCCGCTGTTATTCTTATACCAGTCATAGGACTGTTTTAAGCCTGTTTCAAGCGGCTTTACGTCAGTCATAAGTGATTCCTGATTTGTAACGTCGAGAACATATTCATAATCTCTGAACGGAAAATAAAGCCGCTGATTTATTTTATCAGATACATACCTTATTTCCGGAATTCTGCCAAGTACGCCATAACAAAGCCTTACCCATTCATTTATATCAACTGTTTCCGGATTTCCTGCATTGATGATATGGTACTGCGGTTTAATTTCGGTAATTTTTTCAATAAGTCTGCAAAGATCTTCAATATCAAAGAACTGAAGCTGCATTTTGCCGTTCTTGGGAATAAAAAAGGGCATATTTTTTTCTGCACATTCAAATACAAATGACTCCCTGTAAAGATTATTCATCTTTCCGTAAAGATACGGCGGACGGATAATATAAGCATCAGGAACTTTTTTCGTCAGGTATTTTTCCGCATTTATTTTATTTGTGCCATAGGATTCCCAATGGATATTGAATCCGCATTCCTGTTCTTCTTTAAAAGGTTGTTCAAGTGTTTCAGGGTAAACGGCGCTGGAACTTATCATTATGTATCTGCCGAAATCTCCGAGAGAATCTGTGAGATCACGTACATCTTCCTCGTTATAGGCTGTAACGTCAATGATTAAATCGAAGTAGATATTGCGCAGTGAGCTGCCAAGATCATGACGATCGTTATTTATAAGTATGACACCGTCGGATTGGGGACGTGTATTTCGGTTCAGAACGTAAACTTCGTCTCCTCTTTTGACAAAATATTCAGCTATGTATCTGCTGACAAAAACTGTTCCGCCTGTCACAAGAATTTTCATATGATCGACTCCTTTATTATATGACATTGACGTATACTAAACTCTATTACAAATCACGCATATCTATCGGCAAATTCTGCACATAACTGCGTTGTCGTCGTCACCGTGCGACAGCACGCTTTCCTCCTCCGCCTTGCTATGTGCAGAATTTTCTCGACATCTATTGCGCAATTTGCAATAGCGTTTAGTATAAACAATGAAATCGTCGGGCGATTTCATGTATATCACAACCTTTCGCTTTACTATTATACTATCTGATTATTATAATTTTCAGAAATATTTGCCGGATCATGAACATTTACAAAACGATTCAGCTCATTGACCGCCATTTCAACCTGATACTCATTAAGCTCGGCAAGATATTCCTTATCTGCTATAATGCGCACTTTATGAAGATATTCCTCTCCGGCATAGAGAGTGCCCTCATATTTTTTGAGACGAGTAATATGCCGTGTGACCGACCGGATACCGCTGATTTTTAAAACATCTATTTTTGTTTCGTTATAGATAACAAGAAAAGCTGTGCCGATATTTATGCCGCATTTTTTATATGTAAGGAGCTTGCCGTTATCGTAGGAATCCTCAACTTCGGAAATGTCAATATCCCTGCGTTTATAGAGCTTTTTTACCGGAATTGCAAAGTATTTTTCCGCCCCCAGATAAGTAATGAAAGAACCCGGAATCAGACAAAAGATCAATCCAAAAACTGTAAGCTGTCCGTCGAGTATTTGCCACACCATCCATAAAAGTATAAGCATTCCCAGGAGTGTCAACGGAAGAGAAGCCATTTGGCTCTTGCGGTGAGATCGGACTTCATGCCGCATTCGCCGGGCTTTTCAAAGGAATTTGCCTGAATGTATCGGAGATATTTTTCACGCCATTCCGGTGATCTGAAATAGCTGTCGTCCAGAAAATCAAGCTTTTCGGTTTCAGCCTTGATATCAGCTTTTTTTCCCGTAAATAGGTATAAACAAAGTATGCGATGCATATTGCCGACAGTATTGGTGCAAAGATCAGGGGAACATCATCTCGTATGAAAATGAAAAACAGCGGCGGCAGCGCTACAGAAAAGATAATGCCGCTGATAAGCGTAGATTTTTGGTTATACGGTTTTTGATTTCGTCTCATTTTATGTCACCCCAGGAAACATATTCAGTATATTTTGAATGACTGTTTTTTATCGGAAGGATGATTTATAGGTTACAATTTATATAACGAATCATTTACAGCAACTCAGAAAAAAGACAGCTGCATATCGCCGTAACCACGCTTATAGGCAGCTATTATGCTTTTCATTTCGTAGATTATTCCGAAGCGTCTGCATTCTTCGGTAAATATTTTCCACAGCTTTCGGAATCCGGGACTTACACATTCATAGCGATTTCCGAAATATTCCGTATAACGCTGCCGGAGACCGCTTCTAGGAAAGCACCTGTCGAGCTTGTCCAGAAAATATTCACGCTGATTTTCTCTCAGGGTCACGCCGAAAAAAGGATAGATACACTTCACGCCGCATTCATGGGCACGGCGGATTACAGTACGGATATTTTCTTCCGTATCTTCGATGAACGGCAATACAGGCATCATGGTTATTCCTGTAAAAATACCGGAGTCAGACATTTTTGCAAGTGCATCAAAGCGTTCCGAGGCAGTAGAAACATGGGGTTCGATTATCCGTGAAAGATCATCATCGGCAGTGGTGATCGTCATCTTGCAAAGAACGGGCGAATGCTCGGCGATTTCCTTGTAAACATCGGTATCACGTGTTATCAGCGTACTTTTTGTAATCACGGTCACGCCGAAATTATATGCGCTTATAAGTTCAAGAGCATGACGGGTGAGGAGCTGTTCATTCTCAAAGGAATTGTATGGGTCGCTCATAGATCCGGTACCTATTACTCCTGTCCGTACTTTCCGGCGGAGTTCGTCACGAAGAATGATAAGGGCGTTTTCCTTTATACGTACGGTGTCGAAATCCTGCACATGATAGCAGTCGCTCCGGCTGTCGCAGTAGATGCATCCGTGACAGCATCCACGGTAAAGATTCATATTATAGTCATTCCCGAACCAGTCAGACGTCCGGTTTTTCTGGAGAATTGTCTTTGCAGAAATACTTTTCAATGTCATCACCACTCGGAAATATAATAATATATTATATCATGGAAGTAAGTTATTGTCAAGTAAGATAATAACTGGATTCCCAAAAGGAAAATTGATTCTTGACAAACGGAGGGATATGTGGTAGAATGTTAATACTGATATAAAACGGAGGTCTGCTTTTATGGCAAAATGTAAAAAATGCGGAAAAGAAATACCAAAGGGCGGTGTATGCAGCTGTACGGATTCTGCTGAAAATACAATAAAGGAAAAAGGTCTGAAAAACGTACTTAAAAGAGAAAGCTTTATCGAATGGACGGGCATTGTCGTGCTTATCCTTATTCTCGGACTGATCGTTCTTCTGGCTGTCGGATCTCCGAAACACGCAGCAAAGAGATTTGCAAAGTCGCTTACTAAAGAAAAAGGCGGAAAGACCTATTTTTCGTATGTTTATCCCGATGAATACATAAAAAATATAAAGGATGCCACCTATGTCGGAAAACATTCGAGCGTTAAAAGCTGGGATGACGATGTTTCAAATTACAGGTCGGTCAAGGAAGAGGAATTCAGCGGCGGCAAGCTTAAATTCGAAAAAGTGGAAAGTACCGGCAGACTCAGCACTGAAGCTGTAAATTCGGCTTCAAATTACTTTAAGACAAAATACGGCGTACAAAATTATCACTGCACTAAAGGCTATGAATTCAAAATAACTTTTGACAAGGAGGGCAGTGATACTGCTCCAAGCTATACCGTGTGCGTTGTCAAACTTAAAAAAGAAGGCTGGAAGGTCATTGAAATGACTCCCGAACAGCTGATTGAAGAATATTGATTATCATTGTCCGGAGTGAATAAGCTCCGGACTTTTTGCGGCAACTCATACTTCGGGAGATGATTTTTTGGCATTTACAATACTTAAACAAACCATTATAATGCTTATACTTATTACTGTAGGTATTCTCTGCTCTAAAACAGGCATCATAGGCAAAAATGCAAACAAAGATCTTTCAAAACTGGTGCTTCAGGTGGTCAATCCAGTGATGATCTTCATGTCATATCAGACCGACTATAAGCCGGAACTTGTACGTAATCTGCTGATTACATTCGTACTGTCCGTGGGAGCGATCCTTGTGACGGCAGCAGGAGCGTATATCCTTATTCATCGGAAAGATGGCAGGGAAATTGACATAGAGCGATTTTCAGCAATATATTCAAACTGCGGTTTTATGGGAATACCATTGCTGCATTCACTTTTCGGCATGGAAGGAGTATTTTATCTTACAGCTTTTATCACTGTTTTCAACATTGCAGTATGGACGCATGGCATAATTCTTATATCCGGCGAACGCAGTCTGAACAAGGTGATAAAGGTGTTTTATTCGCCTACGATAATCTCCATTGCTCTGGGACTTATATGCTTCTTTTGCCGCATAAGAATACCGGATGTTCCGACTAAGGCTCTTGATTTTATTTCCGATCTGAACACACCGCTTGCTATGATTGTTTCCGGAGTGACCATGGCTGATACGAGCGTACTGAAACTGCTGAAAAAGCCAAGGATATACTATATCTCTGCCCTGAGACTGATTATTCTGCCGCTCCTCCGGCTGCTATGTGTACACTTCAATGCATAAGATACGGAAAAAATTCGCTGTATTCATCGGAAATTTTTACAGCCGGAACTGTTTTATCAGTAATTACTTTGCCGGCAGCAGTTAGTTTTACGGAATATTTAACAAATGTAATGGCAAGACTTTGTTAAAAATGCTGATTTTAAAAAAATATTTCTTTAAAGGTTTGAATTTTAGCAAGAATGTGTTATAATATATATGTGTAGTAATCTAATTGATTTACCAAACAGAAATATTGATTTTATTAATAGAAAAGGAGTTGTATGAAATGGAAAAAAGAGGTATCAGCAAACTTGATCTGAAAAGACGCAACAGAATGCAGATTCTTCGTGTTATAAGAGAATCAGGCCCCATTTCCAGAGTTGACGTTGCCAGCGCCCTTGAGATTACAAGAGCTGCTGTAACGATCATTACAAACGAAATGATCGAAGAAGGCGTTCTCGTAGAGATAGGCGAAGCACCCGTTAATACCGAAAAGCTTCAGAAGGGCAGACGTAAGATTCTTATTGACATCAATGTTAACAGCCGCTTTGCATTAGGTGCAACTGTAGACGAAAAGGAAGTAAGCGTCGGACTTACAAATCTTAATTCCGAAGTCCTTGATAAGGCAAGCATGATTATTGACGAAAGGACAACCAGTAAGGACATTATAAATTACATAATCAAAACAAGCAATGAAATGGTAGAAAACAGCTGCCTGACAGAGGATAAGATCCTTGGTCTTGGCGTGGGTGTTGTTCCGTCAATGTGGGGCAAGCTTAAAATCTTCTATAAGGACGGCGTTCTTGACTTTACAAACTTTATAGATAAGCTGTCAAGTGGTCTTGATATTGACATCCACTGCGGAAACGCTATTGGACTTATGGCTCTGGCAAGCAATGATTACCGTGTACAGAACGGATATCAGACAAATACTGTATTTATCCATAACGGCAATCAGGTAAATCTTGCCATTATCAACAAAAACGAACTTTCAAGCGATTATTATTCCTATACTTCCATGATTGAAAAGTATATCGTTTGTCCGAATGGAAGGCAGTATGAAGGATATCCTAACGGTTCAGTAAAGGCTGAACTTTCAAGAACCGCTATGCTGAACGCCTTTTACGAGATCTACTCAAAGGATAAAACGCCCGTACTTTACGAACTTACGGACGGAGACAAAAATAATATTACCGTGGAGAATGTCTTTATGGCGCTGATGAGAGGCGAAGAACCTGTCAAGTCCTTGGTTGACGATATTATTTCCAAGTACACTGTTCTTCTTAATAATCTGGCAATCAGCCATTTTGCAAAGAAGATAGTCCTGCATAATTTCAAACTTAACGAAAAGCAGTTTGATTACGTAAAGAGAGAGATGATACGTCTGGTCAGTGAGGATATCGCCGACAGGATTGTTCTCAGCAAGCTTGAAGGAAAAAATAACTTCCTTGGCGGATGTTCCCTCATCATTCAGGATAACTTCTTCTTCAAGGGCGGAATGCACTAATTAAGACACGAAAATCAAAACAGGGAATGCATCGGTGCATTCCCTGTTTCAATTTATGTAAAGTTATAATTTTTGGGTTTCAGATAATTTATTTCCTGAAAACTTTTGCAGCATAAAAAGAATCAGCAGAGATATAAGCATTCCTGTGAGAGCACCGGAAGTGTCGATCATCATATCACGGAATTCACATGAGCGTCCGGGAACAAAATACTGATGTATTTCATCGGAAAGTGCATACAAAAAACAGAATACAATCACTCCTGCCGAGACCAGACTGAAAAGCTTTCTGCGTCCTGCCGCCATTGAGACCATGAATCCGAGCAGGGCATACAGAGAGAAATGAGCGGATTTCCGTATGACAAAGGTCGCTTTGTCTAAAATGGACATCTGCTTTTCTTTTGGCAGTTTATCATAGTTGTTTACTGCGATATGAACGGCAGTTTTAGTTATTTTAGCGCTTGTTTCTGATGATCTTTCAGAATCTTCACATGAAAAACGGAATATCATTATCATGCATATAACAGCAAGAACAGAAAAAATTATTCTTGCCGGATAAAAAAAGTGTGATTTCATATTTGATGCCTTTCAATTTAAAAATGAGATCTTGTATTTAATTGCAGGGGAGTGGGGACAGAGTCCCCACTTAAGTTGTTGATACTTGCTTTAATTATACTCCATTTGACATAATTTGTAAAGTAAATGAAGTCCGATTCGTGTTTATATATAAAAATGCGGAATTTTTCAGAAAAATTTCCGGAAAAGCTTGTATCTTGAAACAAAAAATGATATAATTAGATGTACCGGTCAAAAACGGAAAAGTCTGATTTCATCGGAGGTAAAAATGAAAAGTTTTTTTGAAAATGTCTGGACTAAAAGGGTTGTGGCATTTCTGGGGCTTATATATACTTATGGAGTGTGCCGGCTTTGCTATTTGTCATTGTTTTATGATATATATATTCATGCAAAGGTTTCACTATGTCTGATAACCATTGCAGTTTCAGTGCTTGCTGTCGTGATAATGCTTTATACTCGCAAACAGATCGTTACAAGGATTTCAAGCTTCATAATTCTGCCGGCAATGCTTCCGGTAGTGCTGCTTTATTTCGGAGAATGGGGACTTATTCTTCCGATTATCTTAACCGGAGTGGCGATACTGCTGCTGTCCGGCGCAGGTGAGGGAATAAAGACGGCTCTCGGAACTGTTACTTTACTGCTCTACATTTTTGGAGCACTGGGATATTTTTTGTTTACATCTTTTTTTGTAACGCCGGTCAAGGAGACGGAGATCGCAAGAGGATTTTCGTCTTCAGGAAAATATCGCTATCGTGTTGTAAATACCGTTGACAGTTCCAAAGGAAGTACGGCAGTTTATGTTGAACCGAATTATGCCGACCTGAAATATCCCTACGTTACATTCAAACTTAAAAATATGGAGCGTCGGATCCATGTCGAAAGACCTATAAGCGAAAATGTTGATATTCAATGGATCACCCAGAGCCGCAGCGAAACTACAGAGCAGCTCAACGGCATTTCAGATAATATTCTTATCCATCTCAGTGAGGATAACCTGAAAAAACTGGGCTATACTTACGATGAGAAGCTTGTTCTGGATGAAGTTGCTGTTTCGCTCAGAAAACAGATCGGACAGACTGCTTCTGACGTAGATGTAGTAAAGCTTGACAGCCTTAATGATGAACAGCTGAAGATTTTTGGAATAGGCAGGGAATCAGGCGGCAGATATTATGTTCTTAATCCATCTTCAAAGCTTATTGATGAGCTTGAGGCAAAAAAAGATGCACGTATCTATTTCAGCGATTTTAACAGCGATGCGTATGAGATTTTCAATGACGAACATCTTGATGATTATGGCAGCAAGCTCTTTATCGTAGAAAAGGAAAATACAGTACTTCTCAGTTCACTTACTGATGCGCAGCTGGAAGATGTAGGTATTCCTGATGAGGGCGATGTTATGTTGTTTAACGGAAAGATATGCTTCCGTGAATATGTAGCAGTTGTTGATCAGTATTTCGATGTTGATTCGAGAAAGCTTTCATTGGATATATTGACTAATTAATATATACTAAAGGCAACACCGCACAAAGCACGCCTGACGGCTTTGCACATCATTTGCTGCGCCCGAAGGAAGTGAGTCTCACCTGTCGGTTCGGTCGGCGCTTCTCATTTCGTGAGAGGTTGCCGCTGGCAACCCGTACCATTGGGGTACATATTTTCCGTCATACGCCCGTAGGGAGCAACCTCGGGGTGTCACACAAAATTTCCTTGCAATACGACAGTATTGCTGCGTCAAATTTATGCAATCTGACGAAAAATCTGACTTCGCATCTGCCGCACAATCTTTGTGCGGTGTGGACTAAACACTATTTCGCAATTTGCAATAGCGTTTAGTATAAAATCAGGCGGTCATGCAGTGGTATGACCGCCATTTTTTTGCGTCATTATCAGCCGGAAAGCACTGAATTCGGATCAATCAGTTCACCGTTGCGACGCAGTTCGATATGAAGATGAGGAGGGACAGCGCTTTCTATATCGGCTGTCTGCCCTACAACACCCAGAACCGATCCGCTTGCAACAGTATCTCCCTGCTGAACGGAAAGTTCAGTTCCCATACCGCAGTACTTTGAAATATAGCCGTTATGATGATTTACAGTGACGGTCACTCCCCAGAGAGGATCGGTTTTGATTTCGGTGATCTCACCGGAAGAAATGGCGCAGACTTCTGCTCCTACTTCGGCAGCGTAATCAACGCCGTTGTGAGTCTGCCATGAACCTGTAGTCTCGTTTTTAACCAGTTCGCTTCCGCTGAATGGATTGAGTATATTTCCGGTATCGGCAAGAGGCGGTTTTACATTTTCAAGTTTTACAGTTCCGACCAACTCGGCTTCAGGCGATTCGGGAATATCTGCTCCGGCTTCCTGTACAGGTTCGGGCGGATCAGAAATGATGATCTCTGCTGCCGGCAGTGTTTCCCTTGGAACGGGCTGTGTAACAGTAATAGTTGTAACGATAGGCTGAGCAGTAGTATAAACCGGCGGCGCTGTAGTCACTGCTGCCGTTGTGGTCTTGGGTATTCCTGTGGATTTGCGGTCAACAGCAGCTTCGGGAACAGATATTATTTCGTCTACCGGTTTCTCTTTAAGCTTTTCACCTTGATCGTAGGCAAAAAAGCAAGCTGAACCGATCATTACCGCACTTATTCCCAGAGCCGCATAAAAGCCCTTTGAGCCTTTTTTCATGTTATTGTCTTTCACATATAACACCTCCAAGCTTATTATTGACAGCAGAGGTAAAATTATACGAAAATCCTGTTCAACATTTGAAAATTGAACAGGATTTTTTTCATTCTGTCTGATTATCCGGCGGAACATCCGGAGCGGTAGGTGTATCCGGAGGAGTTGTGGCTGTCACAGGAGGAACTGTCGGTTCAGGTATAACCGCTGTTGCCGGCGGAACGTCGGCAGGCTGCGTAGTTACAGCAGCGGCAGTAACTGACGGAGGAACTGTCCAAACAGGTTCTGTCTGCGATGCTGTGGAAGTTTCTGTCGATGATGCTGCCGAAGCAGAGGCAGTAGTTGTTGTCGTACTGCCGGATGCTGTTGTACTTGTAGCGGAGGCGGAAGTAGTTGTAAGCACCGGACGGACTTCTTCAGGAAGCTTCTGACTCTTTGGCGGTACGCCGTTAAGACCGTAGCATTCCTGATATGCCAGGAGAATATCACGTATCATATACTTTGAATATTCGCCGTGTTCAATAACTCCTGCAAAAGCAACTTCTGGATTATCTGCCGGAGCAAAACCGATGAAGAAAGAATTCTGGTCGTTTGTATCCGCTCCAACCTGGGGAGTACCGGTTTTGATAGCAACGTCAAATCCAAGATCGCTGATAGAATACTGTGCAGGCATATTCTTTGATGCATCCACCATTCCGCCAATGATATAATCATAGACGTAGTCATAGTTGAGATTTATTTTTTCGGCGATAGTCGGCTGTGTTTTGGAAATAAGATCACCGGTGCCGTATTCGTAGAGACTGTCTACAAGATATGGTTTGTATCTTACCCCACGGTTTGCGATAGTTGAGGCCACCACTGCCATTTGCAGCGGCGTCATACCGCAGTCCTGGTTGCCGATACCTGCCTGGATAACGTAACCGATATACCAAGGGATACCGTTTTCGGCAAAAGTTTCCGGGTTGCAGAGATATCCTGGTGCGTCGCCGGTTTCTATTCCGGTAGAAGAACCAAGTCCATAAAGCTCCGAATACTGAGTTATCTTGTCAATACCAAGCTGACGTGAAAGCTCGTAAAAAAAGATATTACACGAAACTTCAATAGCGTGTCTTACTGATATATCATCGTGTGTTCCGGTACATTGGTACGGACTGCCGAAGAACGTATAGCCTTGATGGCAGTTGAACGTCGTCTCACCGTTTATTATGCCTTCGTTAAGACCGGCTGTTGCAGTGATTGTTTTAAAAGTAGAACCGGGACGGTAAAGACCATAGGTACAGCGGTTTACCAGCGGAGAATTTTCCGTATTGAGGAAATATTCGTAATTTTCAAGGTAGTCCTTGAGATTGTATGTCGGCGCAGTGACCTCACCTCTTACAGCTCCGGTTTTTACGTCGATAACTGCTATTGCGCCGCATTTTCCGTTAAGAATATTCGGTTTGGGATTGATAGACGGGAAGTTTTCAATGAATTTGTCAAGAATCCCTTGGAGTTTAAGCTGAAAATTTCCGTCAACTGTAAGTTTTACTGAAGCACCCGTTTCAGTGTGGGTTATGGTCTGGACATCAACAACCGAATCGTCACGGAAAACGACCTTTTCTTCACCGTTGACTCCTCGCAGTTCTTTTTCCATTACCTTTTCAATACCGCTTTTTCCCAGTATATCGTTGAGCATATATCCCTGTGACTGGAGTTCTTCATATTCGTCAGCGTAGATAGGGCCTACGGTACCGATTTCATGTGGAAGTATATCTCCTCGTTCTATCCGGCGTTCAGAAACTTCCACTGCTTCTACACCTTTGTAGAAGTTGCTGAGTTCTTTCATATCTATCACGGTATCCGGGTCAACATCTTCTGCCAGAGTAAGGTCAAATTCATAGGAAAAGTCTTTGACTATCATTTCATACCGCATTCCGGCAATGATACGTTTTTCTTCTTCCGTGTAATTTTCGCTTATCTGGTAGTCGGAGATAAGTTTGTCTATGCAGTTTTCGGCAGTGGCATAGACGTTAAGATTAAGTTCGGAGATCAGTTCTCCGGTATCATCAGAGGTGAAAACATAGGGGGAAGTTCTGGTAATTGGGAGACTTTCCTCAAATTCATAACCGTGTTCTTTAAGACCGCTGTAAATGCCAAGGAGCGCCTTGTTTCCCTCCTGGAGTTCTTCCGGAAAGAACGCTTTTTTCAGTACAAGATCAACACGTGAATCGTTTGTAACAAGGACGTTGCCGCTGTAGTCCATGATCTCACCACGGGTTGCTTTAACATTGCGTATATAATAGCGTGTGTCGCTGGACTGAGTTTCCGGACTTTTTATATTTTTGTCGCCGACCACCTGTATTTCCATTAATCTCAGACCGCTGAAGATAGTCAGAGAGATCACCAACAGGACGATCAGTCCAGATTTCAGATTTTCTGTTATTCCTTTCATATACTCACCTCTGTTACAAAATATTCAATAATGCTGACATAAATTTCGTCTGCCTGCGTTGTCGTCGTCACCATACGACAGTATGCTTTCCTCCTTCGCCTTGACATACAAAATTTCTGTTCAGCATTCTTTGAACATTTTGCAACAGAGGCGAGTATAAATTCTCCTTTTAAGGTTTCTGCTGTGATTTTTCAGTGATAACCTCGTCGAAACTGAGATGCTTTCTTGGCATAAGGAGACGATTGACCAGTTTTATCAGCAGATATGCTATAACGGCAGAAATCATTGTATATATCCATATTCTAAGCGTATATCTTGTAAATATCCGGTGAACGTTTTCATATTTCCACATCTTATAGTAAAACTTATAATCAAGCCAGCACTGTATAAATGAAGCTGCTGCTGTAAATATCATATAATTGACGAATCTGTTTTTGAGATAGAACTCGAAAAGAAGCGAGATAACGATACAGAAGAAAGCAAGGATCACAGCGTTGTAGCCGAAAAGTTTTCCGCAGGCAATGTCAATGAGGAATCCGCAGACAGCTCCGGTTACTACCGAACCGTATTGATTGTTATTAACTGCTATGGCAAGTGCAAGCGGCAGGAGAATCACAGGTTTGCGCCATGTTCCCGTCGTCATATAGATATACCCTATAAATATCAGGAGGTAGTATACGATCCACCGCAGAGTTACCTTGACATATAAAATACGCTTTTCACGTGTAGTCCGCAGTCTCATTCCGTATCCTCCTTCTTACCGTCAAAATCAGTGATAACGATAACGGAAGTAAGTCTGGTAATATCCGTACACGGTTCGATTACCGAGCACATTGATAGTCCGCTGACATCGTACTTCATTTCACGGACGATGCCTATATTGTAGTCCTTGGGGAAAAGTCCGCTTCTGCCGGAAGTTATCATCATTGAGCCAGGCTTGATCTTATTTTCCGTGCTGACGTGTGAAAGCTTGGTACAGCCTTCTTCCGCCGCAAGAATATCTCCCTCGATGATACCTGAATCCGCAAGGGAGGCGGAGCAGACGGCGGCTATTGAAAGATCGGGAGAAAGTATCGTTCTGACGGTGGAAACGTGTTCCGATACTTCTATGGTAATTCCTACAATTCCCTCTGCCGTAGCAACGGGGCAGTTCGGCTTGATCCCGTCAGCCTTTCCTTTATTTATTGTAAAGGACTTGAAAGGATCATTTGCAGTATAACCTATAACATCGCATGGAACGCTGAGAACATAATCCTTATGTTCCTCTTTTATGCTTACAAACTTGCGCAGTTCTTCAACTTCAGCCTTGAGAGCGTCGTATTCGGTAAGCTGTTTGTTAAGTTCTCCTATCTGAGCTTTCAGCCGTTTGTTTTCCTCGTAATACTCATCGGCTTTGGTAACTTTATCAAGGTTTCCTTCTATTTTCATTCCGATGCTGTTTGAAAATGAGCGGAACGGTTTAGTGAGAGTCTGGATAAAGGATGCTCCGGAGAGCGAATATCCGCCTTTTGTTACGGCATAGATCATTATACCTATCAGAAAAGCAAGAAAAGCAAGGAGGATCTTGAATCTGGTGCTTTTTAAAAAGTCACGCATGGAGCTTCCTCCTTAATAATATTTGACGTTTTCGGTGAGAGCGTCTTGATAATCGTTTATGTTTTCAAGAATTCTACCCGTACCTTCTGCCACGCAGTCAAGAGGATATTCGGCAATATATACCGGCATACCCGTTTCCCTGTTAATGAGCTTGTCAAGTCCACGGAGAAGAGCGCCGCCGCCGGCAAGAGTAATGCCGTGGTCGATAATATCCGCAGAAAGTTCCGGAGGAGTTTCCTCCAGTGTAGACTTTATGGCATCAATAACACGATAAAGCGGTTCTACAAGAGCATCACGTATTTCCGCAGAATTTACGGTGATATTTTCAGGAAGTCCGTTAAGAAGATTTCTTCCCTTTATTTCCATTGACTCTTCCTTTTCGCTCGGGAAAGCAGAACCTATTTCAAGTTTGACGTTTTCTGCTGATCTTTCGCCGATAAGGAGATTATATTTCTTCTTGATATAGTTGATTATGGCGTTGTCGAATTCATCTCCGGCACATCTCACAGAGCGTGCAGCAACGATGCCTCCAAGAGAAATAACAGCTACTTCGCTCGTGCCGCCTCCGATATCGACGATCATGCTGCCGGCAGGTTCGTTGGTCGGAAGTCCTGCACCGATAGCCGCAGCCATAGGTTCTTCGATGATAAGAACATTGTTTGCGCCGGCTTTTTTGCAGGATTCCCGGACGGCACGTCTTTCAACTGCGGTAACGCCCGAGGGTATGCATATGATGACATTTGCCTTTGTAAAAAGTGTTCCCCGGAGAGCCTTTTTTATGAATTCCTGAAGCATGGTAGTAGCAATGTCAAAATCTGCTATAACGCCGTCTTTAAGAGGTCTCACGGCTACAATGGAACCCGGAGATCTGCCGATGACGTCTTTTGCTTCTTTGCCTACATAGCGGCATTTGTCGGTTCTTGTGTTTACTGCCACGACAGACGGTTCTCTGATTATGATTCCCTTGCCGCGGACGTAAACGAGGGTATTTGCCGTACCCAGATCAATACCAATATCTTTTGTAAACATTTTTATGCTCCTTAAAATATATATGACCGCAGCGGATATCTGCATAAGATACTGAGCAGGCTCTAAGCTGCGGTTTTTGTCTTTTATAGCGATTTTGGGAGATCGCTATAGTATCTGTAATGTCCTGCACGCAAAAAATTGTTACTTTGTGAAAAGCTTTGATGCTGATTTGTAGTAAACGAAAATTGCCACAAGTATGCAGAGTATCTGCGCAATATTTATGCTTATGTAAAATCCGAAATTCAGTTTGAATACTTCGGTATCAATGATGTTTCCGTCACGCAGGAATGAGAAAGTCTTTGAGTAGCCAAGCCATTTTAAAGAGCCTTTGGCCGCCTTTCCGATAAGACTGCCGCTGACGATCGCTGTGATGATAAGCAGCAGCATATAAAGTGTTTTTTTCATTTTCAGTCTCCGTTCTTTTTATTTGATTCCTGTTGATCCGAAGCCGCTTTCTCCTCGTTCTGTATCTGAGAGTAATTCGCTGACCTGAATTTCAGGAATGAGTATTCTTGTGGGGATCAGCTGTGCGATCCTCATTCCGTGTTCTACGGTAAAGGCTGCACTGCCGTGATTTATAAGCGGTATCTGCCATTCTCCACGGTAGTCGCTGTCAACTACGCCAACGCAGTTGACAAGGGAAATACCAAATCCGGACGATAGTCCGGAGCGTGGGTAAATCAGCAAAGCTACATCGTTTTCGTCAGGTTCGGCAGTTATTCCGACAGGGATAGTTTTTATTTCCCCAGGAGCCAGCGTGACGGGTTCGTCAATGCAGGCAAATATATCCATACCAGCGCTGCCCGGAGTTGCCCGGCAGGGGATTATGGCTTTTTCTTTTAGTTTCTTAAACGTCAGCTTCATATTATATCCCTCTGTAATACAGACCACGTGTAAATTTTTCGTCCGGAATTCTGCCGGATATTGCAAGACGTGTCTGTTCCTTGTTTTCATGTGTCAGCATTATGATTCCGAAACGGATCATATCCGGAAGCTTTTTGTCAGCCATAAACAGGACATCCGGATTAAGAATCTCCGAATAATCCTTTGAGCATATCACAGGAAACTGTTTTCCCATGCGGTCGGTAAGCTGACCTGTGCATCCGGAGCATCCGGTTTCATTTTTTATGGGACAATTTCTGGTAAGCATAAGCGGCAGATGACCGTATACAACGATTCCCAGCGGAAGATCCGTCTTTATGTTTTCGAGCCGTGAGATTTTTGTTTCAACAGAGAAAACACAGTCCTCCAGACCGAGTTCCCTCATTTTTTCAGCGGCATATGAATTACAGATGTTAAGAGTGCTGCTTCCATGGAGTTTAAAGCCGAGCTTTTTGCCTATAGCTATTGAATCGGGAGTATGGCAGAACAGCCGGAAAAGTCCGGCTTCTTTGAGCCTGACAAGCCGGGAAATCAGTTTTTCTTCGCTGGAAATAAGTCTCGGCGGTGAAATGATAAGCTTCTCAGTTCCGACTGTAGAAATAATATTTTCGTTTATCAGTTCAATCGGAACAATGACATATTCCGATAGTTCCGCTGCCGCTTCGATCTGCTCTGTACTGCGGCAGAATGTCCGTACAGGCATGGGAGCTGCAGCGGCATATGTTCTTTTCTCCGGCAGAACCGGCATATTGTCTGTTATGCTGAAAACAGACGTATTTTTCCTTATTACAAGTTCGGTGAGCTTTTCTGTAAGCTTCCGACGTATTTCATTGAGCTTTCCGGCAGTGACGATAAGACCGCAGTCTATATCGGAAGTTACATCTTCCGCAAAGAAAACCGTATCTCCAAGCCTTGAAAGCTGTTTTCTGACCATTTCATTATCGGTGGGACGGTTTTGTGCAATTTCCGGAATATCTCCTTGTACCTGTATCACGATGCCTGAGCAGCGGGCAGTTACGGCAACAGGCATATTCTTCCGTATTTCCGCATGGAATCTTACCCCGTGTATCTGACGTTCAGAGCGGTAAAGCTCATGAAGTTTCGGGATGACAGTGCGTGCAGAAACAACGTCGTCTTTTTCACGCCTGCCGAACATATCGGTTCTGTTTCCCGAAAAATAGCCGTCTGTAAATCCGCTGCGTGAGAATATATCTTTCAGAAGCTGCATATCGGGATTCTGACCGCCGAGCGATTTTTTCAACTCCGATACGGCAGCCGCAACATATTCCGGACGCTTCATCCTGCCCTCTATCTTGAATGAATCCACACCTATGGATTCAAGTTCCCGTGCATTACGCAGCAGGGAAAGATCTTTCAGTGACAGAGCGCAGAAATTTTTATTTCCGACCGCAGAAAACGGCAGCCGGCACGCCTGACCGCAGCATCCACGATTGGCAGAACGTCCGCCCATCATTGCCGACATATAGCACTGACCGGATACGGACATACAAAGCGCACCGTGGACAAAAATTTCTGTTTCAATGTTTTGGGAACAGATTTTTTTAATAGTATTTCTGTCTAGTTCTCTGGCTGGAACGACACGTGAAAAGCCCAGTTTCCCTAGTAATTCAGCACCGGCAGCAGTATGAACGGACATTTGCGTCGAGCCGTGAATAACGGCGTCGGGGACAGTGGTTTTTATGAGTTCAAGACAGCCCCAGTCCTGGACAATAAATGCATCTGTGCCGATAGAAGCTGCAAATTTTATAAAATTGCAGAATTCCTCAGCTTCTTCGTCGGTAATAACCGTATTTACCGCTATGTTGAGCTTTGCTCCGTACAGGTGGCAAAGGCGTGATGCTTCTTTCAGCTCTTCATTGTCAAGACCGGCAGCCTGACTGTTTCGGGCGGAAAAACGTCTGCCTCCGACATAGACTGCATTTGCTCCGGTGCGCAGGGCAGCTTTAAGAGCTTCCGGACTTCCGGCAGGGGCGAGGATCTCAGATGATGTCATCAGATGCTGTCCTTGAGTTGTTTAAGTTTAACCATATTTTCAAGCTGTACGATCTTTGATTTGAGCACTTCTATTTCTTTCTGTGCAGAATCACGTTCTATCCTTGATTTTCCAGCCTCGTCAACATATTCCTTTGTCTGATTTCTGACGCTGTCAAGCTTTTGATTAGCTTTGTTGAGATCGTCAAGAAGGCTGAGAGCTACCATTATGGAAGCTCCGTAGGGAGAAGATCCGCTGCCGGAGTTGATTATCTCATTTATCTTTGCTTCAAGTGCTCTTCCAAGAGAGAATACGTAGTTGGGCGACTCAGATGTCTTAAGTTTGTACTCCTTGCCGCATATAATAACTTTTACATCATTAAGCATTTTTGTCTTTTCCTTTCCGGGCATAATTGCTCCGTTCTATATTATACAACATTTTCTTTCATTTTGAAATAGTTTTTCAGATATTTTTTGATAATTCTCCGGGAATTATATTTTTCGCCTAAAATTGGAAAACTTTTAGTAATATCTTTTAAGTCCGATAACTTTTCCAAGGATCTCCACTTCATCAACGATGATAGGTTCCATGGTATCATTTTCAGGCTGGAGACGGAAGTGCCCGTTTTCTTTATAGAACCGCTTGACAGTGGCGTCGCTTCTGTCGATAAAGGCAACGACGATATCACCGTTTTCAGCGTAGGAACAGCGTTGTACGATAACTATATCACCGTCCAGAATGCCGGCGTTTATCATGCTTTCCCCCCTGATCGTCAGGGCGAAGAGTTCGCTTGGATCACACCGTGTCGTTTCAAATCCGACATATCCTGTGATATCTTCAATAGCTGTAATAGGCTGTCCGGCTGTAACTGTTCCTATGATCGGAACAGAGGCGCAGCCGCTGTTGGGCAGGCGCAGAGTACGGTTGAGATTGTCCTTCTTCTCGATAAGTCCTTCGTTACAGAGAATTTCGATATATCTGTGAGCCGTTGAGGTGGATTTGAATCCCATGTAGTCCATAATTTCTCTTACCGATGGAGAATATCCCTCACCGAGACACTTTTTTATAAAGTTGAAAACTTCGATTTCCTTATCTGTAAGCATAATGCTCCTCCTTTATTATTTTTTTAATTGGTTAATTATCATTCCTGCAATTTTGTAAGCATCTCCGCATCCTAGAGTGATAACAAGATCACCGCTTTTTGCATGACTGCATACATAATCGCACACTTGCTGAAAGTTAAAATATTTCCGTTCATCCGTCCATTCTTCTGATTCGTCCTGTGGAAACCATATGCATCCGGGAATTTTTTCTGCCAGATGGCGTGTGAATATACCATATATGTTTTTCTCACGGCTTCCCATAATATCGGTAAGAATCACATGATCCGGAATCTGAAGAACCCGGGCGAAATCATCAAGCAGAAGTTTAGTTCTTGAAAACGTAAACGGCTGGAAAACAGCCCATACATGATTGAAATTCATCTCCATAGCGGCATTGAGAGCAGCCTCAAGTTCAGTGGGATGATGGGCGTAATCGTCCACAAAAGTTATTCCTTGTTCATAACCGAGCTTCTCAAATCTGCGTTTTGCACCACGGAAGTCTGCAAGTCCTTTCTGAACAGAATCGAAGCCTATACCGAGGAAATCTGCGGCAGCGGCGGCGGCAACAGCATTGAGAACGTTGTGGATTCCGGCTATATGAAGGGTTATCTTACCAAGTCTTGTACCGTTTTTCATCAGATCAAACGTAGTGAGCAGACCGTTTTCGTGCTTTATATTTTCAGGGTAGAAATTGCAGGAACGGTCTTTGCCGAAAGTTATGATATTCCTGTCTATTCCCTCCAGAGCGTCGGCGGTATTGGGGTCTGAACCGTTAACTATCAGGATCTTCGAAGTCATTTCGGCAAATTTCCTGAATGACTGCTTGATGTTTTCCAGTGTTCCGAAGTAGTCAAGATGATCGGCGTCAATATTAAGGATCACAGAAATATCAGGTGAAAGTTTAAGAAAATGATCTTCAAATTCGCAGGATTCACATACCAGAATATCGCTTTTCCCTGCGAGACCGCTTCCTCCGATACATGGCAGTTTTCCACCAATATAGGCGGAAAGATCAATTCCGGCAGTGAAAAAGATCTGCGTTATCATAGAAGTAACGGTGGTTTTGCCGTGAGTTCCCGTAACGCATACAGCATTGTCATACCATGATGTTACAATTCCAAGGAGATCAGCTCTTTCAAGGACAGGGATTCCGCTCTGACGTGCAGCCATAAGCTCCGGATTATCTTCCATGATAGCTGCTGTGTGAACTATAAGATCAGCGCCTTCAATATTTTCGGCTCTCTGACCAATGAAAACGGGGATTCCCATTTTACGCACTGCGTCAAGGGTCTCGGTTTCATTGTTGTCAGAACCTGTAAGGAAGAATCCCTGTGAATGAAGAATCTGAGCGAGAGGGTACATTCCAGACCCTCCAATTCCGATGAAATGAATGTGTTTTTTTCCATTTAAAATATTTTTGTTCAAATTATCGCAACCTTTCTTTTATTTCAGGGGTATGCCCCGCAGTAAATTTTTATTTTTTAGATTAATTCTTGCATTTTACAGAATTATGTGATATATTATTAGTAAGTGATAACGGATATTATTATCCCTCACTTTTTGCTGAAGTTCTGTCTTGTTAGGCGGACAGAATATTTATAAAACAAGGAGGTTAAAGAGTATGGAGATCACTGACGTAAAAATCAGAAAGATCCTGTCAGACGGTCGTCTCAGAGCAGTTGTTTCAATTACTCTGGATGACATGATTGCCGTTCATGACATCAAAGTCGTTCAGGGAGACGAAAGACTCTTCGTTGCTATGCCCAGCAGAAAGGAAGAAAACGGCATTTTCAGAGACATTGTTCACCCGATTTCATCTTCTGCCAGAAAGCTTCTGGAGGAAAGCATTATTGAATCCTATGAGAAGCAGCTTGCAGAAATGAAAGCAGAAGAAGAGGAAAGCGTTTCCGGTGAAGATACGGAAATCTGACCGAGGAAAATGTAAATGAATTCAGAATACGGCTCGTTCCGGAAGCACTTCCGGAGCGAGTCGTTTTTGTTTCCGATCTCAAATATCAAGTATTCGGGCTGCTTTCAGGATAGCCGTCTGAGTTTTTCCGTCTTTTATCTCTCCATCCATTATCATTCTCACGACCTCGGCGAAAGGAACGGTCACAACATCAAGAAATTCTCCGTCATCGAGATGCTGCTCCTTGTATTTCAGTCCACGGGCAAGATACATATGAGTTATCTCACTATTGTATGCAGGAGTCGGATACATTTCTCCGAGATAGGTATATTCGCTGCATACACATCCCGTTTCTTCAAGGAGTTCCCTCCGTCCGCAGTCGGAATGATCTTCACCTGCTTCCAGTTTTCCGGCAGGAACTTCAAGAGTTGCTTTACCGAACGGATACCGGAATTGCCGAACCATATATATTTCGTTGTTGTCCGTGACCGGAACGACGCAGACACCGCCGTTGTGAAGCAGTACGTCACGGATTGCCCGTCCGCCGTTTTCAAGTTCCACTGTGTCGTGGTTTATGGTAAATATAGGTCCTTCATATACTGTATGACTTTCAATGGTCTTTTCTTCAAGATGCATGTTTCTGTCCATAATATCAATCCTTTCCAAGAAGATTTTCACAGTATTTCCGTGAAGCGGCGGGTTCGCTGAAGGAATCATAGCAGTAGAAGTGCGTATGCCTGTTTCCGTCGTCGTTTTTAAAGAAGATCCGGTTAATTATCAGGTAGCCGGTCAGGAGCAGGATTCCGACGATAGTTACTATCGTTCCGGAAGTAAGACCGGGTGTTCTGTATCTGAACACGATCTCGTTTGTTCCTGTATCTGCCCTGACAGCCATAAAACCGTATGATACTTTTTCAACGTCAGCTTTTTTTCCGTTGACTTCTGCTGTCCATCCGTTGCTGTAAGGAACGCTGAAAAATATGAGCTGCGGCTTATCAAGAGTAATTTCGGAGCTGAATCCATAGTGGCTGTAACGGAATTCAGATGAAGAGTTCGCCTGTTTTTCTTTACAGATGCGGATGTAGTCATCTTTTGTAAGTTCGTGTTCCGGTTCATATTTTTCAAGGATATCAGAGTATTTTTCGATTTGTTTATCGCTGAGTACAAGCGTATCTATGAGAAGTTTTTCACGGCAGATATTCTTTTGCTTTTCGGCATCTTTTGTAGAAATGTAAGTGTCGTAGCCTGATCCCATGGGAATATACAGCGTATTTTCGTAGATCTCGAAATAATCGTTTGATTCCTTGTACTCAAAGCCGGGAAGAAGCTGAGTGATATCGGAATTGCTGAAATCCTTTTCGTCGGAATTCTGCTTTGAAGAGATTTCCGATGACAGCTCGCCAAGTTTTTCATATGGCTCTGCAAAACGGATATCCCTGTAATAGTATTTTACGGAAAAGAGTCCACGCAATGTATAGTGATCCGGATCAGCACGGGATGCAACATCACGGTTAAGACCGATATCCTGGTAAAAATCCATGATCGAGGTATTTACAACGCTTTGGAACGCTCTCATATTCGGAAGTCCCCAGAGCATGGAATAGTTATCGCAGTTTTCTGAAATGTCGATTCGGAAGAAATTATCTTCACTGACCTTTTCACAGACAGCGTCCTTGCCTTTCACGGCGGAATCCACATAGAGGCGTGCATATTTTACCGTTGAGGCACAGTAGTACACAGAGGTGCAGATGCACAGTACAGAGGCAGCGGCAGTCATCCAGATGCCAAGCTTCATGAAAGGACGTCCTTTTTTCCTGAGTGTGTAAATCACCGCAGATCCGGCAAGACAAACGGCAGCTACGGCTATTACTATCCAGAAATACAGAGGGTCAGAAGGCAGCCGGAAGAAATGGCGCTTTTCATTTTCGTCAACTGTAGGCAGACATCCGATCACAGCAAATGCTACCAGGACGGCGGCGCAGAATTTCCAGCCGAAGCGGAGATCAGATTCTGCATCGTCCAGCGATACGGCAGTCATCATTGCGAATATCAGCACGGGCATATAGAACCAGCGTGCGTAGTAGTAGGAGTTCACAGCCTGGAAAAGGCTGTTTAAAAACGGAATGAATGCGAAGATAATGCAGCAGACAGAGAGCTTTGCAGCCCAGTGTTTTTTCCGTCCACGGATGAAAGCGACGACTCCTGCCATTGAGAAGAGGGGAAGATATCCGCCGATAGAAGCCCATTTCTCATAGTCCGAGGCGAAGAGATTTGGACTTGCAGGTGTGTCCGGAGGCATGAAGAACGACTGGATAATTCTCGGGATAAGGGTATTATCATTGTAGAGAACCATATCGGTTCCGTAGGCAAAATTATCGACACGATGATTTGTAACGATAGCCAGAGCTGACGGTATAAGGATAAAGCCAGCGATCATAACTCCGATAACAGCCTCAAAGACAAGACCGAAGAATTTTTTCCAGGAGGTTTTAAAATCGGAAGCACCCATTCGTATAAGATAGTACAGTACAAGAAATACTGCCTGACCTGAGAAAAAGTAGTAGTTCAGGATAGCCATAAATGCTACGGCAGCTGCAAAAACACCTTTTCTGCGGTTATTTATATTTTCCTCCATTGCAATGAGCATGAGAGGGAAGAAAGCTGTAACGTCCTGAAAATGGTTAAAGAAAATATTAAAGCACTGAAATCCGGAGCAGGCGTATAGAAGTCCTCCTATAAGCGCCGCATCCTTGCTGCGGACGAAACGCCGGATGTACGCATACGCTGTCAGGGACGCCATACCGTGTTTTATTGCCAGGAGAACCGGCATGGAGAATGTTACGAGTCCTCTCGGAAGAACCGCAGAGAGCCAGAAAAACGGGCTTCCCCACAGGTAAAAGGAATAGGAGGTCATAAAATCCGATCCGAGATCGGTAAGCCAGTTCCAACCGAAAGTTCCGCCGCTCCGAACGGTATCGTTAGCCATATTATAGAACGGTATCTGCTGTGCATTATAATCTCCGCAGTAAATGAAGTATCCGTGATTGGAAATCATTATCGGCAGCAAAGGCAGCAGCAGGCACAGCGCACCCAGAAGAAAAGCTGCGAGGTATTTTTCTTTTGTGCAGCGTGAAAATACACAGGTTTTTTTTGACATTTCAGCCTCCGTGTTATATGTATATATTTACTTACTTATTATAACACATTTTTTCAGAAAATAAAAGGTTTTTTAAAAAAAAACAGAATTATTTTTCACTAATTCTGACAGTATTTAGATAAAAGAATAAAATATTTTTCAGGATGTTGCATTTTGCGTGGGGATGTGATATAATATTTATGCTGTCCCAATAGCTCAGTAGGATAGAGCGGCTGCCTCCTAAGCAGCAGGCCGGAGGTTCGACTCCTCTTTGGGACGCCATATACATACAGTAAAACCGCCCTGGATTTTCCGGGCGGTTTTTGTATTATTCTTCTGATTCATTGCAGAGCGGTATATTCATCGCTTCAACAGAGCTGAGTTTTCTGTTTATTTGTCTTGTACGCACTCCAACCAGTTTTTCCAGATCATCTTCGGCTTTCTTGATATTTTTCTGCGTATCTTCAAGTGCCTTTGAAAATTTGAGGAATTCGGATTTGACTGCTCCAAGTATCTCCCATACCTGACTGCTTTTTTTCTGTATTGCCAGTGTCTGGAATCCCATTTGCAGAGAATTAAGCATTGCTGCCATGGTAGACGGACCGCAGACATTTACGTTGAAGTCACGCTGCAATATTTCAATCATTCCGCTGTTTACCACTTCGGCGTACAATCCCTCAAAGGGCAGGAACATAATTCCGAAATTGGTGGTGTAGGGCGGTTCTATGTACTTGTCATGTATATCCTTTGCGCATTTTTTTAGAGCGGTCTGCAAAGTCTTTTTCGCTGCGGCAATGGCTTCTGTGCTGCCGGATTCGTATGCATTCTGGAGCGCTTCAAAGGTATCGCCCGGAAATTTGGAATCTATCGGGAGATAGACGCATCCGTCACCGTTTCCGGGAAGCTTTACCGCAAATTCAACACGGTTGCTGCTTCCGGGTATCGTGGCTGTATCACGGTCATACTGCTCCGGTGCAAGGATCTCTCCAAGGATTGCACCAAGCTGTATTTCACCGAGTATTCCTCGATTTTTTACATTGGAGAGAACTTTTTTGAGATCACCCACGCCGGAAGCGATATTCTGCATTTCGCCGAGTCCTTTGTATACCTGTTCCAGACGTTCGCTGACAAGCCGGAAAGATTCGTTCATCTTGTTTTCAAGCTTTTCATTGACCGTTGCCTGGATAGCTTCCAGTTTTTTGCTGTTCTCTTCCTGAATTCCAGTGAGATGCTTTGTCATGGAAGAACGTATGGCTTCAAGCTTTATTTCATTGTTTGATTCAAGGGTTCTGAATCTGTTTTCCAGGATGCCAAGCTGCTTTTCTACGGCATCTCCGGAATTTTTTTGCGCAGAGACAAGCATATCTCCCATTGCTTTAACGCTGTTGTTAATGCTGACAGAGACTTCCTCACGCAGTTGTCTGCCGGATGTTTCCGTATCTTTTTTCAGAGCTTCAAGCTGAGGTGCAATATCCGTATTGGCGGTATTTCTGCTCATTTGCCTTAATGCGGAAAGAATAAGCAGCATCAGTATAATCAGGATTATTCCGATAATAAGTAATACGATATCCATTTATTCCTCCTAAAAATACATATAAAGCTGACATTTTATCATGCCGTTGTAGAGCTTGCGTCTTTTTGATGCATCTGCACCGAAAAATTGCTCAAATTGTTCGTGGGGAGAGATGATATAGCTTTGTTTGTCTCCGCCCCTGCCGAGGACACGTCCCATTTTACGGTAAATACTTTCAGCTTCCCGGAGTTCCAGAAGTCTTTCGCCGTATGGCGGATTGCAGATCACCACGGAATTTTCCGGCTGACGGAAACTTGTAATATCTGCCTGTTCGATTTTAAGACGTGATTTTATTCCAGCCTTGTGAGCATTGTCGAGAGTCAGGGCAACGGCTGCATCATCTATATCTGCGCCGAACCCCTGGAATTTTGCAGAGCGGTCAACGTTGTCGATCGCACGGCTGCGCTCTTCACGCCAGATCTTCTGATCGAAGCATTCCCATTTTTCGGCTGCGAATCTTCTGTTGATACCGGGAGCAATTTTCAATGCTTTGAATGCAGCTTCAATAAGGATCGTTCCGCTGCCGCAGAAAGGATCGCACACCACTGTATCGGGACGTACTCTGGCAAGATCAACGATCCCGGCAGCAAGTGTCTCCTTAATAGGAGCGGCGTTTGAATTTCTTCTGTATCCTCTTTTGTGCAGTCCAACGCCGCTTGTATCAAGGTAAATTGATACAACATCTTTCAGGATGCTGAATTTTATCTGCACCGTTGCTCCGGTTTCTTCAAACCAGCTGATACCATACTTTGATTTAAGGCGTTCAGCCGCTGCTTTTTTTACTATTGACTGGCAGTCCGGAACACTGTGCAGTGTGGAATTGAGAGAATATCCCTTTACGGGAAATGCGTCTTTTTCGCCGATATATCGTTCAAGTTCTGCGGCTCTTACGCCTTGAAAGAGATCTTCAAAGGTAGATGCACGGAATTCCGTCAGTTCAATGAACACTCTTTCTGCCGTTGAAAGGCAGAGATTAGCCCGTGCGAGGATATTTTCATCCCCGCTGAAACTTATTTTTCCGTCACTGACACGAAGATCTGTGCCGCCTATTTTCTGTATTTCATATTTTAGTACGCTTTCCAGACCGAAATGGCATGGACAGCAGAGTCTTATTTTATTCAAAATATCACCTTACCAAGTCTGATCGCCGCCAACATCGCCGCCTGTGTTTCCTCCGCCAACGTCGCCGCCGCCTGTGTTTCCTCCGCCGACGTCGCCGCCTGTGTTTCCTCCGCTGACATCGCCGCCTGTGTTTCCTCCGCCGACGTCGCCGCCGCCTGTATTTCCTCCGCCGACATCGCCGCCGCCTGTGTCTCCTCCGCTGACATCACCGCCGCCTGTATTCCCGCCGACGTCACTGCCGCCCGTCTGACTGTTGTTATCGGGATTTGTGTATACGGGTTCCTGCGGGGCTACATAATGACCGCCGTCGCAGTAAGGAGCGTTCGATTCTTTCCAGTATCCCATCTGGGAACTTCTTGGACATCCTTGTCCTGCAATTTTTCCGGTAGCGGTACACCATGGAGATTCAATTACGCCTCGTACAGGATCGAAGTCTGCCGGAGTATTTGTAAAGTGGGTATCTGCGTATTCACCGATAATATTCTTCCATACTTCAGCCGAGTGGATATAGTTCGGAAGCTGCATATCGTCTCTGTATTCTTTGTAGCCAATAGTAACTCCGCTTACAAAATCTCTTGTAAGACCTACGAAAGTAAGATCCCACCAGTTTTCGTTTGTACCGGTTTTTCCGCATACGACTTTATTGTTCAGCTTTGCGCCCGTACCTGTACCGTTGTCAACTACGTTCTTCAGGAGACGGTTCATGACCCATGCGGTCTGATCACTTACTGCCTGACGCTTATTTCCGTCATTTTGATATATTACGTCGCCGTTGCTGTTCTCAATTTTTGTAATAATATGTGCTTCGCAGAAATTTCCCTCGTTTCCGTACGGCAGGTAAGCGTTTACCATATCCTGCAAGGTAATGCCGTATGTCAAGGATCCGACTGACAGCGGAGGAAGAACTTCACCGTCCATGGGGTCAAGGTCAAGACCCATTTGTTCAGTACAGAATTTATAGACAGCCTGGGGTGTGAGTTCCTGACAAAGCTGTGCCGGAACGGTGTTGTATGATTTCTGTAGGAAGTAGTAGATGAAGTTCGTCTGACCCGAAATGCTGATATCGCCGCCTGTAGAGTAGTTTGTAGGCCAGGGTTTGCCGTTTACATCCATTACTTTTTTGTCGGTATAAACTGAACCCCAGTGTATGTGATCCGTTTCGAGAGCCAGACCGTAGGTTGAGATAGGCTTGATAGTCGAACCGATAGAACGCTTATCCCTTACGGCGTAGTTGGTTACGAGAGAGTGTGTCTTTTCACCCCAGTTGCCTACGGTAGCCTTGATCGAACCATCGTAGTTGAGAGCAACGAAAGCAACGTGAGGGAGCGATTCGTCATCGGTTATTTCACCGTCGCCGTTTATGTCCACCCATTTTCTTACGCTGTCGGATGAAAGGAAGTTATCAAGGCTGAGGAATTTATCCTCAACATAATTCTGCATATCGTTGTCGATGTAGGAGTAGATCTTGTATCCGCCGGTATTAATACGTTTGAGCGCCGTATCAAAGTCGATGTTCATTTCTTTCATGAAGAAGTCGATAGCTTCAAAATAGATCGCATCAAGAGCCCAGGAGTAAGCTTCCTGTTCTTTTTTAAGCTGTTCGACGGCATCTTCGGGATGAGCTTTCAGATATTCTTCCGAGTCGGTATAGATTATAGGAGTATTGAGATATTCCTGATACTCGTCGTAAGTGATAGCGCCGTTTTCATAGAGCTTGTACAGAACATATTTCTGACGGACAGTATTGTTGGCACGTCCGTCACTTATCAGAGGACTTTTCAGATTAAGTTCATCCTCGTGATAATACTGCATAGGACCGTATTTTTCCGGATCTTTAGGTATTGAGGCGAGCACCGCTGCTTCCGGAATGCTTATCTGATCCACAGTTTTTCCGAAGTAGTTGATGCAGGCAAGTTCAATGCCGTTGACTGCTCCGCCAAAGCTGATGTAGTTAAGATATTCCTCTAATATCTGGTCTTTGGAGTAAGTTTTTTCCAGCTGCATAGCTGCAAAGATCTCACGTATCTTTCGCTGCGGCGATTGTTCGTCGTCGCCGGTAAGATTTTTGATAAGCTGCTGGGTAATTGTTGATCCGCCTTGATTTGTATCGTAGAAGTGCAGGAACATATTCAGGAACGCCGAGAAAGTTCGCTTATAGTCAACTCCGTCGTGAACGTAAAAACGTTCATCCTCGGTGTAAACAAAGGCATCCCTGACGTGCTGCGGTATCTTGTCGATAGAGACAGGGATACGCTGAACGGTAGATTTTACTCTGTGGAGCTGTACGATTTTTTCTTTGCCGTTCTCGTCGAGTTCAGTACCGTAGAAGAAAGTATCGCTGCCAGATTCAAGCGCCTGGAATGTGATGCTGCTGCTGTCGTCCATGAAGTCAAGCACATAGACCGTCAGCGCCGTTGCAACTATAGTTCCTGTGATTATCATTACAAGAAACAGGGAAAGCAGAGTCGTTGCGATAACGGCTATCAGTTTTTTGAAGATACGAAAAGGCAGACTGTGCTTTTTTTTCTTCTTTTCCCCTTTCTTCGGCGGCGGATCTTCCGGTCGTTTCATTTCCTCAGCGCCGTCTGTCTGTGGAAACTCCGTGTTGAAATTATTATCGTCCATTCTGAAATTTGCCGCTGCATTTCCAAAAAAATGCAGTGACGCTCCTTTCATAAAAATACATATAAATATACATCATAAATTATAGCACATTTATTTGTTTTTGTTAAGGACTTTTTTAAAAAAACGTCATTTTGTATAATTATAGAAAATTCATCCGATAATATTTATGTCAACACCGCACAATGCTGTTGGCATGAATTATGTATGCATGGAATTTCATTGTCGTTTCTGCAATGTAAAGGAGTGGGTCTATGAATAAAATTTTTGACAAGCGTATTTATTTTATTATTCTGACTGCGATAACAGTATCTGGTTTTTTGATTATTTGTACTCTCAGTCAGACTGTTCGTCAGGAACGGATCGAGTCAAAACTTGGGGTTGCTGCTCAGGAAGACCCCGATCCATTATATGTCGTCAGGGAGCACAACGGAAAAATTGCCGTATTCTGCTGGGGAAGCTCACGACCGTTCCGCTATCTTGAATTCAACATTTCGCTTCTGCCCGATTTTGACCGTGAGCAGCTCCGTGAAGGCGTTGAGTTCTATGACGTGGAGGAACTGGAAACTTATATCCAGGATGTAGAGGGATGACCAATACAAAACAGCACCGTACAAAGCTATTCTGACGGCTTTGTACGGTGCTGCCTTAGAACCTGTCTTCACAAGATAATTTGCACATCTTTTCGGCAAATTTCGCTGCTTACTGCGTCAAAAATCCTTGCTATATGACCAACGGAAATCCCTTTAGGGACGTCAGTATGCCTGCGACTTTTTTCCTTGTAATCGGTAAAATTTGCTCGAAAATCTGCACACATATCTTATGAAGACAGGTTCTTAATTTGCTTCACGATTTTTGCCAACTTGTCTGTTATCCTGCGAAAGAAGGAACATGAATCCGGAGTAAGGCGGAATATCCATTGTTATCATATCGTCATGGGGCTGGAAAGATGTTTTTCCCTCCGGAGTTCTTCCGTTGTATAGCTGACAGTCGGAATCAAGCAGAAGTTTTACCTTGAAATTGCTGCCGATCTTTACGGTGTAATCCGGCTGATACCAGTCGGAAAGATTAAGCACTGTAAGAATATCGCCGTCCTTGCTTTTTCTTCTGATCGCATATACGCAGCGTTCGGAAGAATTGCAGTCTTCCCACATGAAATTTGTCGGATCGTAGTCGTAGTGAAGCGCATTGTATTTAAGATAGATCATATTGAGCTTACGTATATAGCGGCGGAAGGAATCATGAACAGGATATCTGAGCATATCCCAGTCCTGCTGGCGCTTTTCGTCCCATTCCCGGAGCTGTGCAAATTCATTGCCCATAAAGTTGAGCTTTTTGCCGGGGTGAGCGGTCATATACATATATAATACCCTTGCCTGGGGGAATTTATCTTCATAATCTCCGTGCATTTTCTGAGCAATAGACGCTTTGCCGTGAACGACTTCGTCGTGAGACAAAGGCATTATGAAGCGTTCATTGTAGAAATAGAGCATGGAAAAAGTCAGTTTGTTGTACAGTCCGCTGCGGAAAATAGGGGAGCTGCGGAAGAAATCAAGAGTATCGTGCATCCAGCCCATATCCCATTTATAGTCAAAGCCAAGACCTCCTTCTGATACCGGAGCGGTTACTTTTGGGTATGCGGAAGAATCTTCGGCAGAGATGATTGCAGAGGGATGTCTTGCTTTCAGACCGGTATTCATTGATCTCAGGAATTCTATAGCGCATTTGTTTTCCCCTCGGTTTTCGTCACCGTTCCAGTATATCATATTCCGGACGGCATCCATTCTCAGACCGTCAAAGTGGTAGACGGTAAGCCAGTAATCGGCTGCGGACTGAATAAACGACCTTACTTCGCCTTTGGAGTGCATAAAGTTCCGGCTGCCCCACTCGTTGTAGCCGATGTCATCGCTGGGATATTCATAGAGATGTGTGCCGTCGTATTCGGTGAGTCCGTAGTGATCCACAGCGAAATGGACGGGGATGAAATCAACGATGATGCCGATGTTGCTTCGATGGCATTTATCCACGAATTCCATAAGTTGGGCAGGAGTGCCGTAACGTGAGGTGGGGGCGAAGAATCCGGTACTCTGATATCCCCATGACTCATCACAGGGATGTTCGTTCAGCGGCATGATCTCAATAAAGTTATATCCGAATTCCTTGACATAAGAAATGAGCGGATCAGCGATCTCGGCGTAATTATACCATTTCCCCGGCTCGTCTGTCTCTTTTCTCCATGAGCCGAGGTGAACTTCGTAGATGTTCATGGCTTTGTCTTTGCAGTCTGTCCGACGGTTCATCCATTCGCTGTCGCTGAACCGGTAATTTTTCAGGCTGCGGATAACCGAACAAGTTCCCGGCCGGATCTCCATGCTGTAGCCGTAGGGGTCGCAGTGGTCGATAAAATTGCCGTTTTTATCGTAGATACGGTATTTATAGCGCATTCCTTCAAGAGCTTCGCCAACGGTCAGTTCATAGAAATTTCCGTCGGCAGCCGGTTTCATTGGAATATCATCCCAACCGCTGAAATCGCCTATAACCGACACCTTTGAAGCGTTCGGAGCATAAGTGCGGAAAAGAGTTCCGCTTTTTGAAGTATGTGCGCCCATATATTCATATGCATTAAATACATTTCCTTTGTAAAAGCCGTAGATATCCATAATTTTTTCACCTTGGTTTCCGGTTGACAATCAACCGATTTTTCTGTATAATATTATATGATAAAAAAAGCATTTTTTCAATATGCATTTTTAAACTAATGTCTATTATTCAACTGCTGTCTAAAAATGTCGGGAATCGGAGGAACTTTAATGGATCTCAGAGTAGAAAAAACCAAAAGAAGTATTATAAATTCATTTCTGGAGCTGCGTTCGCATAAAGCTTTGGAAAAAATTACGGTAAAGGAGCTTGCCGCCAGAGCGGAGATAAATAAAGCTACCTTTTATCTTCATTATCACGACATTTATGAGCTTTCCGAGACACTTGAACGCGAAGCGGTGAAGTCAACTCTGGAAGGAATTCAGCACCCTGAAGAACTTTTCCGCAATAACAGACGCTTTATGAAGGAACTGGGAGACTCGTTTGCTGCTAATGAACAGCTTATAAAAATTCTTTTTGAAGGCAGCAGAAGCGGAAGATTTACAGATCTTTTTGAAGAAGAACTTATGGATGTTATCCGCAATGTTCATCCGGACTATAGTCCCACGCTGGAAAACCGCATGAAAATGTCATATATGATATACGGAGGATACTATACATATTTTAAATATTGTGATTATGGCCTTAAAGCAGTGCTTGATATCATGGAAAAATTTTCTGACGTAATAATTAAACTCTACGATTGACGGAGATGATAAAATGAATATAACAACTGCTGCGGCTATAACTATTGCAGAGATAGTATCGGAGCTCAACGCTGCCGAGGCTTCTTCCACAGAAATAACAGAAACAACAAAGGTTTCTATTCAGGAACAGGTCACAAGAACTGCAACCATCCTTGAACGTGCCCTGGATCATCTTAAAAGCGCCGTTCCGTCATTGATAATGGCACTGCTGGTGCTGATAATCGGAATCATTATATCACGTCTGATTGCCGGTCTTGTAAAGCGTACTATGAAGCGGTCTAATATTGACGGTGCGGCAAGAAGTTTTCTAGTTTCTCTGGTGCGGATAATGCTCTATATGGTCGTTATTATAATGGCTCTGTCGGTGATAAACGTTCCTATGTCGTCAGTGATAACCATATTCGGAGCTGCCGGACTTGCGGTCAGTCTTGCTCTCCAGAACTGTCTTTCAAATCTGTGCGGAGGTTTTATTATTTTGTTTTCAAAACCGTTTATCGCAGGGGATATAATAGAAATTGACGGTTCAGTGGGAACTGTAAAGGAAATCAGCATTCTTTATACCAAGATACAGACTTTTGACGGAAAAGCGGTCTCTATTCCCAACGGCAAGGTCTCTGATGCCAAGATCATCAATTATACCGCAAGTCCTACCAGACGTATTGATCTGAGGTTTGATATAGGCTATGGCGACGATTACCAAAAGGCAAGAACGCTGATATTGGAAGTTATAGGCGGAAACAAGAAATTTCTTTCCGATCCTGAACCAATAGTGCATATGACTTCACATGGAGAAAGTGCCGTTTCTATTGATGTGAAAGTTCATGTGCTGAACGAGGATTATGAATCAATGAGATATTATCTTCTTGAAGCAGTTAAGGAAAAGTTTGATGCCAACGGTATTGAAATTCCCTATAAACAGGTGGATGTGCATATTAAGGATGTGATCTCATGAATGAAGGGGAGAAAACCTGCCGGAAACCGTCAAAGGTTAAATACCGATTCAGAAGGCTTTGTCTTTTCCTCATTATCGTTCTGTTGATCTGGTGGTTCAATAATTTTACTCTGAAAGTCATAACTGTGGAGGTGAAATCGAACAAACTCACTTCTCCCGTCAGGATAGCTGTGATAAGCGATCTTCATGCTTCTTCCGTGGGCATAAGCAACAAGCGGATAGTCAGAAAGATATGCCGGGAAAAGCCTGATATTGTGACGGTTCTTGGCGATATGTACACCACCGGCAGTTCACGGGACAAAGTGGAGACAGCTGTTGATCTTATAAGAAATATTTCGGATGAAGGCTATCCGGTGTATCTTGTGACCGGTGAACACGATCTTGATCATGACTACATCGAAGCCGTTGGGGATGCTGGCGCTCATGTCATGAATTATAAGGAGGAGATTGTTGAATTGAACGGCAATAAATTGCAGATCATGGGTATTGATAATGTCTTTTATTCCGATACATTTGATCTGACCAATGAATTTACACTCCGTGAGGATTGTTTCAGCCTTCTTCTGGCTCATATTCCGAACTATGAGAAATTTTCGTCTTTCAGAGCGGATCTGACGCTCTGCGCCGATACTCACGGCGAAATGGTTCAGCTGCCTTTTGATCTTGGCCCGGTTTATTCGTCATCTTACGGATGCCTTTTTCCCCAGCTGACTCTTGACGAGGAAATATACGATAAAGGAATGTTTCCGTATGCCGGCGGAAATATGTTCATAACTTCGGGGATAGGAGTTTCCCCTGCGCCTATAAGGTTTAATAACAGACCGGAAATAGCTGTTATCGACGTTGTTCCGGAGTGATCGGAGGAAATAATATGTATACTGATATTGCCGTTATCGGCGGCGGAGCGTCAGGTCTTGCTGCCGCTGCCGGAGCAAAGTCGGAAAATCCGGACCTTTCTGTAACGGTTCTTGAAAAGCTTGACAGAGTTGGAAAAAAACTGCTTGCCACCGGAAACGGCAGATGCAATCTGAGCAGCAAAAAACTTGTTCCGGAATGTTATCATGGTTCTGTGAGGAATATAATGGACATTATATATTCTGCTGTCATGGCAGAGGAATTCTTTATGACTATGGGAGTACCGCTGGTTTCAGACGATCAGGGCAGAATGTACCCCCGGAGTGAAAGTGCAGCTGCGGTTCTGAGCGCACTCAGGCTCAGACTGTCAGATCTGGGGATATCCGAGGAATGCGGATTTGAACTGAAAAATATCCGGAAGAGCAGCGGCAGATTTTTTCTCGGTTCAGCGGACGGCAGAACCGTGGAATGCCGGCGTGTCATTGCAGCATCCGGAGGCTATGCAGCTCCGCAGTTCGGTACGGACGGTTCTGTTATAAGAATATTCAGGGATATGGGTTACAAGATATCAAAACTGTGCCCGGCAGTTGCTCCGCTCAGAGCAGAACCGGACAAGCTCAGAGGACTTAAAGGCGTAAGGATGAAAGGTTCCGTATCTGCCGTTTCCGGCGGAAAGATTCTGAAAACGGAATACGGAGAGATACAGTTTACTGAAAATTCGCTTTCCGGGATCTGCGTGTTTAATCTTGCACGTTTTTTTAAGGATCATGAGGGAATGCTTACGCTCCGGCTCGATCTGGCTGCCGATATGGACAAGGCGGAGCTTCTGCGTTATCTTGAAACGGTAAAAATCCAGAGAGCGGAGCATCCCGTGCAGGAGCTGCTTACGGGGCTTTTTGCCAGAAATCCGGCTGTATATCTGGTGAAAAATACATTGAATGTTCCGCTTTCGGAAAAAATCTCAGCGCTGTGCAGAGAAGATCTCATAAATCTTGCGGACAGGATAAAAAATCTTGAATTCGCTGTTACGGGATGTTCTTCATGGAACAGTGCACAGGTCACAGCCGGAGGAATCCACGGAGGCTGCGTTGACGAAAAGCTTCAGTCTGTCCGTGATAAAGGATTGTTTTTCTGCGGCGAGATACTCGACGTGGACGGAGACTGCGGCGGCTATAATCTTCAATGGGCGTGGTCGTCAGGACTGTGGGCTGGAAAAAACTGCGCATTGTCAATAACTTAAAGTGGGGACGCCGTCCCCACACCCCTGCCAAAGGGGAGTACATCCCCTTTGGAAACCCATTATTAATTCTTTTCATTACCCCATAAAGGGGTAATGAAAAGAATTAGGGTGAATAACCATAGAGAAAATCCGCTGTGACACGAGGGTGAGAAATGGAGTCATTTAAGTTCTTGATATGGCATTAATGGAGGGATACAATGATAAGAATCGGAAATATAAGAGTTCCTCTGGATTTTGATTTTTCGGCGCTGGATAAATTCTGTACCGAAAAACTCGGAATATCCCGTGAAAAGCTCAGAAGCGTAAGGTTGGCAAAGAAATCAGTGGACGCCCGGAAAAAATCGAATGTACATTTTATCATTTCGTTGGAGATTGAGGCAAGCGGTGAAAAGTATCTTCAGAGAACCCTGAAAAATGCCGTTTTTGCCGAAAAAATCAGTTATAAAGTCAATACTGTCCCGACAGGAGATTCAAGACCTGTAATAGTCGGATTCGGGCCAGCCGGGATGTTTGCCGCTGTCGTTCTTGCTATGGCGGGAGCAAGACCCGTTGTTCTGGAGCGTGGAGCTGATGTAGATACACGTGTCAGGACAGTCGAAGAATTCCGCATAACGGGCAGACTTAATACAGAATGCAACATTCAATTCGGGGAGGGGGGAGCCGGAACTTTTTCTGACGGTAAGCTGAATACAGGCATCAAGGACAAGCGCATAGGCTGGATAATGGAACGTCTTGTGGAATTCGGTGCACCGGACGAGATACTCTATATGGCAAAGCCGCATATCGGGACGGACAGGCTGCGTGACGTAGTTAAAAATCTCCGGGAATATGTTATTTCTCTGGGCGGTGAAGTCCGGTTCGGGGCACGGTTCTGCGGATTTGAGACGAAAGACGGCTGTATCTCGTCAGTCTCTTATGAACGGAACGGATGCGTACATACTATCGAGTCAGCGGATGTAATACTTTCTTCCGGTCACAGCGCCAGGGATGTTTTTGAACTTCTGTATAATAAAAACATCAGTCTGTCGCAGAAAAATTTTGCTGTCGGAGTTCGGATAGAGCATCAGAGACAGGCAATCGACAGGGCAATGTATGGAGATTTTGCAGGACATCCGGCGCTGAAAGCTGCGGATTACAAGCTGGCGGTACATCTGCCTAACGGACGCACTCTTTATACTTTTTGTATGTGTCCCGGCGGCGAAGTGGTTGCGGCGTCCTCAGAAGAAAAGCGTCTTGCCGTCAACGGAATGAGCCGTTTTGCCCGTGACGCCGCAAATTCAAACAGCGCTCTCCTTGTTAATGTTGACGTATCTGATTACGGCAGCGATCATCCTTTGGCAGGAATGTATTTTCAGCGTGATCTTGAAGAGAAGGCATATATCGCAGGAGGCTCGGATTACAGTGCGCCCGTGATTACAGTGGGTGAATTTCTGGGAGTTACAGGCGGCAGCAGTGTGACGCCGTCGTATCTTCCCGGGGTGAAAAAGGCAGATCCGTCGGAATATCTGCCGGATTTTGTTTGTGAATCGCTCAAAGCAGGAATCCCGGAAATGGGAAGAAAAATAAAGGGATTTGACGATCCCGGAGCAGTGCTTACAGGTGTAGAAAGCCGGAGCAGTTCTCCTGTAAGAATAAACAGGGGAGCAGATATGCAGTCAACGGCGCTGAAAGGGCTTTATCCATGCGGCGAGGGGGCAGGCTATGCCGGCGGAATCGTATCGGCAGCGGCAGACGGAATGAAATGTGCGGAAGCGGTTATTGACAGAATGAAAGGAGCGTCAATATGAGGATCGCATATATTTCTGAAAAAAAGATATATCTCTGTGAGGGAGGAGCGGTAAGAGAGCTTCCGTGCAAAAGAGTCGCTCATTATATTGAAACTGTAAGGACGATCAACAAAAATAAAGAGTGGAAATATACCGGCACAGGAGCGAGATTTACCGGAGCTGTCAGGGACTTCAGTGACGAGGAAGCTTCTGACTACAGTATTAACGGACTTGCCTGGGACGGCAGGGGACTTGTGTATTCCGGCGTTCTGGGCGAAATGGGCAATGTCTACCGCATGAATCCGGATAAGCCGGACGCTGCTGAGGAGCATATCTATAATCTTATGAATACGGGTATCGGACGAATTTCGTTTTACGGAGACCGGTTTGCAGCTGAAATGAACGGTCATATTGCGCTTTACGATTCCGATCATGGATGCAGCGAGATCACAGAGGGAGATTCTGTTGAGAGCGCTCCGAGCTGGTCAGCTGACGGCAGAGAGCTTCTTTGCGTTTCAAAGGGAATCGCTGTTTCGGAGAAAGGAATGATCTTTTCTCCCGGCGCTGTGCTTAGCATTGACCTTGCGGCAAATACGATCAGTGAAATTTTTAGCAGTGAAAAAACAGACTGTGCGCTTCCACGCAGAGACAGGGACGGTAATCTTTGGTTAATCAGACAGCCGTACAAGTCAACGGTAAAAAAGACTCCGCTTTGGAAAGACATACTTCTTTTTCCAGTAAGGATAATCAAGGCGATAGGAGGTTTTCTCAATGCGTTCAGCGTCATATTCGGCGGCGAACCTCTTCGTGACGGCAGAAAAAGGAGCGACGTGAAGAGTAAGCAAAAATCTGAGAAGGAATTATTTTTCGAGGGAAGGCTGATAGAGGCTGAGAAAAATCAGCGTGAAAACGCTTCAAAGGGTGAAGAAAATCCCGGAATATTTCCTTTAAGCCGTGAACTGATAAAAATCTCGCCGGACGGTGAGGAAACCGTGGTGAGACGTGGAGTTCAGGACTATCTGCTGCTTGAAAACGGTGAACTTGTTATTTCAAACGGCAGGTCGGTCATACATATCGGAAAGGACGGAGAAACCGTTCTTGCAAAAGCAGAGTTGGCTCACAGCCTGTGCAGAATACCGGAGGCAGATTATGAAAATTAACGTTATAGGCGGAAAAATGGAGCGGAGCGAGATTGACTGGTATATAGAATATGCAGGAAAAAAACATCCCGGACGGCAGATAAGAGAAATGGACATCATTATTGACGGTGAGTTCGTTGATCTTAAATTTTATTTCAGCGATCTTGATTTCCAGCGTGCTTACCGTTCGGCAGACTATCTTGTCAACGATATGAACAAGCTGAACAATGCAAAGCAGTCGGAATTTTCGCAGAAAGAACGCCATGGAATTCAGGAGAAGCAAAAATGATTCTGACAAATATAGGAACAATCAAAGATATCCTTTCACGGCATGGTTTCAGTTTTTCAAAAGGACTTGGACAGAATTTTATTACCAACCCTGATATTTGCCCGAAAATAGCGGAGAACGGTAATGCACGTCCGGGATTTGGCATTATTGAGATCGGCACCGGAATCGGTGTTCTGACGGCAGAGCTTGCAAAGCGTGCGGACAAGGTCTGCGCAGTGGAGATCGACAGCAGACTTATGCCGATACTGGAGGAGACTCTTGCGGATTTTAATAATATAAAAATATTTAACGAAGATGTTATGAAGTGCGATCTCCGGAAGATAATACAGGAAGAATTCAGCGGTCTGAAAGCGGCTGTCTGTGCAAATCTTCCTTATTATATAACGTCACCGGTGCTCATGATGCTGCTTGAAAGCCGTCTGCCCGTTGAATCCATAACAGTAATGGTGCAGAAAGAGGCAGCGCAGCGTCTTTGCGCCCGTGTGGGTTCCAGGGAATCGGGAGCGATTACAGTTGCCGTTAATTATTACGGTACTGCAAAGCAGCTTTTCGGCGTTTCAAGAGGAAGTTTCATGCCATCTCCGAATGTGGATTCTGCTGTGATAAGAATTGAACCGAGAAGTACGCCGCTCCTTGATGAAGCGGATGAGAAGTTCTTTTTCAGGATGGTCAGGGGAGGTTTTTCACAGCGCCGGAAAACTGCTGCCAATGCTCTTTCCTCTGCATTGAGCATTCCGAAAGACCGGATATATTCTGCCCTTCGTGCTCTTGATCTGAGTGAAAGCGCACGTCTCGAGGAACTTGACATGAGTCAGCTTACAGAATTTTCACGCTTGCTGAAAAAATCAGTGAATTGACCGATTCTCACCTGCTTATACGACAGGCTTCGCCAAAGGATAATGGTATAATAATATTAATGTCAACAATTTAATAGATTCTGTTTCTTATAACCACGTTAAAGGGACTTTTCTCCTATGGATATTCATCCTAATTCATTTCATTACCCCTTTATGGGTAATGAAATGAATTAATACTGGGATTCCAAAGGGGATTTATTCCCCTTTGGCAGGGGTGTGGGGACAGAGTCCCCACTTAATAAGTTGTTGACTACGTTATCTCTGAGGTGGTCTGGATGTTGAAAAGGAACAATGTTACAAAAATCATAAAAAGCCCTGCGGCGGCATCGGCAGGAGCTTTTCTTCTGTCTTTGGCGGCTGGATGGCTGCTGTCAGGGACAAATATCACCGGGGCTGTTTCGTTTGCAGATGTTTCACTGACAGGAGGACTGAATCTCCCGTATTCGGCAGCTGTTTTTACCGGCGCTCTTGTGAGGAGTATTATACAGAGGAACGTGGGACGTAACATAGTGAAAATAACTGCCGCTCTCATTGTAGTTATTATCAAGATGTTCACCGAACCGAAGAATGATCCGAAAGGGAGCGGAATTTCAACATTCTGTGCTGTTTTTGCTTCGGGAGCGGCTGTTTCTGCTATTATGGGTCAGTTGGTGTACAAGCTGATATTTTATTTGCTTTACGCCGCTCTTGCAGGATACACTGCATATTCCGTATCTCTGATAATTTCAGGGTTCAGAATGAGACGTGCGGCGGATCTGTCATCAATTTCAGGATGTGCTTATGCGATAGTATATACAATGCTGATTGCTGCGCTCTGTTCGGCAGAGCTTCCGATCATGAACGCAGGAATAGCTTTTGGTGCGGCTGTTACTCTTGCCGGAGCATATTTTTACCGTTATACAGGAGGTGTTCTTTGCGGAGCGCTTACTACCTGCGGAGCTTTTTTGTCCTCAACTTCATGCGGAATGACTGTTGTGCTGCTTCCTGCTGCGGGACTTCTCACCGGTTATCTGTACAGGCAGAAGATCAACGTTGCAGCCGGATTTTTTACCGGTCTTAATTTTATGCTTATGATACTTACCGGAGTCAATCCGGAAAGCATGAACAGTATGTTCAATATAGTCTGCGGAACGGCTGTATTTCGTTTTCTTGCCCCATACTATTCCGATAAATGGATAATCACCGCTGAAAGTTCTGCGGCTGCGCTGCCGGATATTCTCGGAGCAAGGATGAGTTTTTTGTCGGATTCTATTGGCAATCTTCGTGCCGAATCGGAAAAGATAGCCGGAATTATCGCTGAAAAAGCCGGAAAGAAAGAGGAGATCTCCGATAATTCCAATTCTGTATGCAGCCGTTGTTTCAGGCGTCTTAACTGTTGGAAGAACGATTACGACAATACCGTCAGGGGATTTCGCCGGTTGTCGCAGATGAGCGAATTTTCTGAGGAAAACTTCCCGTTTGAACTTGACGACTGCCTTCATAAGAAAGAACTGAAAGAATCGTTTGAGAAAAAAGCACGTGAAAGAGCTACGGCAAAGCTGTTGGAAATGCGTTTTTCAGAGAGCAGAAAACTGCTTTCAGAGCAGATAAAGATCATCGAGGAAGTGGCAGAATCCGCCGGAGAACGCATGGATGTGCGATATTCAGAGCCGATAAGCAGAAATATCCGTGATAAACTGGTGAAATTCGGAATGAATCCAAAAAGTGTTATCGCTTATTATAATTCCAAAAACAGACTTATGGCGGAGATTTATTTTAGCTATGCAGATGCTCCGACGGGATGCAGCCGGATACGTGATCTTGTTTCTGATGAGCTCAGGCTTCCTCTTGACAGTGCCGGAATGGTCAATTCCGGACAGGAGGTAAGAATACGTCTTTTTGAACGTCCGGAGTACTCCCTTGAAGTTTACGGGGCTTCGATATGCGCTGATAATTCCAAAGAAAACGGCGATACTTCCATGATATTCAGCGACGGAACAGGTGTCAGCTATGTTATTTTGTCCGACGGCATGGGGTGTGGAAAAAACGCAGCGGTGGAATCACGCATGGTGGTAAGGATGTTCAGACGTCTGATAAGCAGCGGCGTCAATTATTCTTCGGCGATAAAGCTGATAAATTCCATTATGCTTACAAAGTCACGTGAGGAGTCCTTCGCAACGCTGGACGCCGTAAGGATAGACCTGGACAGCTGCGGACTTACCGTTATAAAATCTGGAGCGACCGCTACGCTTATCTGTCACCGTGGCAGTGTAATGAAAATAACTTCTCCGACTTTTCCTATCGGTATATATGAGCAGTCCGATACATTCTCCAGGGATTACGATTTTGAGGCCGGAGATATTATTATCATGTTCTCCGACGGTATCAGCGAAAATGCATACAGCTTTATAAAGGAACTTCTGCTGGGCGGCGGTGATCTGAAAAGCATTGTTGACGAGATCTGCATGAAATCAGAGGTCTTTAATCCTACCGTGCGGAGCGACGATGTGACTGTAATAGGCATCCGTGTTATGAGATCATAGTGATGTTCAAAAATTTGTATCATGTGTGCATTTTGCTAATATGTAAAATGAGAAAATATGGCAAATTGCACTAATATATATACTAATAATTAGCATATTGTCTGAAATTATATCCGATTTTTCAAAATAACTTGAATAATTCTTTATTTTCTGATAAAATGTAAATAACAAAGGGGGCTGAATTATGTCAGGTAATAATAACTCAAATCCAAATGATTTTCCACTGTATCTGTTTTATCAGGGAAAAAATTATGAGGCTTATAAATTTTTCGGTGTTCATTCAAAGAAAAAAGGAAGAGGGTATACGTTCAACTTTAAGGTTTGGGCTCCTAATGCCGTAAGCATATCTGTTGTCGGCGATTTTAACGAATGGGATCGTACTAAAAATCCTATGAAACTGATCGCTGACGGCGTGTGGGAAGCTGATGTTCCACGTCTGAAGCAGTTTGACACATATAAATACAGCATAGAGACAAAAGACGGAAGAACAATCCTTAAATCAGATCCTTACGGCACTCATTTTGAAACACGTCCCGGAACAGCTTCCAAGATCTTTGAGAGCAGCTACCAGTGGAATGACCAGAAATGGTTTGAATCCAAAAAAGAAAAAATCATATATAAAAGTCCGGTAAACGTCTATGAAGTTCATCTCAGTTCCTGGAAGAGGGATACAGATCGTGAGTTTATTGACTATATCACATTTGCAGGTGAGATAATTCCGTATCTTAAAAAGATGTCCTATACCCATATCGAATTTATGCCGCTTACAGAATATCCTTTTGACGGCTCGTGGGGATATCAGGTAACGGGATACTTTGCTCCGACTTCCAGATACGGAACTCCTGACGATTTCAGGAAAATGGTCGATATGTTCCATGAAGCAGGCATCGGAGTTATCCTTGACTGGGTTCCGGCACACTTCCCGAAAGACGGTGCGGGACTATACGAATTTGACGGAACTTGCTGTTATGAATATACCGATGAGCGTAAGAGAGAGCACAAGGCTTGGGGAACCAGAGTTTTTGATTATGGCAAGGCAGAAGTATGCTCTTTCCTTATCTCCAGCGCAAACTACTGGTTTGATGAGTTCCATGTAGACGGACTTCGTGTAGACGCCGTTGCCTCGATGCTTTATCTGGATTATGACAGGCGTGACGGCGAATGGTGCGCCAATATTTACGGCGGAAATGAAAACCTTGAAGCCGTGGAGTTCCTGAAACATCTTAACGAAGCAGTATTTTTAAAGCATCCTGATGCTCTTATGATAGCTGAGGAATCAACGGCATGGCCTCTCGTTACAAAGCCTACGGATATAGGCGGTCTCGGCTTTAATTTCAAGTGGAATATGGGTTGGATGAACGATATGCTGAACTATATGTCCCTTGATCCTATCTATCGTTCGTTCAATCATGATAAGCTCACGTTCTCTTTCTTCTATGCTTTCTCTGAGAATTATATTCTGCCGATCTCTCATGATGAGGTGGTTTACGGAAAGTGCTCCATGATAAACAAGATGCCCGGCGAGTACGATCAGAAATTTGCTTCATACCGTGCTTTCCTTGCTTATATGATGGCACATCCCGGCAAAAAGCTTCTTTTTATGGGACAGGAATTCGGACAGACGAATGAATGGAATTATCAGTCTCAGCTTGACTGGAATCTTATGGAATATGATTCCCACAAAAATCTCCTTAAATTCTCGGAAAAACTTAATAAATTCTATGCTGAAAATTCTCCTTTGTGGCAGAATGATGATTCATGGGGAGGATTCAGCTGGATATCCAATGACGACTACAAGCAGAGCGTTATTGCTTTCAGGCGTATTGACGACAACGGTGATGAAGTTATTGCAGTGTGCAACTTTGTGCCTGTTGAACGCCGGGATTACAGAATCGGAGTTCCCTATAAGGGAAGATATAAACTGGTGTTCAATACTGATGCCAAGGAATTCGGCGGTTCGGGAGTAACGGAAAAGTCGTTTAAATCTGAAAATGAGGGAATGCATGGACACGATCAGAGTATTTCTATGACACTTGCACCTCTCTCGGTTATCTACCTTAAATATGCTCCGGTGAAAAAGAGAACTCCGAAAGAAAAGACAGAGCCGGAATCTGCCGAAAAGCCAAAGAAAACAACCAGAAAACCGGCTGGTAAAACGGCAGATAAATAATCATTATATAACACTTTTAGGAGGAATACTATATGTATACTAAGAAAAGAGTCGTTGCAATGCTTCTGGCCGGCGGTCAGGGAAGCAGACTCTATGCACTGACAAAAAATGTAGCAAAACCCGCAGTTCCTTACGGTGGAAAATACCGGCTGATTGATTTCCCACTCTCAAACTGTACCAATTCCGGTATCGACACGGTAGGTGTGCTCACGCAGTATCAGCCGCTTGTGCTCAATGAGTATATCGGAAATGGTCAGCCATGGGATCTGGATAAGATGAACGGCGGTGTTCATGTTCTGCCGCCATATGAGACTCAGGCAGGTGCTTCATGGTATGAGGGAACAGCAAATGCTATTTATCAGAATATACGATTTATTGAGCGATATGATCCTGAGTATGTAGTAGTTCTCGGCGGTGACCATATCTACAAAATGGACTATTCAAAAATGGTTGATTTCCATGTTGCCAACAATGCAGACTGCACTATTTCTGTTATTGACGTTCCGAGAGCCGAGGCTTCACGTTTTGGTATCATGATCTGTGACGACCAGAACAAGGTTATTGATTTCGTTGAAAAACCAAAGGAGCCTAAGTCTACTCTTGCTTCAATGGGTATATATGTGTTCAGCTGGGATAAGCTTCGCAAGTATCTCATTGAAAATGAAGAGGATGCCAATGCAAAGCGTGACAGAGGCGAAAAATGGTCTAAAGACTTTGGTAAGGATATCATCACCTCTATGCTTCGTGACGATCAGCGTTTGTTCGCCTATGAGTTTGAGGGATACTGGAAGGACGTAGGAACTCTTGATTCACTCTGGGAAGCAAATATGGATCTCCTCAGCCCCAGTGTTCCGCTTGATCTTTATGATCCGAGTTGGAAGATCTATTCCAGAAATAACAATATGCCTCCCCAGTATATCGGCGATAATGCCAATATCGAGAATTCAATGATCTCCGAGGGCAGCGAGATCGACGGAACTGTTGATTTCTCGATTCTGTTTTCTGGTGTTACAATTGAGGAGGGAGCAACTGTAAATTACAGTATTGTTATGCCAGGAACGGTAATTAAATCGGGAGCTGTAGTCGAGTATTCGATCGTTGGTGAAGACAGCGTTATCGAGGGCGGCGCCAGAGTAGGTACAAGTCCTGAAAACGTTGAAAACAGAGACGACTGGGGAATAGCCGTAGTTGGTCATAATGTTACCGTTTCCGGAAATAAGGTCGTTGAGCCTAAGCAGATCATCAGCGATAATATCTGAGCGGAGGAATTTTAGTATGAGTGTTAATTACAATGTTTTAGGACTTATTTTTGCAAGTATGCATGATGCTTATGTCAGCGAGCTAACGAAGCAGAGAACAATGGGATCTATCCCTTTCGGCGGCCGTTACAGGCTGATAGATTTTCCTCTTTCAAACATGGTCAATTCCGGAGTTTCAGAGGTAGGCGTTATAACAAAATCAAACTACGGATCACTGCTCGATCATCTTGGCTCAGGACGTGATTGGGATCTGTCACGTAAAAAGGGCGGACTTCATCTTCTTCCTCCGTACAGTCAGACTGGCGGCATCTATAATGGCCGTTTGGACGCTCTCAACAATGTCTGGAGTTTTGTTGAACATTCAAAGGCACAGTATGTTATAATGGCTAACTGCGATGTTATCACTACTATCAACTTTGACCCGGTGCTCAAGCAGCATATGAAGTCCGGAGCCGATATTACCCTGATTTACAGCAGGGGGTATTATGACGGGGAAAAGAATGCTTCAACAACAGTTCTGGAATTTGACGATGACAACTGTCTCAAGGATGTTCTGGTTGCTCCGAAGATCTCCGGAGAATGCAATATCTGGACAGAAATGTTAATAATAAGCAAAGAATTCCTTAAGAAAATCGTTTCTGACGCAGCAAGCAGAAATCAGTTCAGCTTCACTCGTGAAATACTTCAGGGCAAAAAGAACGAGTATAAGATAATTGGTTATGAACATAAGGAATTTTTCACAAGGATTGACAGTATTCAGAGTTATTACAATGCCAACAAGATGCTTCTTGATAAGGAAAAGCGCTCCGCACTCTTTAAGAAATCAATGCCTGTTTACACAAAAATAGGCGATAACGGCCCTGTAAAATACGGTCTGGAGTCTGATATAAAGGATTCACTTATTGCAGACGGATGTATTATTGAGGGTACTGTTGAAAATTCAGTTCTTTTCAGAGGCGTAAAGATCGGCAAGGGTGCTGTTGTAAGAAACTGTGTGCTTCTTCAGGGAACAAAGGTCGGCAGTAAGTGTAATATAAGCTCTGTTATTACTGACAAGAATGTTGAAATAAGCGATGATAAAGTTTTGACCGGATCAGAGTCATATCCTCTTTATATTAATAAAAACGGAAAAATTTAATGGCGGTGACGGAATATGAAAATCCTTTTTGCTGCAAGTGAGGCTGTTCCATATGCAGCCTCAGGCGGTCTCGCTGATGTGGTGGGTTCACTTCCAAAGGCAATATGTGCAAAAAATCACGATTGCCGTGTGGTTATTCCGCTTTACAAGTCGATCAGTCCGGAACTTCGCAAAGAAATGAAATTCATCACCAACATTACAGTAGATGTTTCCTGGAGAAAGCAGTATTGCGGTATCTTTTCAGCAGTCAGGGACGGTATTACATATTATTTCATTGATAATGAATATTATTACATGAGAGACGGTCTCTACGGATTTTATGACGATTGTGAGCGTTTTGTCTTTTTCAGCAGAGCAGTTCTGGAAATGCTGAAATATATTGATTTTGCTCCGGAAATTATTAACTGTAATGATTGGCAGACTGCTCTTATTCCTGTTTATTATAATGTATATTATAAATATCAGCAGGGTTACGACGGAATCCGGACAGTTTTCACAATACATAATATTGAATATCAGGGCAGATACGGTCGGGAAGTACTCGGCGAGTTAATGGGAATTCCGGCTTATAATGCCAATCTTCTCGACTATGACGGATATGTTAATATGCTTAAAGGCGCCGTTGAAACAGCCGATAAGATCGTTACAGTAAGTCCCAGCTATGCATGGGAGATTCTTGACCCATGGTATGCGCATGGTCTGGACAGAATTCTTGTCACCAAGCAGTACAAGCTGATGGGAATTCTTAATGGAATAGATACGGTGCGTTATGATCCTGAAACTGATCTGGGAATTATTGAGAAGTATTCTGTTAAAGATATTTCAGGTAAGAATTACTGTAAGCTTGCTCTCCTTAATGAATTGAAACTTGATGAGGGTGATGAGCCTATTATCGGCATTGTTACACGATTTGTCAATCACAAGGGAATTGATCTTATCCGATGTGTTTTTGAAGAAATGGTTGGAATGGGCATTAAATTTGCTGTTCTTGGAAGCGGAGAGAAAATGTATGAGGATTTCTTTACGGAAATGGCAGCAAGATTCCCTGGACGTGTATCGGTGAATCTGGGATTTATTCCGGAATTATCGAAAAAAATATATGCCGGATCTGATATGTTCCTTATGCCTTCAAAAAGTGAACCATGTGGTCTTGCGCAGATGATCGCTATGAGGTACGGAACAATTCCGATAGTTCGTGAAACCGGTGGATTGCGTGATACCGTCCGTGACAACGGAGGAATAAACGGAAACGGCTTTACATTCAAGACCATAAATGCGTTAGATATGCTTGATGCGGTGAAGCGTGCAGTGTCAGACTATGAAAACAAGGATGCATGGAAATCACTCGTCAAGCGTGCAATGAGCTGTGACTATAGCTGGCAGGCTTCTGCTGATATCTATATTAATATGTATAAGGAACTTTTATCATAGTTGGAATAAAAAATGGCAGTCAATGACTGCCATTTTTTAACTATAATTTTGCGCAAGACGATAGTCGATAGCTCCTGTGAACGGGTCATATATCAGTGATTCGTTGTCACGTGAAGAAACAAGATAAGCGTTTTTATAAAAAACCGGGATAAATCCAAATGAGTTGAGTATAGTCTTTTCCGCTGAAGTGTATGCATTTACCAGCGATTGAATATCTCCGCATTTAAGGATCGTTTCCGTAAACGAGGAATTGCTGATAATTTTTTTAAGACAGTCATTCTTTTCAAACTGACTTATCACTGAAAGTCCGCTGTCAAGATCACCTTTAAGCGGATAGAGAGCAATGCTGTAGTTGCCATCGGAAATACGCTTATCAAATTCAGCGGCAGTGACATCTTCAATGCCAATATATATTCCGAGTTTTTCCTGCCATGACTGTGAAAGGATATGGAGATCCCCGGAATCAGCTGTTTCGGCATTTACCAGTATTTTTACTGATTCAACAGAACCTATATTAAGCTCACTTTTGGCATCCTGAAGATATTTTTTTGCCTGATCCAGATCGTATAAGCTGAATTGGTTGTCAGAGGAAAGTTCACGGTAGCTTCTTCCTGCAACTTTTACCGCAGGTGGAATAATTCCGGAAGCTGTTTCTGTATCATTGCTAATACGGTCACTGAGACTGCTGTAATCAATGGAGTAAGCCAGTGCCTTGCGAAGATTTGTATTGGAAAAGTACTTGTCATCCGGATTGAATATAAGCCCAAGCGTTATGGCAGGACTGCTTTTGACCGAGTATTTTTTCTTGCTGTAAGAATTGCTGAGCGTTGAAAAGCATTCAATCTTATCTTCTTTAAAGAGTTCCCGGATATCGCTTTCCGAATCCTGAATAGTAAAACTTACATAAGTCGGAAGAATTTGGAACTGTTCGTTCTTATTTATTTCATTTCTTCTCATATAAAGGATATTGTGGCTTCCGTATGGGTCAAAGAACCATTGTCTTACATAGAAAGCACCGTTTGACATAACGGATTTATCGTCAAGACCGTACCGTCCTTTTGTTGAGTCAAAGAATTCCCGGTTGCATGGAAAAGCGGCTGCTGTGGAAAGCATTCCCAGAAATTCAGCACAGGGATATTCCAGAGTTATTTCCAGTGTATAATCATCCGGAGCAGATATTCCGGCGCTTTCCGGTTCTGCTTCTCCTTTTATTATCTTACTGCCGTTCTTTATGCACATGAAATCAGAGGTGTAAGGCGACTGCATTTTCGGGTCAAGAACACGCTGTAAAGCAAAGACATAATCCTGTGCAGTTACAGGAAAATATTCGTCATCGCCGATAATGTCATCGCCGTTAGTATCGAAAAACCAGTAGTTATCCTTACGCAGGATAAACGTATATGTCAGATTATCAGGTGTTATAGTGTAGCTTTCTGCATTGCAGCAGGTGATATTTCCGTTTTCGTCGGCAGAAACAAGACCGCTGTACAGATTTTTTATTACCGTATTGGAGGATGGATCGTTGGCAAACTGAGGATCAAGACTTTGTGGATTCCCCGAAAGAGGGACGTCATACATATGATTTGCGCCGCTTCCCTTGTCATCCTTTCCGCATGAATAAAACGGGAACGCAAGGAGAGCAGCAAGAAATAATGCTGTTAATTTTTTCAATTTAATCTCCTTTTGATAAAGGCAACACTGCAAAATCATTGCCATGTTGCCTGAAATAAGCCGGAAACAGAAATTACTGTTTGTCTCTTATTGGTATTCTGTATGATATGAAAGCAGATGGTGAGATCAGTTCATGTTTACTGTCACAATAAAACCGTCAGAATTATTTCCGGAAACGGTATATGTTTTGTTTACAGGAACCGGAACTGCCGTATCACTGCCTGAACTTGCCTGAACATAATATACATGATATACATCAGAACCAACGCTGATCTCTAAAGGCTTACTGCTATTATACTCTTTAACCTTGTCGATATACTCTTCAAGGCACAGACTGTTTTCTTTTATGTAAGAAGCATGAGGAACACCAACGTATCTGTAAGTCTGCGTTCTCGGAGCTTCACCTGTAATGCTGTCCTTGCCTTCCGGATAGCGGACAATGAAGCCGTAATTAGCGGCGTGTTCGTCGATCCACGTATAGATTCCGGTAGGAGAGTAGAATCCCGAACTCGAACCGTCCTTAGGAAAAATTCCCATATCAAAGGTTCTTGCGGTATGATAGTCTGTATATCCGCCCTGATACTGTGAACTTCCGCTGTTATACTTATCATTCTGCTCTTCAAGTGTTCTGTATCCGCCGATTATCATAATATCATTATTGCTGGATTCCTTATAAAAAGCCTCCATCATATTGTTGAGTTGATTAATAGTTTCAGAATCCAGGCGCATTACATAATCGCTTACACTGTAATAATCAGTTTTGATGTGATCGTAAAGGGTAACAGGCTCGGAATCCGATTCAGGGAAAGTATACTGATGAGCCTGATTTATCAGAATCAGATTTCCGCAGCTCAGATCGACGGAAGAATGATTTTCCGTAGTATATTCCGCAGCCGTTGTATTGGTCTTGTCGGAAGAAGTAAGAATAGAATTAGTTTCGTCGCTTGTAATCAGATTATCTATAATAGTTGAGTCAGAATTTCCACTGGTAGTATCACCGATATCTGACGCATCAGAAGCAGAAGTCTTATCCTGCTGCTTTTTTTTGTTGTCTTTCTTCCCGTTTTTGCAGCTTTTCATGCAGGAAGCGGGTATAACTATCAGAACAATAAGTACGAGAACGGCAGCAGCAATACGGTCGTATCTGACTCTGTATTTTTTAGAAACGCCTTGTCTGCGTCTGTCTCTACGCTTATTTCCGTTGTTCATATAAAAGAATCTCTCCTTAGAGCCTGTTCAGTATTTTTTCGCACGTCTTTTCGGCAGATTTTGCCGTTGGCTACGTCAAAAATCCTTGCCATACGATAGTATGCCTGCGGATTTTTTCCTTGTCATCGACAAAATCATGCTCTAAAATCCGTTCATAAAAAGATAATGAACAGGTTCTTAAATTTTTTATTTCCAATTGTTTTATATTATACCACAAAAAATCCAGATTGTAAAGCTTTTTTTGGAAATTTACAAGAAATTTGAAATTTAGTTACAATATGGTTAAGACGAAGTGTTGATTATATCTTTTCAATCAGCCGTGGAACGGCGCAGCAGACACCTGCGATAAACATTATTTTGACGATAATAGAAAAAGAGAGTAATCTTCGTTTGATGAGACATTTTTTCAGCATTCTGGAACTGTCCTTGTAGTTGGTCAGCCTGCTGAAAATACGGGAAGCATTGTCATAATCGCTGTGAAATTCTGCATTTGCAAGCAGCTCAATGCCTTTTCTGTAATCTTCTTCCAGTGCGTAATCATTACGGAGCAGAAGATCGGTGCATTCCTGAACTTTAATATAGCTATCCTTATAATTTTCAAGTTTTATAAAAATATTCCTTGCTCTTTCGGTTTCCTCATAAGATATGCTTTCTTCGAGAATACGGCAGGCTTTCGTGTAATCCTCCTCTTTGAACGCTTCCGCTTTTCGGCTGCATTCTTCGAGCATTATACCGGCGTCCTCGCAGTCTCTGGACTTTAAAAAAAGTTCCCTTGCTTTTGTGATTTCTTCGGAGTTTCGTGCAGATTCCATAAGCTGAACAGCGCCGTTAAAAATTGCTTGTCTGTTCAGCGTTTCAAGTTCCTGACATCCCAGACGGACTGCTGTTCTGTAGTTGCTGCTGAAAGAAAGATCACATTTCAGTTCAGGTATCCTTGCCGGATCATCAAGTTCGCATTCGATCAGAAGTTTTCCGAGATATGCTGACGGTTCATCTGGAGATACAGCGATAGCACGGCAGAAATATCCGTCTGCCTGTGCCCATTTTCGCTTTTCAAGGCATAGATTACCACGCCGTATCAAATCTTCTGCTGCCAGGGCATTTTCCGATTCATCATTGAATACCAAATTTTTTTGGGAATTATGAAGAAGTTTTTTCTGCATTACATCAATATATTCAGCTTCCTTGCAGTATGCGTTACGTCTTTGAATATCGCTTTTATTTATTGCTTCGAGAAATGCCTGATCGCACAAAACAGATTTATACCGTACTTTCCGACATTTTGGAGTCATAAAGTCAATTTCCCGATCTGCTTCGTATCGTATGCCATATCGGCAAAGAACAAGCTGCCAGTATATTTCCGGATCATTCTGTATATGTTTAAGCAGTTCTTTGTATATGGCGGCAGCCTTGTCAAATTCGCATATCTGCCGCAGATGATTTCCACGGTTAAGTATGGCAGTTATGTCATCCTTGTCCGAAACAGGAAGTGTCTGTGACGTTTTGCAGGATTTGCATACACACAAAGATTGCCCGGGTTCTGTTTTTATCTCTCTTTCGCACATTTTGCATTTATATAAAGACATTGCTGTATCTCCTTAATCGTTATTTTCAGCCATTCTGCGGTATTCGGACGGCGTGCAGTTCTTATATTTCTTGAACTGACGCATAAAATAGGAATCGTTTTCATATCCGCATTTTTCTGCAATAGCACTGACGGAGAGATCGGTTGATGTCAGAAGTTCACAGCTTCGTGTAAGCCGGCTTTCTATTACGTCACGAATAAATGTAATGCCGAAAGCCTCTGTGTACAGCCGATGCAGATATGAACGGCTTATTCCCAGTTTCAGACTTATATCCGTTGCATTCCATTCCAGCGACGGTTTTTCATATATTGAACGGCGAATTTTTTTAAGCTCTGAATACCGTGGGATAAGGTCATTACTTTTGGGAAAAATGCTTGTATGAAATTTACTTATCAGAACGAATATTATTTTTAAGTGCAGTTCAAGAAGAGTATCGGTGTAAGTTTCCTGACAGACAAAGTTGTTTTTTATTTCTATAAATGAGGAGAGGAGAGAGAATTCATCCTTAATTCTGACTGGAGTATTGACAGGCAGTTTTATTGATGTCATAAATTCTTTGTCCTCAGTTGAAGGGGAGAAACTTATACAGTCAAATCTCAGATCCTGCCGTGGTGGAAATCGCAAATCTTTTTTTCCCCCTGCACCGAGTATTATTGCAGAATTTGCTGATACGTTGGTTTCACAGCCGTTTATTGTATATTTCGCTGCTTTTTTAAAAAAATAGAGTCTGAAAGCAGTTTCCGGGATTGTTGCGTCGGTAATGTCACGATTGCAGTCAAGATTTACTTGAAAGACTTTCATTTTCACCCTCCTAATTTGTAACATATTAGTATAAAGCCGACAGTAAGAAAAAACTGTCGGCTAAATTTTATCCGTTATTATCTGATAACTGAATGAGAGTGAATGTAGAATTCTTCCTGACTTGGCTGCCATGCCTTAATTTTTGGCGGAAAGAGTTTGTCAAATTCCGCAACAGCCTTAGTATCGCTGCATGGTTCATCAGCATTACTGGGGTGATAGAACCATTTTCTGCCATCAAGAGCGTCAGCGCTGAGTACCTTTACAAGCAAGGGCGCGGGGAAAACATCGCCCTCAAAACACACATTGTACTTTTTGCAGCTTTTATAGCCACGGGCAACATAGTTATCGGGATTACCGAAATTTATAACCACGTCATATCCCATTTCCTTTACGATTTCAAATGTATGCTCAAGGAGAGTCTTGCCATATCCCATGCGCTGAAAATCAGGGTGGATACAAAGCGGACCCATAGTAACGATTCGTTTTATATTGCCGTTTTCGTCTGTAAGTTCGGCTTTTGTATACATAATACAGCCAATTATTTTTTTATTGATTTCAATGACATGAGCAAGTTCCGGAATAAAATCCCTATGCTTTCTCATTACATGGATAAAATAATGCTCATCGCAGCCGGGAACGCTTAAATTCCAGAATGCTTCACGGGTAAGATTTTCAACTTCACGATAGTCTTTCTCTGTTTCCAAACGGATAATATAGTCATTTTTATTCATTGTTTTTCCTCCTGAAATGTTGTGACGCAACGGGAGGTTTGTGTCAGATAGCAGTATTCGCAAACCACCCGTTTACGCTGCTATCTCAGGTCTGTTATTTTTATTCAAACAACAATCTCCTTAAATATAATGTATAAAAATACAGGCATAATTTCATGCCGTAATTTTACCGTTCATTTTATGTGAGCACGCTCTAAGTTATTCTTACTGCTTATGCTTTTTTTTTATGCTTTCCAGATTCTTTATGAAGTGTTTTTTGTTTTCATGTCGGATCTCTTTATATTTTTTCAGATGCTCCAATAAATTTTCCGACGAGTATAGAGCAAATAAGAATTTCCTGCTTTCGGATCTGCTCTCTTTATATGTAAATATTTGTTTTTTTAGTTCTTCTATAAATACTATTATTTCATTATCTTTAGCATACTGTCTGATTTTATCTATTACTTTCGCCGAGCTTACAAGGTCGATAATAAAAATTCCATAGAAAAATCCGATAAAAAATGAAAATGCAAGATTTTTTGAAAGCCATTCAAGCGTATTAATTATATAAGGATTTATAAGAAAATAGTAAAATGCACTCAATATATACCAGAAAAAAGTAAATGTAGGGCATATTATACCTTTTATATTTCCAAAATTGTTAGAATAATCCCAAAGTTTGATATTCATTTTTACAATAAATATCAGACCGGTAAGATATTCCACAGCCGTTATTGCCAGTGCCATTATGATAAAAAGCGTAAGCTTTCTTAATACTATATTTTCTATAGGCAAAAACGTTTCCATATGTGACAGTAAAAACAAAATTACTAAACTGCACCCATACAGCGGCAAATAAGGACCTATAAGAAAGCCGGGATTTATCCATTTGTGCTTAGGATTTGAGTCGGAAAAGAATTTGCGAAAAACAACCTCCAGACCCCAACCGATAACACTGCCAATGGCAAATAGAAAAGCGATAACCAAAAAGAAATTCATAATATCACCATTATAATCTATAACATTTGATTTGACATGGCTGGATTGCTGCCCAGTTTTTGTGCATTAACTGGTGCGCCTGACAGGAATCGAACCTGCATGCCTCACGGCACAAGAACCTAAATCTTGCGTGTCTGCCAATTTCACCACAGGCGCATATAAAATATTGGTTTATTACATACTTGATAAATTTAATTTTAACGTTTAAACGGTTTATTAAACGAGCCGATTTCAATTAAATTTCCCTCCGGGTCAGCAATATAACAGGTTCTCTGCCCCCAAGGCTCAGTTGTAGGCTCTAATATTGATGCTGCACCTTTTTTGACAGCTTTATGATATTCAATATCCACTTCTTCAAACGTATCAACATACAAAGCAATTTCAAAATGACCATTCACATTATTTATATATTCGTACTTTCTATTTGTCATTTTTTCAAAATCATTTCGCCCGTAAAGCAGAAACAACGTACTATCCTTTATCAAATATACATTTGATGTGTTTTCATCTTCTTTGATTTCAAAACCGAGGACATCTCTATAAAATCGAATCATTTTGCCCATATCATTAACAAATAAACCAAATCCGTCTAATTTCATAAGATTCCTCCCAAAATTCTAACTTGTTTAAATAAATCATTGCATATTTATTTAAAACCTGGCATTAAGTGGAAAAATAATTCAGCAGCACATTTAGAGTTTGTTTGACATCTTCAAAAGCGGAACCCATTCATCTTCAATAATTTTTTCGCCATTCAGTTTAAAGCCATGATTTTGATAGAATGCAATTCCCCGTGTATTATATTCAAGCACCCACAGCCATGACGCATTTTTTTCACTGACAGCGAAATCTAATAACTGTGCACCGATTCCACAACTCTGAAATTGTGGCTCAACATACAACTTTTCAATTTCGCTGCCGGAAATGCGGATGATTCCTTTTATTATACCATCGTCATATACATAAGTATTATTAAGCGCTTCTGAATCTTTTGTATATTCCAAAGCCATATCAATAACGTTCAGCTCTCCGAAATAAAATGATTCATTGTGGAAGAACGGATAAAAATTAGTGCGGTAATTAGTAATAATGATCTCTGCAATACGGGATGCATCTGTTGATAATGCTGATCTTATATAATTCATTTTATCCCCTTTCCGAACAACCGATTTATCCGGAAGAATTTAATTTATACCATTAAGTATCAGCGGATTCTTTAACTTCAGTATTTTCGCTGGCAGAAACAGATTCATCAGTGCGGTTGTTCTGTCCGGATTGTTGTTTTTCCGAAGCTTTCTGTTCAGATTTTGCAGTTTTGTTTTCTTCTTCTTTCTCTGCACGATCGCCGGCAGATTCGATATAAAGCTGCTCATCGTCAAGAATTCCTACAGAATTAAGCTGCTTTACCGGAATTCTTTTGAGAGGGGAATAGACAAATTTATTGCAGGAAAAATTCGGGTCAACAAGTGCCTTAATTTCGCAAAGAATTTTATTTCCGGCGTTTGTACGTTTTCCGTATTGACAGTAGTCGCATTTTGGAGTTATTTTCTTATCAAAATAATTTCCGCCGCTTTTAAAGAAAGATAATATACCCATTTTAAATCACCTCATGAATAAAACATATTAAAATTATATCATATAAATCAAGATTTGTCCAGAGGTTTTCGATATTTTTACCCGAAAATTTTCAAAATTCTATTTATCAACTGATTTTCTGATAAATGAACCCGGTTCAAATTGCATATCAGACCTGAAAGAGAATCGCATCATAGCGTGATTGGCTGTTTCGATCTCCTGACCGTTTTCATCAAAGAGCGTATCAAGAACGATCTCTACAGGCTTCTGAGATGGCGGAAGAATTTCCACAGTATCGCCTGCAAAAAATTTATTCCGCTGAGTGCAGTAAACCATTCCGTTTTCGCATTTTTCCACAACGGCTACTACATCATAGTTTCTGATATAGCCGCTGTTCTCATAATACTGGGACTCCTCCGGAATACCGAAAAAGAATCCGCTGCAATATTTCCTGTGGCTCACCTTATAGACTTCGTCCCTTATCCAACCGGAGAGATTGTAATTTGCAGGATCGCTGTAATACTCGTCCATAGCCATTCTGTATGCGTTTGTGACAACAGCTGCATAGTATGCAGATTTTGCTCTTCCCTCGATTTTAAAGCTTGTAATTCCGGCATCTGCAAGCTTGTCTATGTGTTCTATCATGCACATATCCTTGGAGTTGAGGATATATGTTCCTTTTTCATCCTCGTAAACCGGAAAGAATTCACCGGGGCGTTTTTCCTCCATGAGGTGATATCCCCAACGGCATGGCTGAGCGCATTCTCCACGATTGGCGTCACGGTTGACGAGGTACTGGGAAAGGAGACATCTTCCGGAAAATGAAACGCACATTGCTCCGTGGACAAAAGTTTCTATATCAAGTCCGGGAGACGTTTTTGCCCTGATCTCAGCAATCTCCTCCAGTGAAAGTTCTCTGGCAAGAACAACTCTTTTTGCACCGAGATCATACAGTTCACGGGCAGTCACATAGTTGACGATTCCGGTCTGTGTTGATATATGGATCTCCATATCGGGAGCATACCTTTTTATAAGCATAAGCAGTCCGATGTCTGCCACGATAAGAGCATCGACCTCTGCTTCTTCAGCTTCACGGACAAACTGCTCAAAATGAGGTATCTCATTGTTTCTTGGTAGGGTATTGCAGGTCAGATAGACTTTTACATTTCTTTCATGAGCATATTTTACTGCATTGCATAGCTGTTCAAAGTCGAAGTTAAGAGGGGAGGAGCGCATGCCGAATTGCTTTCTTCCCAGATAAACGGCATCAGCGCCGTATTTTACTGCTGCCAGAAAGCGTTCCTCATCTCCGGCAGGGGATAAAAGTTCAAGCTTATTCGATTCCATTGACGTCACCATTTCCTTGCTGCTGTGCTTCCATCTGAGCGATTTCTTCATCTATTTTCTGCTGATTGGCTTCATGTTCTTCAAGAGTTTCTGCAAAAAGCGTTTCGCCGGTGTATATATTGGCAATAAAGTAGAAATAATCGCTCTTTTGATTTGCAAGTACCGCATCAATAGCTTCAATTCCGGGGTTGCAGATAGCTCCCGGAGGCAGTCCGGCGCCCTGATAGGTATCATAAGCTTCTATCATGGTTTTGTTATAAACTTCCTGATTTGGCTTTATTACCTCATTCACATAGTTGGTAGTCGGGTCTGACTGGAGTTTCGGGAAATCGTCCGGATTGTTTAGACGATTCCAGAAAACAGAGGCGACCATAGTCATTGTATTAGTAGTTGCAGCTTCTTTCTGGACGATAGAAGCGAAAGTAATCAGTTCGTCAAGTGAAAGCTGAAGTTCTTCCATTTTCTTGATTCTGTCGTCTGTAAGTTTATTGTTGAAGTTAAGGTAGATTTTCTGGCAGACTTTTTCCGGATCCATTTCTTCGTAGAAATAGTATGTATCCGGGAAAACGTAGCCCTCCATAGGTTTGAATTTAAGCTGTGAATCAACGGGCAGCATATCTTCAAACTCAAATCCGTAGCCGGCGGCATTGAAGTAGAAAAGGAAGTCCTCTTGGCTGCATACATTTTTTTCTTCAAGGATTTGAGCTGCATCAAAAATTGTAATACCTTCGGGGAAAGTTACTTCAACGGCGTTTTTATTTTCTTCTTCATCAGTGGTCAGATTCTGAATTATTGTCTCATATGCCATATTTGCACGGATAAAGTGTTCTCCTGCAATATACATTGAATCTGCTTTCCGGAGACGTGAGAACAGGACAAAGAATTTCGGCGATTTGATAATACCCTCATCTTTAAGCTGCTCGGCTATTTGTTCTGTAGTAGCTCCGTCTTTGATTATAATAAGCTTTGTTGTATCGCTTTTTCCGATGCCGAGCATATCCTTTCCGAAACCGATTATTACCATTGCAAGTACTATAGATACAGCAAAAATGAACGTGGTGAGAATGAGAACGCCGGGCAGACGATTACGTTTTTTCTTCTTCTTTTTCTTTTTGTGTGTGGGTCTCTGTGGGGGATATTCTTCTGCGGGGGGATAGCCGTAATTATCCTGATAATTTTCATTATCCGGGTATCCGCCGTTTTCCGCATAGGTGTCTTTGGCTGTTTCAGGAGAATCCGAAGATTCCTGATAGTAATTCTGGTAATCGCCGGGGAAAATATCCTCGTTGACAGACGCATTCGTTTCTTCCGGAATTATCTCCTGAACCGGTTCGGTTTCCGGAGCAACTGTTTCTTCTTCCTGCGGGGCAGATATTTCCGTTGGCTGTACGTTTTTTTGTCCGTCAAGTTCGCTTAAAATATCATTTATGAGGTCGTCGTTATTCTGCATTGCAGAGCACCGTCCTTTCTTCGGTTACAATTATATCTGTTCTTATGTCGTATGGCATAAGCGGAAGTTCTGTTACAATAAGACTTTCATATGAAAGTGCGATCCTGCACGGAGCCTTATGAGCCGCTAAAAAACGGTCATAATAGCCGCCGCCGTATCCCAGGCGGCCTCCTTTTTCCGTGAAGGCAAGTCCGGGAACGATGCATATTGATTTTTCTGTGAGGGATGGCTGGGGCAGGGAAGCGTCCGGTTCACATATGCCGTATTTTCCGGCGGAGAGCTGCTTTACAGATGAAACGATATGGAACGTCATTTCAGAGTTATCGCCGCAAAGCGGATATGCCAGGGCAATATGTTTTTTCAGAAGTTGTTCTGCCAGTTCCCATGTATCTGTCTCAGTACCGAATGAAGCGTACATAAGTATAATATCCGCATTTTTTACTGCATTCTCTGAGAGAAGTCTTTCAGCTATCCGCCTGTCATTTTCTTTGCTTTTTGCTTTTTTTCTGATTTTGGCAAAATAGCGGCGGAGCTGTTTTTTATCCGTAAGATCAGTCATAGAGGATAGCGGCTCGCTGTCTTTTGCTTTCGGCTTCGGAAACAGCTTTTTCTACCAGTTTCAGACCAAAGTCGATAGCTGCTCCTGCACCTCTTGCAGTTATAAAGATACCGTCTTCGGCAACGGGGGTATCACATATCTCAGCACCATTGAGCTGATCTTCAAATCCCTGATAGCAAACTGCTTTTCTGCCCGTGAGTAGACCCTTGTGTCCGAGTATTGATGGGGCAGCGCAAATAGCTCCTATATAAATGCTGTGTGAAACGCAAAAGTCGATCGCTGCCTGAACATAGGGTGAAGCCTCTAAATTGAGAGTTCCGGGCATACCGCCGGGGAGAATGATCATTTCCAGCTCGTCGTTCAGGGGAGCTTCCTGGGCTGCTGTGTCGGTTACAACGGTAACACCGTGCGAACTTGTTATAATATTATCACCGATGCCTACAGTGATAATTTTTTTTCCGCTTCTTCTCAGCAGATCAATAGGAGCGATCGCCTCTGTTTCTTCAAATCCGTTTGCAAGAAAGACATAAATCATATGTAAGATCCTTTCATTTAAAAATAACAGTATATTTATTAAGAAGAAAAGCAGGGTGATACGACAGTTTTGCTTTTCTCAGTCCGTCTATTCCCATATCTTCTTCACGGTTGATATATTTCAGAGCTTTTGCGGCATTTGCAGCAAAAAGCTTGTTGATACCTGCGTAAATTCCCGGAAAGGCTGTATCTGCTTTTTCAATATGAACGCAGAATGTTTCGGAATTAAGATGTTCGCCTAGTGCAACAGCGGCTGTTTCTCCGTTAATACGAATAATTCCGCCGCAGAGTCCAAGTTCGTGGAAATGATTAAAAAATGTATTTATTGCATACTGTTCAGCAACGGAAGAATGATCCTGAGCGTCGGAACGTGCATTGTATGACCGGGTGCAGAAGCAGATGCAGTCATCAAAATCTTTTTCACTTACAGGTGTGTAGACATAATTTTTCAGTTTTGAAAAATGATTGCGTTTTCCGTGATATTTTCTGCCTTTCAATGATGCGAGGTCATCGGAAAGATAAATATAGTCTGAACTGTCACGGTCACATTTCGCTGTAAACTGTCCGGGGAAAAATTCGCTGAATATTCCGAGCGTTTTTTCCGTAACTCCTGAAATAATGAGGGGGTTGCCCGTTGATTCCGAAAATCGTTTCATTTCACCGATTACGAGACGATAATCTCCGCTTCCGGCAGGGAAAATAAAATGCGGAGCACCGTCATTTGTTTCAAAGGCGCAGCATATGTAAAAATTTTTGCAGAAAGATATTTTTGAACCGGCAAGACGTTTCCATGCCATGTTATTGGCAAAACTGTATTCGCATCCCATGAAGTCGGATACATTCAGAGCGGCGGTGATGCTTTCCTTGTCTTTCATTTCAATATCTTTGAATTCAAGCATATATATCACCCTGAGAAATTATTTTTTGTATTGCTTCTGTACTTCGGCAATCTTACCGCAGCTCATTTTTCCCTCGGGACATTTTCCTGTAACCACGCAGGAAGGGCCGGCATGAGCAAAAATATGCGGAGCAGCCTCAAGACAGAGACGCAGCATTTCATTTGCAACAGCCCTTATTTCCCATTGGGCACGATTACAGCAGCGATGGCGGAAGAAATTGAACAGCGACCTTACGTTCATGGTTACTACGATCTTGGTTTCACAGGCGTTCGGAAGAATAAACCTGGCATCCTCGTTGGCAAGTTTTTTTGCTTTTGAGAGAGCGCTTTTTTCGTCCATTCCCTGGGCAGTCAGAGTGCTGAGGTGCATCTCTGTAAGAGCAGCGGCAATATTATCATAACTTGTTTTGATAGAATCTATTGCTTTCTGGAATTCTTCGTTTGCACGTGGGCAGGCTTTAACAGCCGGAGGAGTTACAAATTCAAAGCCGTTTTCGTTGACGTAGCGCTGACTTTTCTGGGAATAAGAGGCAATCCTGTGGCGCACGATCTGATGTGAACAGGCACGTGAGATTCCTTCTATCCCAAAAGTGAAGCTTACATGCTCCATAACGCTTTCGTGACCGATTGATACGAGCATATCAATGAAATCACTGATCTTGTCCTCCGTAAGACCGTCCCGGAGAGAGCCGATATCGCTGCTGGAATAGCAAAGCTTTGCCGCAGTAGCGGCTAATTTTTCAGGGGCTGGGGTATGTTCAAGCAGAATAACATTCATAGGAAAACCTCCTCATACAATAATACATACATTTATATTTTATCATTATTCAGTGATTAAGTCAAGACAATAAAGGATAAATTTTAAAGAATTAATCGTATGTGAAGTATCAGTTAGACGATATGCACAAAAAACATAAAAAATCTTCTTCGTATTATATCTTAATTTGTGCATTTGGTGATAAATTAAAGAAAATTTAAATTTGCTATGGACAAACTTAGAATAATATAGTATAATAATACAGTATATGGAATACATTCACTTAATCGGAGGAATTTAAATGAAAAATACTAATAAGTTTGTAGCCGCTGCACTTTCATTTGCACTGGCTGCCGTTTCTGCCGGATGTTCAGCCCCGGGTGCTGTGACGCTTGGCAACAATACAAAGACAGCAGCAACTATTGACGGATATGAAATTCCGGCTGGAGTTTTTATTGCTTATGAGCTGACTGCTTATGATAGTGCCGCTACTCAGTATTATTACAGCACGAATACTGAACCTAAACCGGACGATGTAAAGAAATTTCACATTGACGGCACTGATTCGGAAACATGGATACAGGATCAGGCTACAGAGCAGTGCCGCCAGTTCGTGGCAATCGAAAAGGAATTTGAAAAGATAAACGGTTCTCTTTCGGATGAAGAACAGGATCAGATCGACCAATACATTAAGTCACTGCCGGATGCAACACGTGATTTTTATGAAGAAAACGGAATAGGCGAGGAATCTCTGAAAAAAGTTGCGGCTGTTTCATTCAAGCGTGACTATCTTTTCAATCATTATTACGGTATCGACGGCCCGAACGGCTGCTCAGAGGACGAACTCAGAGAATATTATATCGAAAATAATGCCAGAGTTAAATATATCGAAATCAAAACAGCTGACGGCGAAGGAAATGCATACGATAAGGATACTATCCACGATCTTGACAAAATGGCTGATGATTTTGTAAAACAGATCAATGAAGAAAAAGAAAATGAGGACAAGCTTGCTAAAGTTGATGAGCTTAAAGAAGAATATGATGAGTATGCAGCCACGCTGACTACAACTGTTTCAGGTCAGACTGCAACAACAACTACTACGACAACCACGACAACGACCGCTGCAAGCGATGTTACCACAACGACAACCACTACCGATCCCCATGCTAATGAAAAGATTGTGGCAAAGCTGACGACAACAACGGCGGCAAAAGATTCCGAAGCTACAACTACTGAACCAACTGAAAAAACCGATGCCCAGAAAGCCTCAGAAGCTCTGGACGAAAAGATCTTCAACAGCGATATGCCCCTTTATACCGCAGAAAAGTATCAGTACGACGATAATACCATATACGTTATTCTCAAAGCTGATATTGAAGAGCGTATGAATGATGAGGATATGTGGACGGACGATATGAAAGATCAGCTTATTTCACAGAGGTATTTCAATAATTTTGCCGATTGGATAAAGGAACTGGCTGACGGATATTCTGTTGATAAGAATAAATCTGCATATAAGAAATATGCACCTTTCAAGCTTGACCTTGAAAATGAATAATAAAAAATCTGCTGCATAATGAAATGCGCTCCTTTTGTCAGACAATGCGGTATAATATAAATATACCGAAAGAAGCCTGACAAAAGGGGCGTTTTTATGCCTGAAGGACATCCGGACATTATGGGCGGCACCGCACAAAGATTGTACCGAACCCGCTTACGCTTTTTCCGTCATCTTGCACAAAAACTCCTTGACAGGCGTCAGCCTGCTGCGTTGTTTTTTTATACAATCTGACGAAAAAATCGACTGTGCATCTCCGGTACAATCTTTGTGCGGTGTTGCCTATGTTATTGACATAAAGATATTAATAGTGTATAATAAAATTGGCAAAAAAATCAGGAGGAATTCAGATGAGCATTGAAGCGGGAAACGGAATGTATATAATTGACAAAGGATTCAGGCTCCTCTATTTCAATAAAGCAGTCCGGGCAGTTTATCCCGGCGTTGAAAAGGGGGATCTATGCTATAAATTCATGGGTGGCGGCAATGACATATGCGCTCACTGTCCGCTGCTGAGCAGCACGAAGCAGAGAATATTTGCTCTTGGCGATCGGAAGATCCTGATACAGTCGTCGGAAGTAGATCTTCCCGAGACTGGTGAGGGCTATGCTATAACATTTACCGATGCCCCCGAAGTAAGAAGAACTGCTGAGAGTTCGATTTCAAAACGTACAAAAGAATCTGCTGACAGTCAGTTGGAAATACTTCAGCAGCAATTGAAGGAAGCACTTAAAAGAGCTGAGGATGCAGACAGGGCTAAATCTGCTTTTTTATTCAATATGTCGCACGATATACGCACTCCTATGAATGCAATTCTCGGATTTGCCAAAATTGGTCAGCGGTTCGTCCACAATCCTATAAAGACAAAAGGATGCTTTAAAAAAATCGAAATCTCCGGTGAAAACCTGATGCGTATGCTGGGTGATGTTCTTGATATGGCAAGGATCGAAAAAGGCGATATCACTATTGAACCGGAAAGATGTGATCTTACCGAATTTTTTTCAGTGCTCGGAAATTTGGTTAAAGAAGATATGGAGCATAATCAGCTCAGTTTTATTTCTGATACAAAAGGAATACGTGATACAGATGTTTGCTGTGATGTTGTACATCTGAACCAGATTCTTATGAATCTGCTGAGCAATGCTATGAAATTCAATAAGCCTGGAGGTCATGTCTGGCTTACGGTCAGGCAGAAAAAAGGAAAAGATACGAACAGCGTTTACTTGTATATTTCGGTAAAAGACGACGGTATCGGTATGAGTGACGCTTTTCTCGGCAGTATTTTCGGAAAATTTGAAAAAGAGCGTACCTCCACGGAAAGCAGCCGTCAGGGAGCCGGACTTGGTCTTGCTATTACAAAACGTCTCGTTGAAGCAATGAAAGGAAAGATCAATGTTTCAAGCCAAGCAGGAAAGGGAACGGAATTCCTGCTGGGATTTAAGTTCCCCAAGGCGGAAAAATCAGATACTGCGCCGAAGTTGGTCAAGAGTACAAAAGTTGATTTCACCGGAAGAAGAGTCCTGCTTGTGGAGGATAATGACATGAACCGTGAAATAGCTGTTGAACTTATTGGCATGACCGGTATTTCAGTTGAAACAGCCGTGAATGGTATGGAAGCTGTTGAGAAGATCATTACAAGTCCTGATGGATATTATGACTTGGTTTTTCTTGATATTCAGATGCCGATAATGGACGGCTACGAGGCGGCAAGACAGATACGACGTCTTTCACGTGAAGATGTAAAGAGTATGCCTATTGTGGCAATGACTGCAAACGCTTTTTCTGAGGATGTCGAAAAGGCAAAAGAAGCGGGAATGAACCATCATATCGCCAAACCTGTTGATACTGAACGCATTATAAATGTGCTGAAATATTATCTGTAAACGAAAGGAAAATAAAATGAATACATCTGCTATTATAGTATGCGCCGGAAATTCTTCCAGAATGGGCGGAGTTAATAAAATACTTCTTCCGTTGGGAGAGCGTCTTGTGATAGGAGTAACTATGCAGGCTTTTCAGCAGTGCGAAAGTATAAAAGAAATAATTGTAGCAGCCAGAGAGTCGGATATACCGGCGATAAGAGCCGAAGCGGAGGCAGCGGGCATTACAAAGCTGACAGCCTGCACTGCGGGTGGGGAGACACGTCAGAAAAGCGTTATAAAAGGTGTGAGGTGTGCTTCTGCCGATATGGAGCTGATAGCAGTTCATGACGGAGCACGTCCTCTGGTGCGCCCGGAACATATTGAAAAAACTATTAGGGATGCCGGTGTTTTCGGCGGAGCTGCCCTTGGCGTTCCTGTCAAAGATACGATAAAAATGGTGGAGGACGGACTTATTACCGATACTCCGCCAAGAAAACTGCTCTATATCACCCAGACACCCCAAGTTTTCAAGCGTCGTCTTTACTTTGAAGGAATTGATTTTGCTCTTGAACATTCACTTGATTTCACTGACGACTGTCAGCTTGTGGAAGCTATCGGCGGCAAGATCGCCATGACGACGGGAGATTATACGAATATCAAGATCACCACGCCGGAAGATATAAGGCTTGCAGAGGTGCTTCTTGATATGAGAGGAGGAACATTATGTTCAGAATAGGTCACGGATACGACGTTCATCGCCTTACCGAGGGCAGAAAGCTGATTCTTGGCGGTGTGGAGATTCCTCATACAACAGGACTTCTCGGCCACTCCGATGCCGATGTGCTTCTTCACGCTGTTATGGACGCCATGCTGGGAGCTCTTGCGCTGGGCGATATCGGTCATCTTTTCCCGGATAATGACGACAGCTTCAAGGATGCCGACAGCACCGGACTCCTGAAAAAGGTCTGTGAAGTCTGCCGGGAAAAAGGCTATGTTATTGGCAATATTGACTCAACGATCATTGCTCAGGCGCCGAAGCTTGCACCATATATCGCACAAATGCGTGAAAGTATCGCAAATGTCTGTGGGTGCGACGCTTCTCAGATAAGCGTCAAAGCTACAACTGAGGAAAAACTTGGATTTACCGGAGAAAAGCTCGGCATTTCAGCTCATGCTGTTGTACTGATGATAAAATGTAACAAAAATTAAAAATAAAAATTTATTTTTTCTATTGACATACCGGTTTTTTAGTGATATAATATGCATAGAAACCGATGATGCGGGGATAAAGCTGAATATGCTTGCTCAGAGAGTCCGGGGTGCTGTGATCCGGGCGAAAAACAGTTCAGCAAATGGGCCGCTGAGGGTGCAGTGAAAAGGAATTGTATGATACATTTGTACGATTTCGCAGTATTCTGCAACGTTTGATGTGCGTTAAATATCGGGGATATGATTGTATCCTGCAAGTGTACGGTGTTTTTCCGTAAATCAAGGTGGTACCGCGGATTTTGTTCATTCGTCCTTGACAGATTTTTCTGTCAGGGACTTTTTTATTTTTCTGTTTCATGGAGGTGCGTTATGAAATTTTTGCCTGATTTTAAAGAAGTCAATCAAATTGTGGAAAAAGGATGCTACGATATTCTCCCGGTGAGCTGTGAGATACTAAGTGATATCTGCACGCCGATCGAGGCAATGACGATCCTGAAAAATATTTCCAGCCACTGCTATATGCTTGAGTCGGTAGCAGGACATGAAAAGTGGGGAAGATACACGTTTCTTGGCTTTGACCCGAAAACACAGATTACAGCCGTCGGCAATGAAATAACTGTCGGCGATGTAAAAATAAAAACCGAAAATCCGAGTATTCAGATACGAGAGATTCTTTCCAGGTACAGAAGCCCGAAATTTTCTTATCTGCCGTCGTTTACAGGAGGTTTTGTGGGATATTTTTCATATGATTTCCTTTCATATACAGAACCGACACTCCGGAGCAGCGTAGAGGATACCGAGGATTTTAAGGACGTTGACTTGATGCTTTTTGATAAAGTTATAGCTTTCGATAATTTCCGTCAGAAAATCATTCTCATTGCAAATATGAGTCTTGATGATCCGGAAACAGGCTATAATAAAGCTAAATTCGAGCTTGAACAGCTTGCGCAGCTTCTTCGGAACGGCGTGCGCAGAAAAGAACCTGCCGGGCATCTTACAACCGAAGTAACGCCGCTTTTTAACAAGGAGCAGTACTGTTCAATGGTGGACAGGGCGAAGAATTATATCAGAGAAGGCGATATTTTTCAGATTGTGCTTTCCAACCGTCTGAGCGCAGGATTTGAAGGAAGTCTCTTTAATACGTACCGTGTTCTCAGAACAACTAATCCCTCGCCGTATATGTTCTATTTTTCGGGCACTGATGTGGAGATCGCCGGAGCATCTCCGGAAACGCTTGTCCGGCTTGAGGACGGAGTTCTTCACACATTCCCCCTTGCCGGAACACGTCCCAGAGGAAAGACCGAAGCGGAGGATAAGGAGCTTGAAAGAGGACTTCTCGCCGATGAAAAAGAGCTTGCCGAACACAATATGCTGGTCGATCTTGGCAGAAACGATCTTGGAAAAATAAGCAGATTCGGAAGCGTTCAGGTAGAAAAACTTCACAGTATTGAACGGTATTCTCACGTAATGCATATCGGTTCTACTGTGCGTGGTGAGATAAGGGACGAATTCGACGCTCTTGACGCTGTGAGTGCAGTTCTTCCGGCGGGAACGCTTTCAGGTGCTCCAAAGATCAGAGCCTGCCAGCTTATAGCGGAGCTTGAAAACAACAAGCGTGGAATTTACGGCGGAGCTATCGGCTACATTGATTTTACAGGCAATCTTGATACTTGTATCGCCATACGTATTGCCTATAAGAAAAACGGAAGAGTCTTTGTCAGAAGCGGGGCAGGAATTGTTGCAGATTCCGTTGCAGAAAAGGAATTCCAGGAGTGCATAAACAAGGCAGCAGCTGTTATTGATGCTCTCAAATCAGCAGAGGAGGCGGATGTATGATACTTTTGATAGATAATTATGACAGTTTTTCATATAATCTTTTTCAGCTTGTCGGTGAGATATGTCCTGATATAAGAGTTATCCGCAACGATGAAATGACGGTAAGTGAAATAGAGGAACTTGCACCCGACAAAATCATAATTTCACCCGGACCCGGACGTCCAGAGGATGCCGGAGTTATCGTAGAAGCAGCAGGCACCATATGCCGGAAGATACCGACGCTTGGAGTATGCCTTGGTCATCAGGCAATCTGCACTGCTTACGGTGCAACTGTGACATATGCACGAAAACTTATGCACGGAAAACAGTCGGTTATAAATTTCAGCTCGGATTGTCCGCTTTTCAGGGGGATTGCTCCGAATGCTCCGGTTGCAAGATATCACTCTCTGGCGGCTGACCCGGATACCATTCCCGACTGTCTGAAGATTACCGCATTGGCGGACGACGGTGATGTAATGGCGGTTCAGCATAGGGAGTTCCCGATATACGGCGTTCAGTTCCACCCGGAATCTATTATGACACCGGACGGCAAAACGATGCTCAGCAATTTTATTTCACTTTGATGCAGGAGGTTTTGATTTATGATTAAGGAAGCAATAGTCAAAATAGTTGATAAGCAGGATCTGACATATGACGAGGCGTACCAGGTAATTTCCGAAATAATGTCCGGAGAGACCACCGCAACACAGAACGCAGCGTTTCTTTCCGCTTTGTCCACAAAGAGCACCAAATCTGAGACTATCGACGAGATAACCGGATGTGCCGCCGCTATGAGAGATCATGCCACAAAGTTTGAAAATGATCTTGATCTTCTTGAAATTGTCGGAACAGGCGGTGATAACGCTCACAGCTTTAATATTTCTACCACCTCAGCATTTGTTATCGCAGCATCAGGAATTCTCGTTGCAAAGCATGGAAACCGTGCAGCATCGTCAGACTGCGGAACGGCGGACTGTCTGGAGGCGCTGGGCGGAAATATAAATCTTGAACCTGAAAAATGTCATGAGCTTCTTGAAAAAGCAGGATTTTGCTTTTTCTTTGCCCAGAAATACCATACGTCCATGAAATATGTGGGACCTATCCGCAAGGAACTTGGTATCAGAACGGTTTTCAACATCCTTGGGCCTCTCACGAATCCTGCAAGTCCGAAATATCATCTTCTCGGAGTTTATGACGGATCTTTGGCAGAACCGGTCGCTGAGGTTCTCATGAAACTTGGCTCTGAAAGAGGAATGGTAGTTTACGGCACTGAAAAGCTTGATGAAATTTCTCTTTGTGCACCTACAGCGGTTTGCGAGTATAAGGACGGATGGATGAAGAATTATGTCATCACTCCTGAGCAGTTCGGCTTTAAGCGCTGTACAAAGGAAGATCTTCTTGGCGGTTTACCTGCTGAAAATGCGGCTATTACACGTGGAATCCTCAGCGGAGAGATAAGAGATCACAAGCGTAATGCCGTGCTCTTCAACGCCGGAGCCGCAATTTATATTGGTGGAAAGGCAGATTCAATAGAAGAGGGAATTGTTCTTGCAGGAAATCTTATTGACAGCGGAAAAGCGCTTAAAGCTCTTGAAGCTTTCGTTGATGTTTCAAACGGCTGAGGTGAAAATATGACAATTCTTGATAAACTTGCAGGATATGCTTTTAAGCGTGTCTGTGCGGCAAAGGAAAAATGTTCCATTGATGAAGTTAAAAGTCTCGCCATGTCACTTCCGACTGGTAAATTCGAGTTTGAAACGGCTATTGAACTTAATAATTTTAATGGAAATGATATTGCGTTTATTTGCGAATGCAAAAAGGCTTCCCCGTCAAAGGGAATCATTTCCGAGGATTTTCCGTATCTTCAGATAGCAAAGGATTACGAACAAGCGGGAGCAGCCTGCATTTCTGTTCTTACTGAGCCAAAATGGTTTCTCGGCAGCGACGAATATCTTAAAGAAATAGCTGATGCAGTTTCGATTCCATGCATTAGGAAAGATTTTACCGTAGACGAATATATGATTTATGAAGCCAAGCTTTTAGGTGCAAAGGCGATTCTGCTGATATGTTCGATTCTGTCGGAACAGCAGATAAAAAAATATATCGGTATCTGTGATAAACTCGGAATGTCTGCTCTTGTGGAGGCTCACGACGAAAGTGAAATTAAAAAGGCTGTAAACGTCGGGGCACGCATTATAGGTGTAAATAACCGTAATCTCAATGATTTCTCCGTCGATACCAGCAACAGCCGCCGCATGAGAGAGCTTATTCCGGAGGGAACGCTTTTTGTTTCAGAAAGCGGCGTAAAGGACGCCGCAGATATTCAGCTTCTCCGGGAGGCAGGAGCGGACGCAGTGCTTATCGGCGAAACGCTGATGCGTGCGGTTGATAAATCTGCAAAGCTTGCCGAGCTGAGAGGGGATAATAAGTGAATACCAAGGTAAAAATGTGCGGACTTCGTCGGGAAACTGACATTGAGTATGTAAACAGGCTGCTTCCTGATTACATTGGTTATGTGTTTGCTAAGAAAAGCAAGCGTTTTATTTCACCTGAACAGGCTGCAAGGTTTACGCAGCTTCTTGATAAAAGGATAATTCCTGTCGGAGTATTCGTTGACGAGCCAATAGACAATGTTATCAAACTTATAAAAAGCGGTACGATAAAGATAGTACAGCTCCACGGAAATGAAAACGAGGAGTGCATCAAAGCTCTCCAGAAAGAGAATATTATTGTCATAAAGGCTTTTATAGTTGAAAGCGAAGAGGACTGCAAACGTGCCGAAAATTCTCCGGCAGATCATATCCTGCTTGATTCGGGAATGGGCAGCGGAAAACTGTTCGATCATACACTGCTGAAAAATATTAAGCGCCCCTATTTTCTTGCCGGAGGTCTTGACTGTGAGAGTGCCGGCGATGCTGTAAGATTACTTGCGCCGTATGCTCTTGATGTCAGCTCCGGCATTGAAACAGACGGCTTTAAGGACTTTGAAAAAATGAAAGAATTTATGGATTCAATTTACTGAAAGGAAAGATACACATGGAATCTAAAGGAAGATTCGGCATTCACGGGGGACAGTATATCCCCGAAACGCTGATGAATGCTATTAACGAACTGGAAGAAGCTTATGATTATTATAAAAATGATCCGGAATTCAACAGGGAGCTTACACAGCTTCTGAATGAGTACGCCGGAAGACCGTCGCTGCTGTATTTCGCCGAGAAAATGACGAAAGATCTTGGCGGTGCAAAAATCTATCTGAAGCGTGAGGATCTTAATCATACCGGTTCGCATAAGATAAACAACGTTCTGGGTCAGGCGCTCCTGGCTAAGAAAATGGGTAAAACACGTCTTATTGCCGAAACAGGAGCCGGACAGCATGGCGTTGCAACAGCAACGGCTGCCGCTCTGCTGAATATGGAGTGTGTTGTTTTTATGGGCAAGGAAGATACGATCCGACAGGCGCTGAACGTTTACAGAATGCGTCTTTTAGGAGCTGAGGTCGTTCCTGTTGTTACCGGAACGGCAACGCTCAAGGATGCTGTTTCAGAAGCCATGAGAGAATGGTCGTCAAGGATAGACGATACTCATTATTGTCTCGGTTCGGTTATGGGACCTCATCCGTTTCCGACCATTGTACGTGATTTTCAGGCTGTTATTTCCAGAGAATCAAGGGCACAGATCCTCGAAAAGGAGGGACGTCTCCCGGATGCAGTTATTGCCTGTGTAGGAGGCGGTTCCAATTCGATAGGCAGTTTTTATCATTACATCCCGGATGCAGGTGTAAAGCTTATCGGATGTGAAGCGGCAGGCAGGGGAATTGATACTTTTGAGACGGCTGCAACGGTAAACACTGGAAGAATCGGTATTTTCCACGGTATGAAGTCGTATTTCTGCCAGGATGAATATGGTCAGATAGCTCCTGTATATTCGATTTCAGCAGGTCTTGACTACCCTGGCGTAGGTCCTGAGCATGCAAATCTTCATGATATCGGACGTGCGGAATATGTTCCTGTCACCGATGAAGAAGCTGTAAATGCTTTTGAGTATCTGTCAAGGGTCGAGGGGATAATCCCGGCTATCGAGTCGGCTCATGCAGTTGCATACGCAATGAAGCTTGCTCCGACAATGAATAAGGACAAAATAATAATCATTACAATTTCAGGCAGGGGCGATAAGGATTGTGCCGCAATTGCCAGATACAGAGGAGAAGATATATATGAGTAAAATAAAAACCGCATTTGCAGACGGAAAGGCGTTTATACCGTTTATAACCTGTGGAGATCCCGACCTGGAAACTACTGCAAAAGTAGTCCGTGCTGCTGCTGAAAACGGCGCTGACCTGATTGAGTTGGGCATACCTTTTTCAGATCCCACCGCAGAGGGACCTGTGATTCAGGGAGCTAACATCCGGGCGCTTGCAGGAGGAGTTACCACTGACAAGATTTTTGATTTTGTAAAAGAACTTCGCAAAGATGTTAAGATACCCATGGTATTCATGACATATGCAAACGTAGTTTATTCCTATGGTGCAGAGCGTTTTATGATTAAATGCCGTGAGACTGAAATGGATGGTATCGTTATTCCTGATCTGCCATTTGAGGAAAAAGGCGAATTTGCAGATGCTGCAAAGAAGTACGGTATTGATCTTATCTCCCTTATTGCTCCGACATCCGACAAGAGAATTGCTATGATTGCAAGGGAGGCTGAGGGATTTATTTATCTTGTTTCAAGTCTGGGGGTTACGGGCGTGAGAAGTGAGATAAATACAGATCTTGGCAGTATTACAAAGATCATTCATGAAAATACTGACGTTCCGTGTGCGATTGGTTTCGGAATTTCAACGCCGGAACAAGCAAAAGCGATGGCAGCGGTTTCCGACGGTACAATAGTAGGATCGGCAATTATCAGGCTATTGGAAAAGCACGGAAAAAATGCAGCTCCGTATGTGGGGGAGTATGTAAAGTCAATGAAACAAGCGGTTATGGAAGCGTAAAATATAAGAGCCTATCCTATGCGGACAGGCTCTTGATTTTATTTCATTTCAGAAAGAAGTTTTTCAGCGCTTGCAAGCTTGACACAGATCACAAAAAGTTCCATTGCCTTTTCGAGATCCTCCATGGGAGGATATGTAGGCGCCAGTCTGATGTTTCTGTCATCGGGATCAATACCGTATGGGAAAGTAGCTCCTGCGCCGGTAAGAGTAACTCCAGCCTCGCTGCAAAGTTTTACGATACGCTTAGCGCATCCTTTCATAGAGTTGAAAGATATAAAATATCCACCCTCGGGATTAGTCCACGAACCGATTCCAAGTGGAGCGATATGCTGTTCAAGAATTCTGCATACAAGCTTGAACTTCGGAGCGATTATTGCCTTGTGTTTTTTCATATGCTCGCACATATTCTTAAAGCTTCCGAAGAATTTCACATGGCGGAGCTGATTCATTTTATCGTAGCTGATGATGCTGATACCGAGATATTTTTTAAGCTCCTCAACATTTCTTTTGCTTGCACCCATTACGGCAACGCCTGCACCCGGGAAAGTGATTTTGGATGTAGAGCCGAAAATATAGACAATATCTTCATTTCCTGCTTTTTTTGCCTCGTCCAGGATATTGAGTATCATGACAGGATTATCGGTGAGATGATGAATGCAGTAAGCGTTGTCCCAGAAGATTCTGAAGTCCTTTGCGGCAGGATGAAGATTTGCAAAGCGTCTTACCGTCTCGTCGCTGTAGGAAATTCCGTCAGGATTTGAGTATTGAGGAACGCACCAGATTCCCTTGATGGAATCGTCTTCAGCAACAAGTTTTTCGATTATGTCCATATCCGGACCGTTTTTTGTCATAGGAATATTTATCATTTCGATTCCGAAAAATTCAGTTACCTTAAAATGTCTGTCATAGCCTGGAACAGGGCAGAGAAATTTAATTTTTTCATACTGAGCCCAAGGAGTGCAGCCGAGGATACCTTTATTGTAAGCGGTCTGAACAGCCCAGAACATAGCGTTAAGGCTGGAATTTCCGAAAATAATGACCTCGTCGTCGTCAACGCCTATCATATCTGAGAAGAGCTCCTTAGCCTCGGGAATACCGTCAAGCATACCGTAATTTCTTACATCAATGCCGTTTTCACTGACGAAGTTGCCGTCATTGAACAAACTAAGCATATCAACGCTGAGTTCAAGCTGTTCTTTACAAGGGTTTCCTCTTGCCATGTTCAGGCATAGTTTCTGTGCCTTGAAATCATCGTAGAGAGCCTGAGTTTCATTTTTGAAGCAGAGAAGCTGCTCTTTGTTCATCTGAGATAAATCCATTTCCGGAACATCACCTTTCAAATCGAATTATCAAATCTGTGATTTGTACCAACTTAAAGTATACCATATAAGTACTTTTTTTTCAAGTGACAATATAACAAATATTATGGCTTTAAATCGCATTTTTTTGTTATTTTCTGCATAAAAATAGTCCTGTTGTTTTCTGACCAATATAAAAAAGAATATATTTTTATAAAAATGTAATAAAAGGCATTGACAATTATGAGTTTTATATATATAATATAGTCATATAGAGAAGACTTTGTGGGAATTGGAAAAAAGGAGGTTATTTTATGAAAAAGTTTTCATCAGTTGTTGTTTCTGCCGTTATAGCAGGGATGACAGTTATTACACCCATGTGCCATGCTGAGGATAATTCATATTATGCCGGAGGACAGTTATATGACAGCAGTTCCGGGTTTGAGACCGTGTATTTTGACAAAACTGATTTTTATGCGAATTACTCGGAAAATTCATACAACTACGGCACATTTCTTGACGAAAACAACGTTCAGGTCTACATGGAAATGATGAAGCTGATTAATCCCTCTGTTGAAACCGTAACGGTTAAGCTGCCGAATCCTATAAAGTTTACTGTCTCTACTCTTGATAATTCCTCAATGACGGATGAAGATATTAATATCTACAGGAATACTCTGTTTTCAAACTGCCGTCCGGGGATTGACTGCGCTCTTTTTGATATTCCGGAGCTTTTCTGGATAGATATTGAGCAGATGGGTGTTAATATAAGCGATTACAGTGTTATCCGCAATATCATGCAGAGAAACTATACCATTGAGGCAAACGAGATAACTTTTACACCTGCATATTATAAAAATTATGGTTCTTTGGACGGCGTAATGGAGTATAAACAAAAACTTGCCGATACAGTGGCAGATTTCCCTGTTGAGGGAAATACACGCTATGAACAGCTTAAAAGTATTCATGACTATATCTGTTCTTATACGTATTATGATATTGGTTCGCCTTTCGCAAGTTCTGCGGTTGGAGCTCTTGTCGAACCGGGGGCTGTCTGTGAGGCATATGCTGAGGGATTTAAACTTATCTGTGACAGTCTTGATATTCCTTGTGTGCTTGTTGTCGGTAATTTCAGCGATCAGAGTAATGAAGCCCATATGTGGAATTATGTCCAGATGGAAGACGGAAAATGGTATGCCGTTGATCTGACATGGGATGATCTTGACGGCGACGGCGGTAAAGAAGTTAAGTACCAATATTTTCTGAAAGGAGCAGATACGTTTCTGACAGCTCATACCCCCTCCGAAGAACTGGGGTTTACTGCATTTACATACCCTGAACTTGCAGAAAGCGCTTATGTTCCGGAAACAGCTATTGTTGGTGATGTAAACCATGACGGAAAGGTGAATACGGCTGATCTTGTATATTGTACAAAGACGATTCTTGTGGTTCATAGGCCGGTATATTCCTGCGATGTTGACAACGACGGCACTACAGACGCTTTTGATCTTGTATACCTGAGAAAAATTCTTCTTGGACTTATTTGAAATTTTAAAGATATTTTTCTGTAGCTATTGACAAAATTCTGCAAGTGATATATAATATAAATATAACCTTATCAAGAGCGGCGGAGGAAACAGGTCCTGTGAAGCCCGGCAACCTGACTGTATATCAGACAAGGTGCTAAATCCTGCGGTTTACCCGGAAGATGAGGATTTCTATTAAAATGAAACGCTCCGGTCGGAGCGTTTTTATATTTTCAGGAGGTTTTTTTAATGAGCAAACGTTTTTTTACTTCGGAGTCAGTTACCGAAGGACATCCGGATAAAATATGCGACCAAATATCAGACGCCGTCCTTGATGCAATTCTTGAACAGGACAAGTTCGGACGTGTTGCCTGCGAAACAGCAGTTACGACCGGCATGATACTCTGTATGGGCGAAATTACTACAACGGCTGATATAGATATTCCCAAGATAGCACGACAGGTCGTTTCAGAAATCGGATATGACAGAGCAAAGTACGGTTTTGACGCTCATACCTGTTCCGTTCTTACTTCTATTGATGAACAGTCGTCAGATATAGCAATGGGCGTAAACGAGGCGTTTGAATATAGGGAGAAAAACAACGAAAGCGATGGTCTTTCAAATGGCGCAGGCGATCAGGGAATTATGTTCGGATATGCCTGCAATGAAACACCGGAACTTATGCCGCTTCCGATTTCACTTGCACATAAGCTTGCCCTCAGGCTTACTGAGGTCAGAAAAGACGGTACGCTGCGCTATCTTCGTCCTGACGGAAAAACTCAGGTAACTGTTGAATATGATGACGGCAAGCCTGTAAGAATTGATGCTGTTGTCGTTTCATCGCAGCATTCAGCAGATATAAATATGAATCAGCTTCGCAGCGATATTGAGGAATTCGTTATCCGTCCCGTTATTCCGAAGGAACTGTTCGACGAAAATACAAAGATTTTCATTAATCCTACAGGAAGATTTGTAGTCGGCGGTCCGCAGGGAGACAGCGGTCTCACCGGCAGAAAGATCATCGTTGATACATACGGCGGATATTCACGTCACGGCGGCGGAGCATTCAGCGGCAAGGATCCGACAAAGGTTGACAGAAGTGCTGCATATGCTGCAAGATATATTGCAAAAAACATCGTTGCAGCCGGACTGGCAGACAAGTGTGAGGTACAGCTTTCCTATGCGATAGGCGTAGCAGAGCCTATTTCAGTTCTTGTAGATACGTTCGGAACGGGCAGGGTCGATGAGGACAAGATGTCCGAGGCAGTTACAAAGGTGTTCGATCTTCGTCCTTCGGCTATTATTGAAATGCTCGACCTGAGAAAGCCACAGTATAGAAAACTTGCATCCTACGGTCACATGGGCAGAGAAGATCTGGGCGCAGCATGGGAAAAAACAGACAAGGCAGAGATGATAAAGTCAGCTCTTGCATGAGGTGTATGTGATGGAAACGAAAAATTATGCGGAGATCCATATGACCAATGCGGTTCTTATAGAAATATTCAGCCGATATGCGGAGAATTCCGTACTTGCAGAATTTATTGCGCCGGACGGTACGATAAATCTTAAATTCAAGCTGAATTCTCCTGCCGAGCCGCCGACTTGCTGCGAACACGTACTAAGTTTGCTTTTTGCGCTGTTTGAGAGTAATCCGGAAACATCTGTAGGAAAGATATATATGTCACATCAGACAGAGATACTCCGTGAAACAGTTTACAGACTTGCACAGGTAATGGATAGTTTCAGTGATGTAAGGCTTTCTATGAACGTTGTAAAGCCGGACGAAAAGAATCCAGACAAGGATATTACTCAGCATACTGAGTTTACCATAACAAGAACAACAAGTAAAAAATCGTAACGGGATTATCTTCAGTTCCGAACATTAGCGTAATGAGTGACAACAAAGCTGGCAGAAAGAAACTGTCAGCTTTGTTTTTAGAGCCTGTTCAGTATCTTTTTATGTGCGGATTTTCGAGCATAATTTTGTCGGCTACAAGGAAAAAATTCGCAGACATACTGACGTATGACAAGGATTTTTGACGCAGTAAGCG
>JAETSI010000157.1 GCA_021769725.1 Oscillospiraceae bacterium | reverse complement strand
TTATCCTTTTTCCCGAACCATCTTGAAATCAGTTGCATTTCTTCGCTGGTATCCTTTACAACAAGCCATTCGTTAGGATTCTTTCCCTTGGAATATATGAATTCCCTCTGCGCTTTTGTTGGTGCTTTTCCGTGTTTCATGCGATCTCCTTAATTCTGTTCAATATCTCATTCAAGTTATTGAAATGGACTTTAGCCTCTTTTGCTTCTTTTATAAGAGAATCAAGATCGTATGCGCCGAAATTATAGGCATTTTTAAAGATATACAACGCTTTTCGCTGACCTAGATCAGGCGTTGTGGCTATACAGTGCAGGAACATTATCTCTTTCAGCATATTTTGCTGTGCAAGCTGCGGATACAACATTTTCGTATCGCTGAATTGTATCTGATCGGCTGTGTATGTCGGCTCTGTGACGAATCGGCTGCTTACCTGAACACGGTCACTGGTGTACTTACCGTTGAATTTGTTGTAGAAGCAAGGATTTCCAACAAAAGCAAGTCCTATCGTTTCGCCTTTTGCTTCAAAATAGTCGGGAATTGACCTCAGAGCGTTTACCGCCTGATATGTCAGCTCCTGAGCCTCGTCAACTATGATCATCATGCCGTCATGCAGCTTGGAAAAAAGAGCTGTTTTGATCCGCTGCTTATTGGTATCGCTTATTCCAAGCTCCTCTGCAAGCATATAGAGAATATCTGTCACATTGTGATTCAGAACGCTTGCCGTAATAACAATTGTTTTATTGCGATTGTCCTTGTAATACTTCTGGATGGTTTTTGTTTTTCCTATCCCGGCGTCGCCCGTTATTACGGCGCATCCACCGAGGATATGGACGTTTCTGAGCCTCTGGTATATCATCTGTGAAATTGTCGTCGGCGCATAATCGACTGGAACAAATATGTCCGGCAGTTCGTTTTTTGCTTCCTTTATTTCAAAGTACGATGCAAGCTTGGAGAAAATTTTATCATCGTTGCCCTGATACTTTCCTTTTCTGAGTGTTGAAATAATAGACGAGTTCACGCCGATCTTCTCTGCCGCTTTGCCTGCGCTTCCGGCTTCGGGTATAAAATGCTCGAACGATCTGATTATTTTCATCTGTTCTTCAGAATACTTTTCAGATGCGGTCTGACGGTCTGTAAAGAATTTTTCAACGGTATCAAACGATTTTTTATGTCCGTTGAAAGCTCCCTCCAGCACATCCTGTGTTACTCCAATAACAATATGTATTTTATCAAAATCAACTTCAAGCTCCTCAGCCAGAGCCTGCGCTCTTTCTTTTAAATCCATATTTTACGCTCCTTTCGCTTTTTCAAGTCTGTCGTTGACCGCTTTGAGCTGTGCAAGCTCGTCCAGAATTTCAACTGAAATAATATTTTCACGTCCCGGATTCTGTTCGTTTATCTCTGCGGCGGTGATAGGGCAAATTGTTTTCGGACGCATGATCTGCATTTTATCCATGTTCTCAGCAGCCTCGTTGATTCTTGCCGCTAATACATCGATAGCGTCAGAATCTGTATATGCAGCGACTTTTTGTTTAACTGCCTTCTTGGTGATATTCTGATTAGCCATCGCTATAGCAAGCCGTTCCTTTCCGTTTGCATCCTTTACAATGTACGGTACGTTCAGATAATCAGCACGTTGATAGACCCATAGAAATTTGTCCGTTTCCTTATCATAAACCCTGACCTCATTAACATTTGCAGGATCGTAGCGAACATATACTTCTCTATTGATATGGAAAACGGTCTCTGCATTTTTAAACCAGACTTTTTTGCCGTACAGTTCAATAAATACGCCGTTTCTCTTGATTTTCTGATAGCGTGAGTTTCTCGCCATGAGAAGAGTAAGATCTTCATCGGCAGCGTCTCTGAAAACAACTTCATCAGAATTAATGCTCTCGTTCCAAACGTCTATATGCGTCATGCCTTTGTATTTTTTCTCTTTTCCTCCGTACTCACGGCAATTATATCCACCGTTGATAAGCACTTCGAGAAGCTCGGCGACTTCCTCGTCAGTTGGAAGCGTTTACCATAGTGATACCCAAGAGCGAGAGAATAGTCGGAGGATCGTCTCCTTTGTTCCAGTTCGCTTTGGTTCTGTGACCTCTGCCGCCTATATCATGTACAAGGAATTCCGGACCGTTATCAAAATACACTCCAAGCGGAAGCCCATATCCGTTCATTGCTGCCGCTCTAAGTGCGATCAGCGTTGACTGTGAACAGGGATCATCGCACAAATTCCAACCCACGATAACGCCGCTTTTAGCATCCATATACGCTGTAAGAGACAGTCTGTGCGGTTTGCCTTCAGGCGACAGTGAGATAACGTCAAGAGTGTGGTTGTCTGCGATCCAGATGTCGTTAGCGTTGAGATCGGTATAGTCTCTTTCGATGTATTCAAGATATTTGTCAAAACATGATTTTTTGCCGTATCTTGTGTACTCGATGACGCATTCGGGAATTTCACGCTCTATTCTGCGGCTGAAAGTTCTTGCAGAGGGCAGAGAGCTGTAAAGCTCGGGATAATATTTTTTCGTCCATGCCTGAATATCCCTGTAACAGCGGCTTACGGTCGGTCTGCTTGAAACAAGGTAGATCCTTGTGAACATCTTCCAGACATCTTTATTCATGGAAGTCCGACCTCTGTTCCAGCCGCCACGCTTATCGATCAAACCGTCATAATCGTTTTCACGGAACGCTGCATACTTTCTGTAGAGAATGTCAGTGCTTATATTGATACCCTCATGCTCAAGGCGGCACTTTCCGATAAAATCGTTATCAAAAAAAGCTTTATTTTTATATTTAACACGCAGCTCCTGCCACTCACGAAGTATATTGCACCACAAAGCTATTTCAGTACGTTCTTCCGAGGTATACTCTTCAAATCGTCTTTTAACAGCCTTTTTATGCGGTTTTAATGCTTCTGATTCTATAAGCTCAGGAGCTGTGCCTACTTCCTTTTTAAGGTTGTTGTAATACTTTGCTTTCAACTCTTCCGGAAGCGTTGATACTGGTATCATATATCGCTCTTGCTTTATATTGGGATCAATCTGCATTTCAGCCTGAACTTTGCCTTCTTTGATAATCCGTTTAGCGTGTCGCTCAGAGCAGCCTTTTAATTCGGCAAGCTCCTTAGCCGTCAAATAATCCATATATTCCTCCTTTCTGCCGGAGCAGGAAAGCCCCGACAAAAATTTTTCTTGACAAATTCTGCGATTTGTGATACACTTAATTTGAACATTAATTAAAGGT
>JAETSI010000156.1 GCA_021769725.1 Oscillospiraceae bacterium | reverse complement strand
GATTTTATCCCGGTATCGTCATAATTTTCAAGTCCGGAAAGCTTTTCTTTCTCTTCTGTTGTGAAATCGTTTGCGGACAAGCCTTTGCCGGTTTCTTTGTCGATTTTGCCTGCAAGCGCAGCATCGATCTTATCGGCATTATCCGTTAAAACTTTCATATCAAATCTGTTTGCGTGGTTTTCCTGCTTGCCAAGATTATAATTTTCTGTATAGGTCACAGCCATATTATTTTCCCTCCAATTGATTGATAGTCCGCATTTCAAGAGCCGATATCGCAAACTGCTCCATGCCGCTTATACTCTGCGACATGACAGCGTTCTGCATCACCCTGTTCTGCTTGTCGGCAACTGTATTTCCTGTACTAATCGTACTGCCCATGAACGCCGGACACACTAGGCTGTTCCGGAGATTTCCCAGAAGCATTCTGGTTATATCACCCGTAATCTCGTTTTTTTCTATCTCAGTTATGCGCTGTTCCGTTGAAATATCAAGCTCAGGACAGTATATCGTGCCGGAATCGCCATAGTTGTAATTTTGCAGGTCGGCGAACCCCTCGTACTGCGGATCACGTCCAAGAGCGGCAAACTGCACCTCGTATGTCACCTCTGGAGTGTTGACGGTTTCCCAATATGCAAAGCCGTCCGCCATAAGACGCTCCATTGCGCCGTCGAAATCCTGGTAGTTGAACTGTGCCATTTTTACTATCGGATGATGCACAAAAGCATCCGGCTTTACAGTAGATACGCCCCACATATTGCCGAAATTGTCCCAGCACAGCAGATTTGTACAGAATCTGGAATAGTCCACTTTCTGGGATATTCCGGTCATTCCCGGCGAAAATCTCAGGGAGAATGCGTTATCCTTTGCATACTGCATACGCTGATTGATACTAAAATAAAAATTATCCCGGTAAAGTTCGCCGCCGTAACGATTTTTCAGACAGTTGTCTGCGCCGATCATCGCCGCCCAGAGCGTCGTATTTGTCAGTTCGCTGCTGCCGAGTTCCGTCTGTATATCGGAATATCCCTCGAATTTGTAGTACTCATATCCCGGAAGATCAGCCTTTTCGATATTCGTAAAGCAAAAGTCTATAAAATCGCTTGCATTGCCGCCGGGAAACGCTGCGTAAGTTATGAGCATATCCGCCATATCGCAGGATATATGCCGGGCGTGGACGGTCATTGTCATGCCGCCGCTGTTTATCGCCGCTTCCTGTGAATATATCCTGAACAGCTGTCCGCTGATTTTCAGAATGTTTCCTGCAAGAAGATACTTCCATTTTCCCCATTCGTCCAGCGGATGCACCAGCTCGATATCCCAGCGCTCGTCGTTATGCACCGATGTGCAGCTCAGCGGTTCAAGAACTGCAAGCCCGTTGTGATCGAAGCCTGTTTGTCGCTCTGACATGGAGTAGACCCGTATCACGTTTTCACGGTCGAGCGCCCAGAGATCTATACCCTGTATTCCCGGCAGCAGTTCGTGATAAGGCAGACCGTTGTTAAATACAGAATCTATGCGCCAGACAGCTTTCGGATAAGGTTTTTCTATTGCTTTTTCCGGAACGTCAATAAATTCGGTATTAGTCGGGAATCCGTCCTCGCCTATGTACCATGTTATCGTTTCTGCCATGTCAATCACCTGCTATCGGGAAGCCTATTGACCTCAGATATGCCGCATTTTTGAGCTGATCTTCCGTAACGCTGACTTTTGTACCGCTTGCTGATAAAATATAATTCCCGGCGTCAGAATGCAGGATACTGGAATTCCCGGCGAAATACAATTTTCTATTGTTGGCGTTCGTTTTATGTTCAAAAAAACAGTTGTAATAATACATATTTTCATCTTCGCCATAAGTCGTAGTGCTTTCGCTGTGATCTATCGCTACTTTACAAAAATAGAGTTTCAAATTAGATAAAGAACGGTGAGCTTTGTCAATTAATTTAAAATTAAACGAACACCTTCTCAGCGTTCCATTTGATATTACAGAATAGCTGCTGGGTGATGTTGAAATTCCAGAAAATTTACATTCCGATATAGTGCTGTCAGAGCCATTGTTGATAAAGTGTAAGTTTCTCATATGATAAAAATTTAAAAAATGAAGTCTACTGATTTTCTTATATCCACTTGAAATATTGAAACTTATATTATAAGCATTCTTTATCACCCAGTCATTCCCTTGGATTTCGGTGCATTTGATTTCAATCATTATTCCCCCTCCGGCTAATGTCATTAAGCTAAGGAAAAGCAAAACAGTCACAGGATCAACAAATGATCTTGTGACTGTTTTTATGAATATATTGTAAATTTTTTGAAAAAGGCATTGACAAAAAGGCGAAA
>JAETSI010000155.1 GCA_021769725.1 Oscillospiraceae bacterium | reverse complement strand
AGACTATGGCAATAAATGGGGAATAAAGTAATGTGTTGAGAGTTAGGAGAGATTGGCGTTGTTCGTCCGAAGGGTGCTTTCGGCGGAAAATTCGGTTTTTGGAAGGGTTAGGAGATTAATTCCTCAATGCCCGGAAATAATTCAAGATTGGTACTCATTGTTCCTTGTGTGTATTTCCCCATGAGTTTTCCATCTTGTTTTCGTCCGGTAAACGTCAATCCGATGCGTTTAACCGTTACATTTACAGAATCCGCCGAAATGAAATTCACTTCTCCGGCTATTCCGTATGCTCCCTGATCCGGAGAATCAAGCGTAACTGACGGTTTACTATCTTCGCTTGTCTTGAAATTGAAAACAATCTTTAACTCCACTTGCGGAGTTATTTTCAACGTACCATGCCATGTCCCCGAAATATTATCATCGGAAGCCATGATGTTTAGAACGGAATAGATGGCTAAAATAGCTACGATTATCATTCTTTTCATTGTATTGGCCTGTTATTTTGTTAGTTCCATAAGTATATGACCATTATCATCTTTCAACACCAAGATGGAATCGTCCATGATTTCGTATGATTTGATACTGGGCAGAATAAATACTATGCTTCGTTCTATCATCATGTTATCGCAAGCCAGTTCAGTAAAGGATATACTGGAGAATTTCAAGGCGTTTTTGCTTTTTTCAAAACTGCCGGTGATGGTATTGCAATCGGTGGTACAGGAGAACACTCCGGTGTTATCAAGCTGCAATATATACTCTGATTCCTTGTTTTCCTGTGTCAGTCCGTATGACGATGTGGCGATACAGTTTTATTTTTGAAGTCGCCATTCCCTGTACAGGGCATTATCTGACGGGGCATTGCATGAGCCAACCAATATGGCTAATGCAAGCATTATTGTAATAATATGTTTCATAGATTATTGTTGTCAAAGATAAAATCCACATATTTGGAAATCATAGCTTCCATTCTTTCCCATGCTTCCGGGTTACTGAAATCTATGCCGTTGATTTTGTGGTATTGCCTTGTGAAAAGAACAATGTAGTTGATTGCGGATATGATTATTGCAATCGACATATTGTTGTCGACACTCTTGTCCAAATACCTGTTCAGTTCCTCCTGCAATTTATGACCGACACGCTCACGTTCTTCTATAATTCCCTTGAATGATGAATGACCTGAAAGTTCCCATACCAAAAGTTCTTGCATGATTACATTATCTTTTAGATAGTTAAGTTGACACATAAACACATCCTTAACAATCTGCTTTATGTTACCGTCTTTAGCTCGTTTAATGGTGTCAATAAACTCCGAATAGGCAAACGAATAATAGTCATGACGCTTTGCCCATTCCACAAGCAAACCATCCAATCCACCGAAATAGCGATAAATCAAAACCTTATCGCATCCGGCTTGATTAGCTATGCGATTAACTCCGATTTTGGTAAAACCGTCGTTCTCTACGATATGGCTCACGGCTTCAAGAAGCCTTTTTTCTGTTTCTTTCAATTCCATCTTATATAATGTCACTAAGTGGTGACAGAAATATAAAAATAATCGGTGACAACCAAATACAAGGCTGTATAAACGCTATTTTTCAAAATGTAAAATAGTCGGAAACAGGAGAGTATCGAGCAATATACTCTTTCGGTGTGTAGCCGGAGAATAGCTTGAATTCTTTAATCATGTGGGATTGGTCGGTGTACCCACATTCGTATGACAGCTGCGCAAAACCTATTCCCTGATTATGCTGCATGATAGATAAGGTACGTTGCAACCTGACTATACGCATGAAATCTTTGGGTGTCGTTCCTATGTTTTCCGAGAAAATCCGGGAGAATTGCTTTTCGCTCAGGCACGCAATATTCGAAAGTGTCTTGATATTTGTTTGAGAGAAATTGTTGATATGACGTATCACGTCCGTCAATCTTGGCAGATGATAAGGAGTCCCAGACATCAGGCACTTATAGAAATAATCTTCAATCAACTCAATGCTGGTGTCGTGATTTGCGCTGTCCTCAACTCTATGCGCCAGATCGCGCAAGGCTGGATTTTCAATGTCCGCAACCGCCACATTCCTGTCACGCAGTAAAGTGACCGGCATACGGAAGAATATTTTTGCCGCATGAGGCTGGAATACTGCCACAATCATTTCAATGTCGCCGGTTGAAGCCACATCTGAATAGCCGCTTTCCTGACCGCAAATAAAACTATGCGGTTGCAATTCATTGTTTTCAAATAATCAGTTCACTATCCCGTCATCTTTTTTTGAATTTCTCTTTTGCGTATTCGTAGGATTCAAGGATGTAAGGTTTTAATAATTCAAATGTCGCTTCAGATGGGGTT
>JAETSI010000154.1 GCA_021769725.1 Oscillospiraceae bacterium | reverse complement strand
ACTTATCTTTGGTGATTGATTCATTTGTATCCATGATCTTTATACCTCCATTATCTGGAGAGTATTGTATCAGAAAAAAATAAACGATTTAAGGTACGTCTTTTTTCATACTTACTAAAGGAGTACAAAACATTACAATTCATCCTAAGGAAAATAAGTAAAATGATAACGCTAATTTTGGTAAAATAAGTTAATGTAATAATGGTTGTAGATAGGAGTGTATCTTGCAGATATGCTCCTGTTTTATTTTGTAGCAAAGATAATATGATGAATAGATCTTTACACAGTTACAGAGAAACTAAAAAAATAAAGGAAAGAAGGATTGCTAATAATGAGAAAAGAAAATATTAAAATCAAATGTCCGAAACATATTTTATTTGGAGATCCCATGTATTTTGATTATTTCACGCCAAGGGATCCGGAGCGGAACCCCGTTCCGCTCCACTGGTTTTCTTTTGCGAACCACCGGTTCGCTTTTGGGATCCACCCTTATGTGTTACTTTTTAACCTTGCACAGTATTCCCGCATGTTCATACTGCCGGTTTCGATCCAATAAGCGGTGTGGGCATACCGGTCAACGATGGCTTCTGCCTGCACACCACTCCCAAGCCGCTTGATCCAATCTTCCTTCCTGTACTGGGTGCAAAAGATGGTTGATGTGGTATCAGACCGGCGCTCCATAAGCTCAAAAAGAAAATACAGTTCGCTTTCCGATATATCTGTTACCAGCCATTCATCAATGATAAGCAGTGGAATGTTCCCATACTTTGTGAGCAGTCTCTTCTGTTGCCCAGCCATGACAACGGCATCTCCATACTCCATCAGGAGATCAGGCAGACGGATGTATCTGGTCTTGGTCTGGCACAAGCAAGCCTGTTTTCCAAGAGCGCAGGCAAGGTATGTTTTCCCCGAACCGGTAAAGCCCTGAAGAATAATACTCTGATGAGCGGCAACATACTGACAGTTAAATAAAGAATGTAGAAGTTCCTTGTTAAGTCCCCTCCCCTCATAATACAGACCGTGCATATCTGCCTGGGGAAAGCGGAACTTTGCGCCTTTGATGAGGCGCTGTATCCTGCCGTTATATTTTTCCTGATATACATAATCGGTGAGCCGCTGCATCCTCTCATCAAAGGGTAACGCAATGGTTGCCGGGTCGGACTGCTGGAGTTCAAGTCCGCTGACGAATTCACCCATATTTAATTCCCGCAGCTTACGCCGTGTTTCTTCATTAATCATCACTCTCACCTCCGTAATAACCGCTTCCGCGCAGATACCCCATAGGGCTGTCTCCCTTTACGGCAGCATTCTTCTTTTCAAGATAGATTTCATCTTGATTGGAGGACAGGATTGAATTAAGATGATGGTAACGGGGCTTCTTAATCCCTTGCGTTATGGCGAATTCACAGGCAGCTTCCAGGCGTGCTTCTGAATACTTGTTGCTTAACCGCAGCACTGCCAGGGCAGGATTATAGCCCTGTTCTTTTATGCTTACGCTTTCAAAGATACGTTCAACCGCTTCCCCAGTATATCTGCCAATGGATCTTGCCCAATTTTTGATGCGGGTATCGTCCCAAGGTGAGAACCGGAACTTATCCGGCATATCTTCCCAGAAAGAATAACGTATACTGTAGATGTAAACCTTAGACAGGAACCGCCTTTGCAGTGAATGGCCTGCGCAGCAGGCAGCTTGTTTTCTGAAAGACAGAAATATCATAGAGGTCAAAACATCTTTTGGCCCAACAATATGACTTCGCACAAGCAAAAAGTAAAAATCTATATACAATAAGAAATAAAAGCGTTTCATAATGTTGCAAAACACCACATCCTCTTTATGTTGAGTTATAATAAATAATGAGTGGATTGAGAATGCTTCCGCCGATTTTGAGTGTGCTGGGCATGGAAAAATTGATAGAAGGTTCTTTTGCCAGATAACTCACAAATCACAAAAGGGGGGGATGTACCAGGAATGAAGACAAGTATTGCAAGAGACATTGCGGCGACGGGCATTGACGCGAAGTACGACACACAGTGCAAAGTAATCTTGGGGAATAAGATAATACTTGCCCATATTTTGAAAAATATTATTGGTGAATTGAAAGAGCTTTCTATCGAAGAGATAGAAAACTGTATCGAAAACGACATAGCCATTGGGGATACGCCGGTTTACCCGGGAGAGACCAACAATCCCAAAATAGTCGGGGAAAACACGGAGAACGCGGTACTATATGAGGGCACGGTATATTTTGATGTCAGATTTTCCGTAAGAATACCAAATGCCGGGAAAGACGGAGACAGTATAAAGCGCATCATCAATGTGGAGGCTCAGCAAAAATATAACACCGGTTATAAGCTGGAAACGAGAGG
>JAETSI010000153.1 GCA_021769725.1 Oscillospiraceae bacterium | reverse complement strand
AAGGAACATATCAAGGACTTGTTGACTCCAGAACCGGAGCCAGCACAAATAGCAAATTGCCATCCAACTCTTGACCTCGAATTTGATTAACACTTTTTAAGAGACACTAGTGATCATATCTCTTTTTTCTGCTATTTTGTATAGAGTTGTGAAAGACTATTCTTCCATATTATATAATAGAATTAAAACTCTCAATTACAGACAATATATCAGGTGGTAAAATATTAGAGCAGTTATTTAGAATATGTTGTGGTATTTCTCCATAATAGGCTGCTGCTATTCCTCCGGCAATAGCAGACATCGTATCAGCATCACCTCCATAAGCAACCGCCATCCTTATTGCGGATTCATAGTCGACACTCTCCAAAAAGGCGATTATTGATTCCGGCACAGATTTCTGACAACTCACTTCAAAGTGATATGAAGGCTGTATATCCTTATATTTTCTGCTTAAGTCATAGCTGAATTGTATTTCTATATAGTCTTTAATCTCAGTCTTATTACTGCCATGCAAAGCAAGGAATATTGCTGATGCTACAGCTTGAGCGCCTTTTATTCCCTCAGGATGATTATGAGTGATTTTGGCAGTTTGTCTTGCTAATGAGAGACATTCGTCCAAGGTATTTGCGTGAATACCAACCGGACTCACACGCATGGCAGAGCCATTCCCCCAACTATTGTAAGGTTCTTTTATAAAAGAATGTATCCAACTACTGAACATCCCACCATATCCTGCACGTGGGTATTTAAGACACCAGTGTCGGAGAGAATCTTCAAAGCGCATGCCTTTTAAAAGAGCGTCTGCAATTCCAATAGTGCAAACTGTATCATCAGTGAATTTACTTCTTTCCGAAAAGATTTCAAATGAGTATCTTTTCGTTGTAGCAAACTCATACCACGAACCTATTATATCTCCGCAGATTGTTCCCATCAGTACAAGTTGAGCTGCTTTAATATTTTTCAGTTTCAAGTCCATAGCTTAATTAATAAAAGAGTAATGGTATGATTGAGAAGTGACTAAAATGAATCAATCAAGAACTTCATTTTGTAAAGTTCGGTAGCCGGATTTGAGGTCTCGCCATCATGGGTGTAACTCTCTCCATTCAGCAGATGATGTAATGCGACTTTCAGCGATTCCATATCTAAAGGATTGATGTCACTTTTACAGTCTTTTATAAGATTGTATCGGCAAGCGTCAAGGTCTGCATTGAGATTGTGCAGGTAGTATGTGAGCTTATCCATAGTCTGTTTAACTTGACTATGAATATTGAGAGATTGGTTCGACTGCGCTTGTTGGCATAGTTCATAGCCAAGTTTACCAAGCGCAGAGCCTATTTCGTAGATATATTGTCGGAGTGGATTCTGCATAATTAAAATCACACTCCAAGATATTTGTTCCAATTACGATGCTCACAGAACCCTAACTTGTTCTCAGTTTCCAAAATGGCTAACTCCAAATCCGATTTTGATAACGATTGATTAGATGTGGATAGAATTTGCACGCCGTCCTCAAAAGAGAAATTATTGATGGCTCGCAGATAGATTTTAGTCGGTAAATCCGAACTAAATGGCTCTTTTACTCCATAGAAAGGCAAGGATGAGAGTAACGACATCACATTAAACAAGTTGTTCCTTCCAAAGTTATGGTCAATTATTTGAACATCTATATTTGATGCTATTTTTGACACATTGATTTCAAGAGCGTTGTTTAATTGAGTGAAATAGTCATAATCAAACATCTTGACTCCATTTTTTGCCACATGAGTTGCAGGAGATTTTATTCCTGAATCTTCATAGAATAACTGTGTGGATAATTCAATGTCTGTTTTGATGTGGTGCAACAAAGGAAAGTCCGATTGGATTGATGTAATTGTGTCGTTTTCGGAGATAAAGGAGTATGTATCTTCATAAAATCCATATTCCTTGTTATGATCTAATAAGAAAATTATCCCGTAGTCAATGATCGCATATTGATTGACTATTCCATTACCTAACCGATAAGCTATGGAATCTAATGTATCAGTTCCGAGTTGGGACTTTATAGAACTGTCGTTAGAGTTTATATAAACTTCTAACTTATCCGAAGTTTTATCAGAAACCATGTGTATATTGAACAATGGATTATCTGATATAGGAAGTAAGTCAATCCATAGAGAATTGCCATTGGTGACTTTTATCTTGAAAAGTTTGGCAAAAACTTTACTGCATCGAGTCGCAATCTCCATGCATTGATTGTATTTGTTCCAAAGTTTCATGGAATATTTTTTTATTAAGTACATGACAAAAATTTGAAAACATCGAATTTTGGGGTATAAGTCGGACGCAGAAGTATTGTTGAAATCTCCTCCAAACCATACTTGACAAGCGACTTTGCCTTTCTTCCA
>JAETSI010000152.1 GCA_021769725.1 Oscillospiraceae bacterium | reverse complement strand
CAGCTTCGCTGTTTGCCATGAGGCTTGCCTGATACCGCTTGTTATAGCTTTTTTCAAGATTTTTTATCTGTTTACATGGATATTCGGAACATTCAAAGCAATAGGACAGTTCTTTGATCTTGATACACTCTTTGATTTTGCATTTGCGGCAATGCTCCGGTTTCCCTTTATCACTATTTAAGCAGCCTGCACATGGCTTTTTGTGATAGCAATGCTTATTCTAATTGGATGGATGTGATAGACAGAAAAACAGGCAGCGCACTTTTTTCTTTGCACACTGCCTGCTACCATACTCTTAATATCGTTCCAGAAATTCCGCCATCGTGACAATCTCCGGCATTTCCACATCCAAAACCAGAAAATCCTTATCTCCCGTCACGAATACATCAATGCCTTCCATAATCGCCGTTGCCAGTATCGGGGAGTCCTTTGTATCACGCATCTCCGGGAACTCCTTCAGATCCAATGCTTTCGGTGTGTAAACCAGTTCAAAAGGCAGTTCCAGAAAGAAACGGTCAAGAAACTTCCTCTTTGCCGGGAACTTCCGGTCTGTCACAAGCCGCAGCTCCTCAACCACGTAGTCGCATACCACAATCTGATAGCTGTCCGTCAGCCGCCTTGCAAGCTCCCTTGTCTGTTTTGACGGGAAGAAAATCATGGAAATAAAAATGTTGGTATCGAGCATTACCGCAAACTAATACCCCCTTACTTCCTTCCGAATTTCCTTCATGTAGTCCTGCATTTCTTCCTCGGATGCAAAGCCTGCCTTCTCCGCCTCTCCGGCGAACACTTCTTCTGCCCGCTTAAATGCCAGCATTGCGGAATTTTCAAAATAGAACCTGCCGTTTTCCTCTAAAATCACAATCTTATCCCCGGCTTTCAGTTTCAATGCATTCCGTACAGATACAAGAATGCCATTCCCCACACCGTCAAAACATAAATCGGCTTAGATGGATCAGGTTTCGCCTTCTTCCGTTTTTTCCTCTGAGCCAAGTTCAAATACGCAAACAGCTTCCTGTTTCTCCGGCTCCGCGCCATCCCACACCTGCATACGAAGGCGATAAGTACCGGGAACAAAACAGATATGGACTTCATGATTTGTGTTGTTAGAGCCTTCCTCGTGATCCAATGTCTCCCCCTTCTCGTCCGTGATATAATCTCCCTCCCCCAAAGCTTCTTCATATAGAGGGAAGGTCTCGGTAGCGGAGGCCCCCGGCTCCAGGCCCATGTAGCGGCTCTCTAAATAACAGCCGGACGTTCCCCAGGAATACCAGGTTCCGTTAATCTGTCTGTCCACCTTCAGTTCCTCATCATATGTATAGCTGCGGTCTGATTCATTTTTCAAAGAAACCTCTATTTCTTTTGATGTTTCTCCCAAATCGTCCGTTTTCAGCTCCAGGACAATGCTGTCACTGACCTCTTGAATTTCTTCCGCGGGGCGCAGCTTTGTCACATCCTCTTCCGGACGATGGGCATCTCTGCACGCGGCCAGAAAAACGGTCATCAACATACACGTGCAACATAACGTGAACACTTTTTTCATAAAACACCTCCTACGAGAACAGATATCCAACTTTGATAAACATGCATTTTTACAACATTTGCACTTCCAAAAGGCGCGCTTTTCCCAGACGTGTATCCCGGATAAAGGCGCATAGATTTAATCCATCCTCCCTTGCCCGCGTCATATACACAATGAGCAGATGTCACAGCCACAGAAGGCCCTGCAAGCCATGCTGTGGCAGAAACAGCACTTCCATTTCCGTATGTAAACGGCGCGTAGCATATATGCGAGTATGGCGTTGCAGTTGGATCACTGACAATTTTTCTGTTATCATCTCCAATAATTCCCAATAAGTCAATTCCAAAATCATTTTCTATATTTGTAGCAACATTTTGTTCATCAGATCCTGGTGCGAATAATGTCATGCTTTTTGAAACATCAATAGGAAGAGAATATACTTCTATTTCCTGTGTTTTTAAATCTTTTGATACACACATAATTGATTCATTATCCACTCTATCCGCCGCTTTTGTCATAATACCGCCCATAAACAGTGTACACACAACAGTTGAAAATATAATTATTTTATTTAATTTCATTAGTATTATCCTCCATATATACTATATTTTTAATAATTATGAATAATCGTTTATTCCTTTAAAATATCCGCAAACCAAATCATCCACTAGCTTTCACCACTAAAGGAAAACACTTTCAGGGTACATCCCCAAACTAAAGATCTATACTCTAAGACTCCTACTAAAAACATATTCATCTATACTAGAGTACCGAAAATATTTTCATTCAGTAATTAGGACCACCTCCATTCACAATATCGAGCAGTCTCGGAAACTCTATAAAGCCCGAATTACCGCTGTTTTTCTTTCCTTTATTTTTTTATATTACCCCCATATTTCTGCATATTTTTTCTATAAATTTTCAAAATA
>JAETSI010000151.1 GCA_021769725.1 Oscillospiraceae bacterium | reverse complement strand
CCAATATAATCATTTGAAAAGTGCGACAAGGTTTGCAGGCCTGAAAATCGCGTAACCAACATGAATACAGAGTTTAATAATTTCGCATTAACAGATTTTAAAAGACGCCAGTGATAATAAGAATTCATAAACTCCGCATCATAACAAATCTGATAGTAGCATCGGTAGAATGACAAACGTGAAAAATATGGCAGAAAGAGTCAAGAGTCTATAGCGTTGTTGAATTTTAGCAAAACTATAGGCTCTATATGAATTATTAAACATGTGCAAGCAGGGCTTACCGAACGATAACCTTGCAGGTCTCTGATGTGTGGCCTTTATCTGTAACGGTGATTAGATAAATTCCAGATGCAAGGTTCTCTGTGGGCACAGAAATCTGAGTGGCGTTGGCTTCGACTTTAAGGCTCATGACGGTTGAACCATTTAGAGCATTGACTCTAATGGTGCGCTCGCCTGTAGATGTCGGCAGATCCACAACTACGGGAGTTCCCTTTAGCGCCGGATTAGGCCGAGCGGTAATATGATTTTCTTCCTTGATGACCTTTGCGACACTCCCGGTAGACTTATCTATGCGATAAAATCTCACGGTTTGCACATAGCGACCTTGTTCATCATGCCAGTTATAATTGACCTGTGCGAGAATACTGTTGTCTGATTTAAAGAACTCAACAGTTGGTTTCCCCTCGGCGTTGTCGGGCATCGGGAATGTGTAAAGCACCTGATCATTCTCGTTTACAACCTCAAGGCCGGTGTAATGAACTCCGTACAATGTACGTTTATAGTCCGTTTCTCCGTCTCCGTCACGGTCTGTATTGGTAATGCCAAAAAGATATGATTCAGGAGACTGTGGGTCGTCCGTCACAGGATTAAAACTGCTCTCGCCTCCTTCGGCTACCTCCGCTTTGAAGCGAACGTATTCGAATGCTTCGTCGTCATTGAAGAAGGTCTGAGAGAACGGTAGGTAAACGCCACCATTCCAATCATTCAGTCTTGCAACATCATTGCAACGAGGAGTGCAAAAATTGCTGATAGGAGCTTCTTCCCACAAGCGCCCACTCCATTCGCCATTGTATCTTGGGGTTTGAGTGGAGTAATAGTAGGAGAATCCCCACTTTCCTGAGGGCTCAAGGTATGCATCTACGGTCTTGAGATATTCCTCAAACTCATACAATCCATTGCCCTTTTTAAAGGGAATATTGATAAGGATAGCATTATCCTCTACTTTGGTGCCATTTTGCAATATGGCAAGAGTCAGGGTCGGGTCTGAATATCGCAAAGTCTCGAAGATGTAATTGATAAAAGCATCCTTGCGGGCTTCCATATCCGATGTGGACGGTATGCCATCAGCTTCATTTATTGTAAATCTGTCCTCCTTAATCACACGAGATTTTTCCAGGGTTCCGGTCGAGGCTCTTTCCTCAAACCTGCAATATGGGCGAAGAATAGGGAAATTGAATGATTTGAGAGGTTGAAGCTCAAAATCGAAGATTTCAGCCGTGTATTTCGTGCTCTCGTCTCTATATCCATATTCGTCTTCGGAGAAATAGATAGCGGCTTCTCCATTTCTCATGTACTGCCCAGGGATGAAACGTGTGTCTGCTCCGTTCATCTCCTTTACCAATGTTTGAGCTGAAACATTCAAAGCACTGGCAACAGCAGCCGCGATTGTGATGATTTGAATTAATTTCATTTCATTCCTAAATTAATTTTCTCCACTGACTCTGTGGAGAGATTTGTAATAAAAGAAAACGTGAGCCAACTATGCCACGTCTTAAGTGAAGGTCGTAGGAAACCATTTGAGCAGATGTAACAATAGTAGCCCACGCGATATGCGTGAGAACCACTATGCTATCCTTGCTCAGTTGAAAATTTCCTACGTCTTCACTTACAAGATAAGCATAACGCTTCGTATTTTTCCAAAATGTCGTGATGGGATTACTCCCATTCAACTGCAAAGTTACAACTTTTTGCGTTGCAAATCAATAGGCTTGGAAAAATAAGTTCACGGCTGACGCATCTTAAATTTTTACAACATCAAAACTTTTTAAGGCATAAAGCAGATAGTCATTGTCCCATCCGGCTTTCTTTCGATGACCTTTTACGCCCATTGATTACACTTTTGCGTTCTTGATAATGTTCAGTCCGATTCGGTTAAGTAGTGAGAAGTTTTGAGCGGCATTATCCTTCTGTTTCCGGGAGGCATCATCTCCGAAAGCGACATCCAAAGTCCGGTGCAGCTGATCCTCCACGCTCCAGTGCGTTCTGATGGAATGATTAATGTATCGGGCGTCAGCTTCAAGGCGCGACAGATGATATCGAGTCTCCTTGTGGATTTGTCCGGACATGACATCACGGGTGCGGGATTCTATTCTCACTATGCTTTTAAGTCCGACCCATCTGTCTTTGTCGATGATGTTGTCGAGGTCGGTTATGACCGGGCAGGTTCTTGTCTC
>JAETSI010000030.1 GCA_021769725.1 Oscillospiraceae bacterium | reverse complement strand
GCTATCGGAAATCCGGATGCTTACGGTGTAAACGGTTCCGAGCCTACTCATATTACCGAAAAGGGTAAGAAAAATGCCGATGTTTCCGAAACCGGCGACGATCTTACAAACAGAGACGCTCTTGCAATTCAGAAATATCTGCTGCATCTTGGAGATCTGCCTGAAACAGCTGAATAAAATGATAAAATCAGTCCCTTTAAGGGGCTGATTTTTTGCGAGTATAATACTAAGGAAGCACTGATTAAATCCAGTGCGCAGATTGCACAGTTAGATTTTTCGTCAGATTGTATAGAAATTTTGCAGGCAGGCTGCTCGAACGAGCCGTCCCCTCTGTCACCCCGTGACATCTCCCCACCCCGTGGGGAGTCACCTGTCAAGAAATTTTTGTGCAAGATGACGGAAAATATGTACCCCAAGGGGTGCGGGTTGCCAGTGGCAACCTCTCACGAAATGAGAAGCACCGACCGAACCGACAGGTGAGACTCACTTCCTTCGGGCGCAGCAAAATGCGTGCTGAGCTGTCAGGCGTGATTTATTCAGTGATTCCTTAATTCCTAACCGAACTCATGAAAAGATTTGGGATTAGTATAAAAAAGCTGACAGGAGAGATCCTGTCAGCTATGGGGGGAATGATAGAAGAAATTTTTATTAAGCCTGGAATACGGCACGGACGAAATTGTAAAGATGAGCATGAATACTGTTATCGCCGTGATATCCGTTCTGGTAGTAATGCCAGATATGGGGAACGCTGTTCTTTGTAAAGTTATTGTGATATCCCTCAGGGGTACTGTAAACAACGGTATCATTGCCGCCTGCTGTAATGAAGATCAGCGAGGGAGCAGCTTCTTCAGAAGCAAATTTCCATGCACCTGATGCACCTGGGGCAGGGCAGATAGCTCCTACATAACCAAAGAGGTCAGGATGCTTCATGCCGATATTGAGAGATTCTCTTCCGCCCATTGAGAAACCTGTTATAGCAGTATTTTCTCTTCCAACAGCAACGCTGTATTCTTTCTCAATAAGAGGCATGATTTCTGTTGTCAGAACAGTATCAAAGTTGTCGTATGCGAGATTGTTTGCGTCGTCCATTGCGGAGCAGTCGTTCTGGGTCTGGCTGGAGTAGATGTACGGGAATACAACGATCATATCCTTTGCAGCGCCTTCAGCGATTGCATTTCCAATGATCTCTTTAGTGTACATTGTATCATTGCCTTTGATTATCATTCTGTCCTGATTCTCCCAGTAGCCGTGCAGCACATAGAGAACAGGATATTTTTTATCTGTGGTGTAGCCTGCCGGAAGGAGAACGTTGTATTTCTTTTCTCTGCCGCAGAACTGTGAATAATAGCTTTTGGACTGAACTGTACCATACTGAACGCCGGATTTCTGCTTTTTTGAATCATCGGTTTCATTGTTGACAACCTGTGCCTGAACAACGGGGGTATACTCTGAGATAGTACGCATTCCAGCCGGAGATTCAGGCGTATTATCCGGGAATTCCTTGATCTTGCCAAGTACATACTGCTGATGGAGAACAAGGTCATTTGATTCGATTTTTCCACTTCTGTCAACATCCGCCGCCTTTAAAACAGATTTGTCGGTGATCTTTCCAAGCAGAGCTTTTCGGGTAAGAACAAGATCCAATGCAGTAATCATGCCGTCGCCGTCAGTATCTCCGGGAATAACAGCTGCCGGGAGTTCGGGCTGTCCTTCGCCTGCAATACCTGTACCGTCAACCGCACCGATGGCCTCGTCGATGTAGAAATCTGCAAGAGAATCTTCTGTTTCAATGTAGATTTTAACATCAGAAGCATCGCTTGGGAGTGTATAACTTGTGTTTACAAGTTGTGCCCAGGTATCAGTCGGAGCAACTACGCTTGCAATTTCGTCATAAGCCGTTTCACCGCTGCCGTTAGTGTATTCGATCTTCATCATGAATTTGACATTTTCGCCGGACTTCTGTTTAACGTGTGCAGAGAAGCTGTAGGGTTCACCAGGCTTGAAATTACGTGAATCCAGAGCAAGTGAAGCGCCCTGCCAAGCTTTTTCTCTGTTTGAAACCTTGAGTGAATAACTGCCCCACTCTGTATAGTGTTCTTCATTGGACTGTGCAGTAGTATTTCCGCCTCTGGCTGTCCAATTGTCATCACCGTTTTCAAAAGTACACTGATACCACCAACCGTACTCGTTTGGTTCATTACCGGGAGTTACGCCGCTTCCTTCAAGGGATACGACAAAAGTTGAAACGCTTTCGCCGGGAAGAGAAGCATAGAAACCGCTGCCGTTGTTCTCCAGATTTTCTGTAAGAGCGAGATTTTCATTTGCGGATGTTCTGTAGCGGTCAACGTCAACGATTGTTTCGCCGCTGCCTATGCTGAAACTCTGCGTATAAGTGCTGCTGCCCTTGTTGATAGCAACAATAGTTATCTGATTATTGTCGTTCTTGTATGCTGAAACGAGAACGTTGTCGGCTGGCTGTTCTGTGACTTCAATTCTCTTGTCACCAGGGCGTACCCATTTAGAGTACTGCGCCATATTGTAGCCTCGCTTGCTGATCTTGCCGTCCTCAGTCATAAGACCGTAGCTTCTTCTTATATACCACCAGGTATAAGCGCTCATATTTCCTACAACGAGAGCATTGTGAATATTTTCAGAAACCTGGAGAGCTTCCGGCCAGCGGTTGGCAGAATCTGCTTCACTGTTCGGAACGTAAACTTCAGTCATCCAGATTTCCTTGCCGGATTTTTCAAGATCCGGAAAATCCATCCAGTCTCTTGTAGTGCCGTACATATGAGTACCGAACAAATCGCAGTTTGCCATAGCCTTACTGTTGTTCAGTATTTTTCTGTAGAATTTCTTTCCGCCGTCCTTGACCCATGATGCGGTTTCAGGGGCATACTGGAAAGATTCAGGAGACATAAGTCTTGTACTTGTTATTTTATCGCCGTAGTTTGCAATAAAATCAGTTGTTTCATCAGTTGACCAGTATGTCCACTCGGAAGCGTAATCAGGTTCATTCTGAACTGAAATAGAATACAGATCAACGCCGTTATTTTTCATGTAAGTACCAAAATCGTTAAGATGTTGTGCATAAGCGCCATAGTTTGATTTCGGAATGTGAAGCTTGCCGTTGCTTCCGCCTGATTCAGCAAGATTTGATGGTGGTTCCCATGGAGATGCAAAGACGGTTACGCCGTTCTGTGATGCATATTTTGCTGTCGGAACTGCTTTATTCCACTGATTCTTATCGGGATTTACGAAAACACGGAGAATTGTAAGTCCCATTTCGTCTGTTCCGTTTCCAAATGCTGTTTTTCTTTGAGCATCCGTCATATCCTGTCCTGTCCACTCCGGATGGTTTATTCCTCCGAATCCTCTGATAGTCTGATATTCTTTCGTTGTATCTACAACGCAGTCGGAAGCTGCCGATACGTCAAGGGACTCAGGAACAACGTTTTCCGGAGCTACGTAAACAGCCGTTGCCATCAATGCAGAAGCTGTAAATACAGCAGCAAACCTTTCCATGAATTTTTTTAAACTCATTAAAATCACTCCCTTTAATATTATGTATAAATCGTTCGTTTTTTAAGACACATTTATTATACACGATTTATACATAAATCACAACCCATTATTTGCAGATGTAGTGGACAAAATGAATAACAATATAGTATTTTGTATAATTTCACAAAAACATATCGGGATTTTTTACAGCTATAATGAACTAAATATTTAAGATTAAATTGACAAATTTGTCGAAAAATGATATAATAAACGTAATTTACAGATAGTTCTGCCTTGAATAACGGCGGTACTGCCAATAAAAGGAGAGTTGCCTATGTTTTGCAACAAATGCGGAAATCAGCTGCCTGATAAAGCTGCTTTCTGTACAAAATGCGGTTCGCCGCTGAATAATAACACTCAGCAGCAGGGAAATCAACGGTCTCCGCAGCAGTCCGGAAATCAGATGAACGGGCAGCAGCCGGGAGGAGGGATGCCTCCACAGGGAAACGGAGGCGAACAGATACAGCAGAGAGGAATGTATCCACCGCCGCAGTCCCCGGTAAATCCAGGATTTCCGCCTTTTCCACCCGGAGGAAATCAAGGAATGCCTATTCCGCCCATGCCTGAAAAGAAGAGTAACAAGGGAATCGTTGCCGTACTTATAATTCTGACGGTGATAATTCTTGCTCTCTGCGGCGTACTGCTTTACTTTATTTTAAATGATGCTGGCAAGTCATCGTCGTCAAGCAGTTCGGAATCAGACGGTATTTCTGATACAGATGACAGAGAAGAAGCCGGAATAACCACGACTTCCGGAAAGAAAACCAAGCCTATAACAGGAACGACAGCAGCGCTCACAACTCAGCCGAAAACTCAGCCGACAACAGCAAAGCCTACAGGTTATTCGGGAATAAAACAGCTTGCAGACAATAAACAGTCGGTTCAGTTAAACTATGTTTCATCGGATGTTTCGGACTATCCTCTTGTAAAGGTATATTTTACGGCGGAAGACAGCCAGGGAAAAACTGTAATGCTCAATTCTCCGACAGCTGGTATAACAGAAGTGGTTTCGGGCGGCAAGGAAGCTGAGCGTGAGATAAAGTCCATTAAGCAGCTTAAGGGAAGAGAGGGCGTAAGCTTCGATCTCGTTGCCGATAAATCGGGAAGTATGGACTATGATCTTCCAATGATGCAGGATATCATGAGTGAGTTTGTTGATGCTCTTGATTATAAGTCCGGGGATAAAGCAGAACTTATTGCATTTGACTCCTATGTTATGTATATGTGCACACATACCAATGATCCCCAGCTGCTGAAAAACGGTATCAATAATATGTCTGCTTACGGTCAGACTGCTCTTTATGACGCACTGCTGGAAGCTGTTTTGAATTCGGGAGCACAGCAGGGCGCAAGATGCGTTATCGCCTTTACAGACGGTGACGATTGTGCAAGTATTCATACGGCTGATGAGGTAATAAACCGTGCCAACGAACTTTCAGTGCCGATATTTATTATAGGTACTGTCAGCTCTTATGATGATTATGACAGAATTGCAGTGAATACAGGCGGTCAGTACTGGAATATCAATAATATCAGCGATATGAACCAGATACTTGACCAGATTTATGCTAAGGAAAAGGATATGTACTGCATTGAATATATGTCGGATTCAAAGGCAGAACCTAAGAAAGAGAGAAAGATCAACATTGCTGTTGCCGACGAAACATACGGCGGTATCAGTGAGATGCAGTTCACACCTACGGAGGCACGCAAGCAGCAGTCACACAATTCAAGATATGAGCTTATCACAGGTGATGTGGACTGGGCAGAGGCAAATGCCGAATGCATAAAGCGTGGAGGTCATCTTGTCACTATTACTTCCGATGACGAAATGAAGAAGGTTTCTGACATGGCAGAGGGCGCAGGTCTGAGCTATATATGGATAGGCGGTTATACCTCTGTAAGGGGCAATTCTGCATACGGCCATTGGATAACCGGCGAGCAGTTTACTTATCAGAAGTGGTATCCTGGTGAACCTTCAAGAGACGATCTGGACGGAACTCCGGAAATGTACCTTATGTTGTGGAAGGTCGATGACAAGGGCTGGACATGGAACGATCAGCGTGAGGGACTGTTCAAAGATAAAAAGATCGCCCATATCTTTAAAGGAAAAACAGGGTATATCTGTGAGTATGAGTCGTAGGAATCGGAGCATAATATACAATAACGGGACAGGAAAAGATCCTGTATCCGTTTGCAGAAGGAGATAACAGAATGAAAAAAGAAAAACAGAAAGCAAACGGCGGTCTGCTTCACAAACTGATAATTATTGTTTGTTTCGCCGCACTTTTCGTTGCAGCAGGAACAGGTGTAGTTTTCATGCGTGAAGTTAAGAACAGTGAAAAGAAATCCGGTGCCGATCCGGGAAAAAAAATCAGTACCGGATACAGTGCATCCGCAGATGAGGAAAATACTGCGGCAGAAAATACGACTGCTGCCGAAATACTTACAAATCCGGCAGACGGTGATACTTATGACCGGATAATATCTCAGATGAGTCTGCATGAAAAAATCTGCCAGATGTTCATTGTTACGCCTGAATCGTTGACGGGATATGACTGCGTAACAGCGTCCGGAGAGACTACCCGTCAATGCCTGGAGCAGTATCCGGTCGGAGGTCTTATCTACTTTGCGGCAAACTTGGAATCAATGGAACAGGCAAAGCAGATGCTTTCCGATGCAAAGCAGATCCAGAAAGATATAGGCTGCATTCCTCTGTTCTACGGCGTTGATGAGGAAGGCGGAAACGTTGCAAGATGCGCTGATACCATTGGAACTACAAAATTTGAACCTATGTATACCTACAGGGAACAAGGAACGGATACGGCTTACAGCAATGCAAAAACAATAGCAGAAGATATCTCTGCCGTTGGATTTAATCTTGATTTTGCTCCGGTTGCCGATACATGGTCAAATCCGGAAAATACAGTAATAGGTCAGAGAGCTTACAGTGATGATTTTGCCGAAACAGCCGACCTTGTTGCTTCGGCTGTAAAGGGCTTTTCCGACGGCGGAGTTTACTGTTCCCTTAAACATTTCCCTGGTCACGGCGATACAGCGGAAGATTCCCATTACGGCATGGCAACTTCGGCAAAGACGGCAGCAGAAATGGAACAGAATGAATATATTGCTTTTAAAAAGGGTATAGAAGCCGGTGCGGATATGGTCATGATTGGTCATATTACCATGACAAATATAGATCAGCTTCCTGCATCTGTTTCAAAGACGATAATTACCGACGAACTGAGAGGAAAGCTGGGATACGACGGTGTTGTTGCGACAGATTCCCTTGCCATGGGCGCTGTTGCGGATATGTACGGATCAGGTGAGCTTGCAGTAAAGGTCATTGATGCCGGTGCGGACATACTCCTTATGCCGGCGGATATGAAAGAGGCTGTTGCATCTCTTGAGGAAGCTGTTAAAAACGGAACCATTAGCGAGGAGCGCATAAATGAAAGTGTGCGCAGGATTCTGATACTTAAATCCGAAAAAATGCAGCTGGAATAAGTTCTGAAAAAATTACGGGCATCCGAAATGGATGCCCGTTTGATTTTATATAATAAGTTCGTTTCCGCTTTTTTCACCTTTAGAATATGCTATGATGTTGTTTACGGTGGTTTCGGCGATATTACCGAGGGCTTCCTCAGTGAGGAATGCCTGATGAGATGTTACGATTACATTCGGCATGGAAATAAGACGTGCCAGAACGTCATCGGCAATAATGTGACCGGAGAAGTCCTCAAAGAAAACATCACCCTCTTCTTCATAGACATCAAGACAGGCTGCACCTATGTGACGTGCCTTTATTCCTTCAAGAAGCGCTTCTGCATCAATGAGGGCACCACGGGAGGTATTGATTATAACGACACCTTTTTTTAGCGTTCCTATCGTTTCACTGCTTATCATATGATACGTTTCCTCGGTAAGAGGGCAGTGAAAAGATATGACGTCACTGCGGCGGAAAAGCTCGTCAATATCAACGTAGTCTATACCGCTGTTTTCAGCCGGAAATTTATCATAAGCAATAACGTGCATTCCGAATCCACGGCATATGTCAATAAATACCCGACCGATCTTTCCCGTGCCGACTACTCCCACTGTTTTTCCGTGAAGATCGAATCCGGTAAGTCCATTAAGGGAAAAATTGAAATCTCTGGTACGGATATATGCCTTGTGTACCCGACGTATGGATGTCAGCAGCAGAGCCATGGCGTGTTCGGCAACGGCATAAGGCGAATATGCCGGAACACGTACAATATCAAGCTTTCCCTTTGCGTAGTTTATATCCACATTATTGTAGCCTGCGCAGCGCATGGCAAGAAGCTTTACGCCAAGTTCGCAAAGTCTGTCAATAACTGCGGCATTAATGGTATCGTTGACAAAAGCGCAGACTGCCAGACACCCCCTTGCCAGATCGGCGGTATCTTCGTTAAGCTTTGTTTCATAGAATTTGAACGTGATGCCGTTCTCTTTGCTGTACGGTTCAAAAGACGTGATATCGTAATTTTTCGTATCAAAGAAAGCAACTTTCATTTGATTTTTTCCTCCTGAATTTCTTTCAATCTGGTGAGTATTATATTAGCGGCGTCAAATTTCGACATGATCTCAAGTTCACGGTTTCCCTTCGGAGTAATCATTGTTATGATGTTGGTATCTGTGCCGAAGCCTGCACCGGATGTTTTAAGGGAATTGGCGCATATCATATCGGCATTTTTGGAAGCCAGCTTTTTTCGTGAATTTTCAATAACGTTGTCTGTTTCCATTGAAAAGCCGCAGATCACCTGATGTTCTCCTTTATTATGCCCGATATAATTGAGAATATCGGTCGTCCGCCTGAGTGGTATTGACATATCATCGTCGGATTTCTTGATTTTCTGGTCAGATACTGAAGCGGGGGTATAATCTGCAACGGCAGCAGCTTTGATAATGAAATCCTGCTGTTCGTAATGTTTTTTTACAGCGCAAAACATATCTTCCGCAGACTGTACGGGGACAACGTTCACGAACATAGGGGGGGCAGCATCGGTGTGGGCGGCGATAACAGTTACATCTGCTCCACGCAGCATAGCAGCTCTGGCAAGGGCAAAGCCCATTTTTCCGCTTGAATGATTTGTGATAAAACGGACGGGGTCTATACTTTCACGTGTTGCACCGGCAGTGATAAGAACCTTTTTTCCAGCAAGATCTTTTTCAAAGGCGATCTCTCGGGTAATGTACTCCAGAAGCGTTTCCTCATCCGGCAGTTTTCCGTCACCAATATCACGGTTAGCCAGCATTCCTCTTATAGGTTCAACGATCTCATAGCCGTGCGCTTTGAGTTTTTCTATATTTTCCTGAACTATAGGATTGTGGTACATATTGTGATTCATGGCAGGAGCAATTATTTTTTTGCAGGTCGCAGCCATGACCGTTGTAGTGAGCATATCGTCAGCGATGCCTCCTGCAATCTTTCCGATAACGTTCGCAGTAGCGGGAGCGATCATTACTACATCCGCTTTTTTTGCAATAGAAACGTGCTGAACGCAGTATTCAAAATTCCTGTCAAAAGAATCAATAAGGCATTTGTGCTGAGTAAGTGTCTCAAATGTCAAAGGATGAACAAAGTTGAGAGAATTTTGGGTCATTGCGACATATACATCAGCTCCGAGCTTTGTAAGCATACGTGCAAGATTGCAGGTTTTGTAAGCTGCAATAGAGGCGGTAACGCCCAGTAAAACAGTTTTTCCTTTAAGCATAGTAAACCTCCTGTAAGTGACTGTAAATTTATTATACCACAAAATTCTGGAAAATGGTATAGATTTTTTTTTAAAAGTATGGTATAATAAAAAAAACGTAATTTCAGGAGGAATGTATAATGCTCTTAGCAGTAGATATAGGAAATACAAATATAGTTTTTGGCTGCGTTGATGAAAACGATAAAGTCGTGCTTTTTGAGAGGATATCCACCAATCATAATGCCACTGCCGCCGAGTACGCTTCACTTATGAAAAGTCTTTTTGAGATGAACTCAATGGATACTTCTGCTGTTCATGATGCAGTGATGTCCTCGGTTGTTCCTTCAGTGACAAGTACTGTCAAGAGCGCCGTAAAGAAGCTTTTCCATACAGAAATAATGCAGGCAGGTCCGGGAGTAAAAACGGGTCTGAATATACTTATTGACAATCCGGCACAACTTGGAAGCGATCAGGTGGCAGATGCCGTTGCAGCGATAAATCTGTACAAAGCTCCCCTCATTATCATTGATATGGGAACTGCCACCACTATTTCTGTGGTTGACAAAAATAAGGGTTACAGAGGCGGTATTATTATGACTGGTATGGGTGTTTCTGCTGATGCTCTTATTTCCCGGACAGCACAGCTGCCGAAGATCAATTTTGAAGATACCGGTCATATTATCGGCACAAATACTATTGACTGCATGAAAAGCGGGATGCTCTATTCAAATGCCTGCGCCCTTGACGGCATTATTCAGCGCATGGAGGAGGAACTTGGCGATAAATGCACTGTTGTAGCTACAGGTGGACTTTCAGAACTGGTAATACCTCTTTGCCGGCGTGATATTATTCTTGACGGCAATCTGCTTATTAAGGGGCTTAATTTAATTTACAAGAAAAATAAGAAATAAGAACAGGTTCTAAAAAATGCGGATGGATTATAAGTCCATCCGCATTTGTTTAATAATCATAAATTATTTTACCAGCTTTGCGTATCTCCGTTTTCCGGCGAATCAACCTGAGGCGGTGCCGACGGCTCAGTCACTGGTGGGTCAGTAGCCGGCGGTTCGGTTGCCGGCGGCTCAGTCACTGGTGGATCAGTAGCCGGCGGTTCGGTTGCCGGCGGTTCAGTTACCGGCGGATCAGTAAACGGTTCTCCGGTTACAATAGGATCAGTCCATGGTTCCGGGGTATAATCAGTGTCTGGTTCTGTAGGATCCGGATATTCAGGATCATATGGAGTTCCGCCGGTAGGAATTCTTCCTCCGGAATAGAATCCGTTTCCTGTTGTTACCGTAACAGAAAAACTTTTTTTTCTTGATGAATGTGTAGTAGTAACTTTTGATGAAACTGCCGTTCCTTTTGAACCTATATAGGAATCGTTTTCCGACGGTTGTGTTGTTACTGTCTGTACGGTTTCACTGCTTTTTGAAGCTTTTGCTTCACGACCGTATTTTTCCTGAACGGTATCGTCCGGAGAAATCGGGAACATGATAAAAAATCCAAGTATCACCACGGTCAGTGCAATGAAGCAGCCGCAGGATATAAGTGTGATTTTTGTTGATTTATTAAGGCTGACAAAAAAATCCCTGACCTTGCTCATTTTTAACACTCTCCTGATAAATTTATTCGTCTGTGTATATTGTATGCAATTATATTGTATACCAGATTGTGAAAAATGTCAAGGCTTTTTCGTCGCCGGTTTCGGAAACATCGGCATTTTTCTTACCCTTTTCGGTAATATGAGTAGGCTCGGAACCGTTTACACCGTAAGCATCCGGATTTCCGATAGCCTGCATAACGAGTACTGCATCGTTGAGATAGATCTTACCGTCGCAGTCTGCGTCACCCCATAATATTTCCGGGGTCGGACCGGGATTTTCCCCGTTGCTGTAGAGGTTGTCGGGCAGTTCGCTGAGAGTAATGCAGTAATCGCTCTGGTACATTTCCTTTACCTTTTCAGGATCATTGTAATCCGTACCGGATATAAAGTTTTCCTGACCGTTGTCGTACCATGTGCAGAAGTAAAGCCATGTAGCCTTTTCGGTAAGAAGATTGCCGACGCTCGGGATAGTACTGTTTTCGGTAATAGCGTTCATTTTTTTATTCTTCACATAGCCGTTTATAGACCAGTATACATTGCTGTTGCAGTCCTCGTTAGGGCCGCTGGTAAGACCGTCGTGGCGATTGTATACCGTATCGTACTTATCCCAGCCTACGATATCAACATAATCGTCGCCTGCATACCACTGAGCGGAAGCGTCAGACCATGCATAAAGATTCTGCTCCCAGATGATATTGTGCAGTTCGTACTTATCAGTAAGCTGATCGTAGAGATATTTCCAGAGAGCCTTGTAATCCTCAGCTCCGTCCTGTGACCACCAGAACCATGCACCGGAACCGTCTATCGGATCAGAAGTCGTGCTGGGGTTGCCTTCTGCTTCGTGGAATGGTCTGAACAGGATAGGTACATTGTTGTCCTGGAGAATTTTTAACTGTTCTGCCAGATCTTCGATAGCCATATTAAGATATTCATTTTCCTTTGTGCCTGCCGTAACAGCGTTTGCTATCTTGAACTGTTTATTAGGCTTGTATGTGCATTTACTCCAATCAACGGCATCACCAGGAGTATAATTTTCAAAATCGGTGGGGATATTGATATGCCAGCAGGCAGTAGCGATACCGCCTCTGTTCTTTACCCAGTCAACAGCACGCTGAGTTGTGCCGTCGTCCCAGCCATAGAGGGGATTGTAGTTCATGAAATCAAAGCCCCTGATAGCAGGATATTCACCTGAAAGATCAGCGATCCAGTCAAATTCCTGATCATAGTATACATATGTGTAGTTGCGATTTTGTTCGCTGTAGTCATAAACCTGACCGTCCGGACCTGTGCAGTGCCAGTAGAACTCATTGCCGTCCTTGTCAGTGCCCTTGCTGTCACGGTCGATAGTATATTCAATGCCGTCGCTGTCAACGCATATATCCTTTTCTTTGTCGTATCTGATAGTAGTCTGGATAGTATGACCGCCGCCGTAGATCTCCTGCTGTCCGGAAAGGATATGCTTGCCGTAAACGCTGTGGAGATAGTTCATAAGCGACTTTGTCTCAGCTGTAGCTTTGGGATCACAGGGAACTGCGTCAGCCTGTGAAACGTCAGGGAAAACAGCTTCCTTGACGGTAACTGTATCAATAGCGAGATATCCGTACTTGTTCAGGAAAGAGATCTCGTTCACGCCCTTTTTCAGACGTACAACGCCTATGTTGACATCAGTCCATGTATCGTAGTACGGAACGTCCAGAGAATATTCAACGCCATTGACGGCAATTGTCTGATGACGGCCGCCTTTATCAAGTATTTGTACACAGCGTGCGCTTACCTCGTACATTCCGTCTTCCGGAACGGTTACTTCAAATGATACAGCGCCGCTTGTCACATAGGTAAAGCCCTTGCCGGAATATCCTGGAAATTCCTGATTGTAGATATTTTCCCAGAGAACAGCATCCTTCATGTCCTCACCCTCGATAGTGTACGGGAAAACAGTCATTTCTGTTTCCGCCGTCGATACTGTCAGATTTAATGCGCCTGTCATGGCAGCTGCCATAGCTGCGGCTGATATTGCAGCAGCAGATCTTTTAAGTTTTTTCTTCATTAAAAATTCCTCCCTGTCTTGACTGCGGAACAGCCTATCGTACCACAGTCCTATATACTTTAATTATATATGCTCTTAAATGCTTTGTCAAGGAAAAAATAAAATAAATATTAAAAATTTTCTCTGGACTATTGACATTTTATTGCAGTAGGTATATAATATACCACGACATATGAAAATACGTCAATGAAAGGCGAATATGTATGCATTTCAAAATTTTTAATATAATATATAATAGTAAGAGGCGTTGAGCAGAAATGGATATTTTTGAAATCTACCTTAACAGGCTTTCATCAGCAGAGGAATTATACAAAGAAACAGCAGTAAAGCTCGGTGACACCGGCATTTCTGACAAGGAATCGCTGGCACATTTTATAAAGGAGAGGCAATTGCCTGCGGAATATCACTTGTATATTTCGGATGAGAATATTCCGAACGATGCTGTTGATGAAATAACCGGTATCTTCCAGTTAAGCGCTGAGGAGAATCAGGGTGCATTGGTAAAGGTCATTACTGATGAATTTCTGAATCTGCTTGATAAGAATGAACAGCTGACATTAAAAAGCAAGCCGCGTTCGCTTGTTCATAGGGACGGCGATCTTCATGCAGTCGTCCACATCTGGATAATTAAGCGCAAGGATATGGGAATATACGTCCTGCTTCAGAAAAGATCGGATAAAAAGCTGATAAATCCCGGATGCTATGATGTTTCCGCTGCCGGGCATATAACACAGGGTGCAAATCCGAGCAGTACAGCCGTCAGGGAAGCTTATGAGGAACTGGGGCTTGTTATTCCACGTGAAAAGCTGACGCTTATCGGAACTCACAGGAACAGCTATTGTAATGAGTCTGTAAAGGACAACGAGTTCAGTGCGGTATATATCTATAAAGAGCCTGTTGACGCTGACAGTCTCACTCTTTGCAGTGAAGAGGTATCCGAGGTGTGCTGGGCGGAGATAGACGAGATGCTTTCAGTGATAAAGAACGATGGATTTCTTAACTGTATTTCTCTGGAAGAGCTTGCAATGATAAAAAAGGCTGTATTTTAGAGCATATTCACATACAAAACTATAAAGGACGGGCAGTGCTCGTCCTTTTTTATGAATAAATTGACCTTTTTCCTTTTTCATTCGTATTATATTTAGAGCGCTGCGCAGATTATGAATGGAAGGGAAGATAAATTATGAAACGTATATCAGCATTTATTTTGTCGCTCATTATGGTTTTTTCGGCTGTATCATGCGACAGGACAGGCACAAGTTCCGTAACCTCGGAAACAATTTCAGCTCTGAAAGCGGAGGTCATAAAATCGGATAAAAATCATTATCTCAATGAATTGCCTTTGCCGGAAAAATCAGGGAGCGTTCTTTCTTCTGCGCCTATAGATAGCGGAAAATATATAGTTGCTTTCAGAAGTATTGAAAATGTTGTTCCCGGATTTTACACTACAGATGCAGATTTTTCAGAATACATATTGTGTGATACAGGAATAGAATTCCGTGAAAACGCAGAGATCAGCGTCCGGTTTGCCTGTGCCGCCGACGGAACTTTGTATGCCGCAGTAACAGAAATCACCCACGGCGGCATACCTCCGTACAATTATCTTGCTTCGGAACAGAATGCCGAAGATTTTGACTGGAATACCTATGAAGCAAATACCGAATATTACTATTCCGTATATAAATTTTCCTCTGCCGGGAAAGCTGTATCAAAAACGGAAATAACCGGAATGGACGATAATGAAATAAGGGATTTTGCTGTCTGCGGCGGAAAACTGTATCTTTACTGCGGAGTGATGTACACTGCTGATGAGACTAACGGTCAGGCTGAGGAATATCAGCTTTCGGACGGTGTTGCAGGCGGTATTGGCGTTACTGCCGGAGACGACTTTGTCTGCGGCATTTATAACGGGACAGATGTGGGAATTATGGCAGGAGATAAGGTATTCTCTGTTGCATACTCCGGAGAGCCGGTTTCGCATATTTCTTCCGGCGGAAATGAGTTTGATTTTGTTTTTGCAGGAAAAACCGGAATCTACGGTCTTAGCGGCAATACCATGACTGAAATTGCAGTAAATGTTAATCTTGGTATAAACGAAGGAGCGGCAACGGATATATTTCCGACAGAAAACGGCTATATTCTCCGGATTTTCGACCAGACTTCTCTCTGCTACAGGCTCTGCCTTCTTACGGATATACTGGAAGAGACTGCTCCGCATGAACCTGTGACCCTTAAACTGGGGGTACTTTATCAGACGGAAGATTTTTCAAATCATGTTGCATCATTTAACAGATCTGGAAAAAATATTATTATAGAGCCGATTTATTATAACGAGTATGATGTTTATGATAAAGAAAAAGATGAATATGTCAGTACCGGAACAGATCAGTTTGCTATGGATCTTATTACAGGCGACGGGCCTGATCTGACGGTGTTTATGAACACATCTCTTGATCTGAAAGGAAAAGGTGCATTTGCAGATATGTACGATCTTATGGATGAAGAACTCAGCCGTGATATGTTTATGCCCAATGTTCTTAAAGCATGCGAGTATGAGGGAAAGCTCTATTCTCTGCCTACATCTTTTTCTGTGCGTTCAATGGCGGTCAAAACTAAATTTTCCAGTGTGGAGGATCAGACTTTTGAAGATATGCTTGCGACTGTAGAAAATGCTCCGGCTGGGATGGCTGTTCTGAATTGTGCTTCAAAAATGAATGTTCTTACGGATTATTTGTCATTTTCGGATTTTGCCGTTTCCTGCAAAGACGGAAAATTCAGCGTAAATACCGGAAATATGGAGAAGCTTCTTGAATTCTGCAATCGTTTTCCGGAGACAGAAAGCGGCGAGTGGTATGATGCCGGACGTGACGAGGTGCTTTTCGCCGATTTTGCAGCGGAGAGATTTTCAGATTTCAGGACATATTACGATATGTTCGCAGAGCCGGTGACCTTTGCCGGCTATCCTTCGGAAAACGCTGAGGGTAATGTGATATTCATGACCTGCAATGTATCGGTAATGGAAAAATGCAGCGATAAGGACGCCGCATGGGAGTTTGTCAAGTCCATGTACATTGGAAATAATTCAAGTCTTGCAATGGGAAGGAATATGGAATTCCCGATCCTTAATGAAGATTTTCAGCAGCTTGTGAAAATGGCGGAAAGCAATGGAAATTTCACGAAGGAAGAGCTTGAACAGGCAGTAGGAGTGATAATGAACGCTGTGCGCCCGACCAGTGGTCTGCCCCATGATCTTTACTGTATCATTACGGAAGAAGCACAGCCTTATTTTGCCGGAGAATGCACTGCAGAGGAAGCGGCATCGTATATCAGGAACAGGACGGATATCTACATAAGCGAAAACGAATAGAATCACTGCAACAGCGTCTGGTAAAGACGCTGTTGCTTTTTGTCTAAAAATAATGGTAATTATTTGCATATGATTTTTCCGCAACAGCTTGACTAAAAACAATAAATATGGTATAGTTATATGTATGAAATTATGGCAGTAACGTATAGGCAATTCCGCACAAAAACGTCAGGTGTGCTTTGTGCGGTGATTCTTTGAGAAAAGAGGTAATGATAAATGGGTATGATTTACTGTACGAACTGCGGCGCATCTATGACAGACGACAGTTTATTCTGCATGGAATGCGGAGCCAGACTTGATGCTGATGTTCCGCCCTCCGGAGTTCCGGATATGTCCGGAACCGGAAGTGTTTCGGCAGGAATGACAGGCAGAGTATGTCCGTTCTGCGGCGCTGCTATGGATGATGACGCCTGTTTCTGCTGCGTATGCGGAAACAGGTATGAAGAAACTGCACCGCCTGTGCCCTCTGCGCCTGCATCGTCTGCTCCGGCAGCAGGAAGGAGCTGTCCCGTATGTGGCACATCATTCAGCGATGATTCAAAATTCTGCACCAACTGCGGACGGTTATTCGAGGAGATTCTTCGCAGATGTCCGCTGTGTAACGCTATCGTTTCTCCCGGCAGCGATATTTGTGCGTTATGCGGCAATCCTATTAATTCCGGCACAGCCATGTCTGAATCGGTTGCCGGCAGCGAACCGGCAGTTGAATCCGCTCTGGCAGTTTCGGATTCCAGCATAAGCATAACAGAAAAGGAACTTAGAGCGGCAAAGAGAAATTTTCATAAGCCGCCAAAGCTTTGAGATTGGAGGTATATTATGCAGCAGGGTAATCTGGGTCAGATGACCTATACTGTGGATCTTGTTTTCTGTATAGATGCAACAGGAAGCATGAATCCCGTACTTAACGTTGTAAAAGAAAATGCTTTGAGCTTTTACACAGATCTTATGAATGCGCTAAACGAAAAAGGCAAGCGTGTTGAATCCGTAAGGATAAGGGTAATAGCTTTCCGTGATTATCTGGAGGATATGGATGATGCCATGCTTGTTACCGATTTCTTTACGCTCCCGGAAGATACCGAAGAATTTACCGATACCGTAAACGGCATCAGGGCTTTCGGAGGAGGGGATATCCCTGAAGACGGTCTTGAAGCCCTTGGATACGCTATCCGTTCGGATTGGAGCACAACAGGAACAAAGAGGCGTCAGATCATTGTTCTCTGGTCGGACGCACCGCCGCATCCGCTCGGATTCGGAAAGGAATCAGAGTATTATCCTGAGGGTATGGCAAGCGATTTCAGAGAACTTACCGACTGGTGGGAAAATGAGCAGAACGGATATGTAAACCGCCGTGCCAAGAGACTTATCCTTTATACGCCGGCAGGAAAAGAACCCGGCAGCTATGATCCTGAGTCGGAATATCCTTGGGATAATATCGTGAATAATTGGAATAATGTTATTCATTTTCCTTCCGTTGCAGGAGGCGGACTCAAGGAGATACAGTACCAGGAGATCATAAGCGCAATCGTACAGAGTATATAATAAAACCATCGCCGCCGCTGCCTGCATAATGGTGCGGAGCGGCGGCTGATTTTTGTGATACAGAGGGGACAAAATGAATCTTTCAACTATTAAACCATTTTTTATTCAGGCAGAAGCTGTTCAGGACTGCGGCGAGGATTCCGGATTTGTCGGAAGCTATGAAAACGGACTTGTTGTTACGGGCGTATTTGACGGTTGCGGAGGTATCGGCGGAAGAAGATATCCTGAAGTAAACGACCGCACCGGAGCTTATATAGGCTCTCAGACTGCTGCATTTGCGGCAGATGCATTCTTTAGGAAATATGGAGAAAAGTTCAGGAATGTAAAAAATCAAACGAATCAGCTTCAGCTTTTCCGGCGTTTTCAGGAATATATTTCCGGAAAGCTTGCAGATGTAAAAAAGAAACTTACACAGGACGGCGGAGTGCAGATAGGCGGAAGTCTCAGCAAGAGCTTTCCTACTACCATAAGCATAACTACTGCAATAAGCGTCGATAAATACACATTATGTTATTTCCTCTGGGCAGGCGATTCCAGGGGGTATATCCTTGACGATAAAGGACTTTATCAGGTTACGACTGACGATATTGATACAAACAGCGATGATGCTTTTCTGAACCTCAGAGAGGATGGAATACTAACCAATGTTGCCAATGGTGACCGTGCTTTTACGCTTCATAATAAAATATTATTTATTTCAGATCAAGATTCAGAGCAAAATCCAAATTCAAAGCCAAAGCCGTTTATGATTATTAATGCAACGGACGGATGTTTTGCTTATTTTCTTACTCCCATGGATTTTGAAAATGTGATACTCCGGACAATGATAGAATCCTCAAGTCCTGCACAGTGGCAGGCTCATTTGAAAAAGGAGATAAAAGCAGTGACCGGAGACGATTTTACGCTTGCTATTTCATGTTTCGGATTTAACAGTTTTGATGATATGAAGCAATACTATAATATGCGGCAGATAGATGTTCAGAAGAAATATATCAATGAGCAGGACGGAGCTGACGAAGAAAAGCTGAAACAGCTCTGGGAAGAATACAAATCATCATATTACGGAAGCGGTCATGACAAGATCAAAAATTATGGAGAACTGAAATAATGGAAATAAAAAGCAGCATTAAAAAAAGCGGTTTTTCTCCCTATGCTGTAAACGGATTTGTCATAAGGAATCCGCTAACTACCAATAATGCAGGAAACTGTACGTGGGGATATGCGGAAAAATATGGCAGACAGTTTTTTATTAAACAATTTTTAAATCCAAAATTTCCAAAGCCGGATGCAGATATGTACGAGTCTACTCGTGCGAGAATGGTTGAGCAGTGCGAAAAATGGTACAGCGCTCATTCGAGAGTTTATAAGGCGATACTTGAATGCGGCGGAAGCAATATTGTAAATCCGCTGGACTTTTTTAATTATGAAAATACATACTATCTGGTTACGGAAAAAATCAGTTCATGCGGCGTAAGTTTTATGGATATTTATAAGAGGTCCGATGAGCAGAAGCAGGTAATTCTGAAGATACTTGCGTATGAGATATCACGGCTGGCAGAAAAAAACGTGATTCATTCCGATCTGAAACCGGATAATCTGATTCTCAAGGAAACTGTAGACGGATTTTTTACGGTAAAGATAATAGACTTTGATGCCAGTTTTCTTGAAAACGAGCCGCCGGAACCTGACGATCTTACAGGCGATCAGGTGTATTTTTCGCCGGAAATGATTCTCTATATGAATGAGGAGGAAGTGACTGTAACTCCGAAATCGGATGTATTTGCTCTTGGCGTGCTTTTTCACATTATTCTTTGCGGAAAGCTGCCCGGCTGCGGCGAAGTATATGATTGTCTCGGACACGCTGTTCTCAACGGCGATAAACCGCAGATCTCCGGTGATATTGATAAGGGTCTCCGAGAAATTATAGGAGATATGCTTTGCGCCGACCCTGAAAAACGTCCGGATGCATTCGAGGTATTCCGCCGCCTTGGTGGAAAGACACCGGAAACATCTGTCCGCAGCACTGTAAAAACATCTTCGGAAAAATCAGATCTGAGAGTGACACAAAGCGGTCTGGTGATAAATATGAAAAAAAGTAACGGTGATAAATGACGATATATGAAAACGAGGATGTAATATGTGGAAATGTGTGAAGTGTGAGATGAATAATCCCGATCACTCGGGAAGCTGTTTTATATGCGGTACTGAAAAATCATACTCACTGTGTCTTGCGGAGGAGATGAAAAAACGTGTTGTTCCTGCGGAGAAAAAGGTCGGTAAACGTGTGATCCCGGCAGCGGATGTGATTCCGCATGAGAGCGCAGGAAAATCTTCTGAGCCGACAGATGCGGTAAAGGATGATATATTTGGAGATGCCGTTTATACACGTACTCATGAGCCTCATATGGAAAAGTTTTCAGTTCCGGAGGAAACTTCTCCGGCTGAAAAGAGTGATAGTTCCGAACTATATGAAGAAGATGATGATTTTCTGTATGAACTTAAAAAAGAGCAGCAGGAAAAAAGATCAAAGAAGATTAAAGAGATTTTTGTTGTAATTGCTCTGATTATTCTTATTGTTTTAATTATTGCGGCAATATCTGAAAGTGATGACGGTTATGAAACCGAACCTGAAACAGCCGATACAGTCAGCATAGAGACAACAGACGAAACGAAATATATAATTGTAAAGGATGTGTAGAAATGTTTTGCATTAAATGCGGAAAAAATCTTAAAACCCCCGGACTTTGCCGGTTCTGCGGCGAGGAAAATAATATTGTGAGCGAACACAATTATTTCAGATCGCCGGAAATCGAGCGGTTGTTCCGTGATGACGAAGATTTTCTGCTTGTGAAAGAAAATGCGTCTCCGCCAAAGAAAGAACAGCAGGAAAGCGAGCAGACAAAAGAACAAACAAATCAGCAGCAGGCTGCCCGTTCTGTTCCGGACGCTGCAAAACCGCAGACTGTCAAATCACCTGATTTATCCGGTGCAGAAAGAAGAATTCCGGTTTCACCGACACCGGAACGGTCTGTCCCGCAGCAGCAGAGGCAGACCGTTCCGGAGATCGGAAGTATGTCACACGACAGAAAATCATCCGGCAAACGCAGGATTATTGCCGTCTGCGCTGTTCTGGTTGTGGCTGCGGCAGTGGCAGCAACGGGAATAGTTCTGTCGAAGAATAAAAAAGATAAAAATGACGGAAAAGGTTCGTCCGTATCTTCGTCTGACAGCAGGCACGACGATAAAGAGCCGACAACTGTTCTCGGAGAAACAACATTGCCGGGGAATGTTCCGACAGGAACGGAAACGACATCAAAGGGCGGAACTTCGGAGAATACGTCAGCACCTTCGGAAACGACTACCGACCCGGAGAAAGTTACAGAGCCTGCTCAGGAGAAAGGACCAATAAGGGTTGCTGTTATTTCTGCTTACTCATCCGGCAATAATATTGTCAATGATATGAGAAACAGTTTGTTTACGGAAGCCAACGGATTTGTCTGCAATGAACTGAACATAGCAGGCGAGGAGATTGATCCACAAAATTATGATATGCTCGTTCTTCCTATGCCTGCTGCGGATTTAACGGATGATCAGATAGACAAGCTGAAAAAATTCCTTGAAAACGATAATAAAAATCTTCTGTATATACCGTCAATGGGCAATGTGAAAACAGAAAATACAGACGATTTCATTAAGGAATGGGGTATAGAAGTCGGTGATACAGGATTTATATATAATGAAAGCGACGGATGCTACATAAACGATGAAAATTCTGCTTATAATTATGGATATAATATCAAGCTTTCGGTTGAGGATAAAACATTGACAGGCGGTTCGGATTATGAATCAACAGGTATTATTGCCCCTATGACCAGAGAAATCATAGCTGATAATAACAGCAAGAGGATTGCAAGGGTGCTTGAAGCTCCTGAGCAGTCAAAGATCGCTGAAATAAGCGGAAAGGATGCAGAAGAGAAAGCCGACGGCAGGTGTGCCGCAGTTATTGCTGCATCTGATAAAGGAAACACTCATGTTATCGTATTCGGCAGCGGTGATATGTTTGCTGCTTCTTACCTCAACAATGACCAGTATGCAAACAAAGATGTTATCCTGGGCATACTGAAAACGGCTGCCGGCAGGGAAAGCAGCTCCGGCGATTCGGATAATTAATCATGAGAGAATGTGTATAAAATGAAAAAAATCGTAACGATACAGGATATATCTTGTTTCGGAAAATGTTCGCTCACTGTGGCTTTGCCTATAATTTCCGCCATGGGAATTGAGACAGCCGTCATTCCAACGGCTGTGCTTTCAACCCATACCGGCGGGTTTACGGGATATACCTTTCGTGACCTGACGGAAGACATACCGAAGATTACAGAGCACTGGAAAAGGCTCGGTCTTAGATTTTCCGGCATATATACGGGATATCTCGGGTCAAAGGAACAGATAAACATAGTGTCTGATTTTTTCGACGATTTCAGTACTGCTGATAATTTCATAGCAGTAGATCCGGCAATGGCGGACTTTGGCAGACTGTATGCCGGATTTGATGAAGATTTTGTTTGTGCAATGGCGGAACTTTGCGGTAAAGCTGACTATATCCTGCCGAACATGACAGAGGCATCCCTTTTGCTCAAGATTCCCTACAGGGAGAGTTACGACAGACAATATGCTGAAGAAGTACTGCGTAAACTTGTCGGTCTTGGATGTCCCACACCTGTTCTGACGGGGGTGGATTCCGGCGACGGCAGAGAGGGTGCAGCAGCTTATGACTCGGTAAACGATAAGTTTTACTATTCTTTCAGGAGACATATAGACTGCCGCTGTCACGGTACAGGTGATATTTTCGCAAGTGTTTTCACCGGGGCTGTTGCTCTTGGGAAATCTCTACAGCAGGCGCTTGATATTTCTGTAAATTATACGGCTGACTGTATTGAAAAGACCTTTCCTGAAAAAGATGAAATGTGGTACGGCAGCGCATTTGAACTTTGTATTGATAAACTGTTGGAATATATCAGATAATTTATGCTCCCCTCTATTCTGAAATGCAACAAAGATTGCAAGCAGAAATTCCGTATGTCAAGGCGGACAACGAAAACATACTGTCGTATGGTGAGGAGGACAACGCAGACAGAATTTCTGCCTGCGAGACTGTTGGATTTTAGAATAGAGGGGAGTATATCCCCCTGCACTGCATAAGAGATTGCAGCGCAGGGGGATTTGTCGTAATTTTCCATGTTTACCTTTCATAAAAAATGTCAATAATAGTAATATCATCATTTAGGAGATATTGCAATGGCATATAACAAAGTTATAATAGCAGGCATAAATACATCGGAACTTACGGTGCTTAAAGAAAGCGAAAAGATAGAGCTGTTAAAGGAAATAAAGGCTACCGGCAGTAAAGAAGCACGGGACAAGCTTATAAAAGGCAATCTGCGGCTTGTGCTGAGCGTTATACAAAGATTTGCAGGAAGGGGAGAAGATATTGACGATCTTTTCCAGATAGGCGTGGTAGGACTCATCAAGGCGATAAATAATTTTGATCTTACCAAGGAAGTACGGTTTTCTACCTACTGCGTTCCGATGATAAGCGGTGAACTCCGGCGGCATCTCAGGGATTACAGCCATGTAAAAGTAAGCCGTTCTCTCCGTGATCTTGCATATAAAGCAATACAGGCGAAAGAACGGCTTATGATAAAGCTCCAGAGAGAGCCGAATATGGATGAGATAGCAGCTGAAACAGGAGAAAAGCGTTCGGATATCGTTATTGCTCTTGAGAGCATAAGCGATCCTGTTTCACTGTATGAGCCGGTTTATTCAGACTCGGAAGATACGGTCTATATCATGGATCAGATAGGCGACCGCAACGATGTTGAGAGTAAAATGGATGAAATTTCGATTCGTGATGCAATAAAGAATCTGGGAGACCGTGAAAGAAATATTCTTTATCTGCGGTTTCTGAAAGGAAAAACTCAGGTTGAAGTTGCAAACGAGATAGGGATTTCCCAGGCGCAGGTATCACGGCTTGAAAAGGGCGCTATTTCACGGATAAAGGAGAGTGTCTGAAGTTTATAGGCAACACCGTTGGTATCAGCTTCTTTCACTGAGCAGGATAGATACACGGTTCTGTATCATATCGGCAGCCTCTTTTGCAGAGCATTCTCCGGTAAAGTATGAGCCTGCCTCTTCCATGCATATATCGTAAATATCAGAATCCATAACGCCGTATATAGTATCACAGCCAAGAATATATTCTGCAACCATGTCACGCTGTTTTTGGGTAAGAGGATAATATTCCGCACCGTCGTCCTCTATGGAGTCCACTGGGTTGCCCATAGGGTCAGTTAAATGCATTGTGCTATCCATTTGCTTTTCAAAGGCAGATTTCAGCACCGGGTTTCCGTATGTGCTGTCACTTTCCTGATACTCCTCGCTGAAGTAGCTGCGCAGAAATTCCCATGCGCCGTTTTTATCGGGGCAGGTATTGGATATCGCATAGTATGTCTCGAAAGAAAGTTTGCCGCCCTTGCCGCCGTCAGAGGGATATCCGATCATGGTTATTTCATCCCGTGCCTGTACGTATCGTGTGTAGCTGTATCCGGAAGGTGACATTGCTCTTATAAGAGATCTGTCCTGACTCCATGCCATAAACTGATCGTAGTAATATTGCTGTAAAGCCTCATATTCAGTCTCCTTGTCAGGTCTTTGTATCTCAGTGACAAATCTGTTGCAGAATTCGAGAAGTTTTACAAAATCATCGCTGTCAAAGCGGCAGGTAAATTTATTATAGTCAACAAAGTCAGAGGATGCCTGAAGCAATTCTTTTAATTTGTCTTCCTTGGTATCGTAGTCATAAAGGTGATCGGCAGTTTCGGGAGCATTGTCGTACAGTGATATCATATCGTCCAAAGTCCAGTTTTCCTTATTGCAAACTGAAGTCTTTGCAGCAAGAGTGGAAATGCTGTAAGTGGGGGACAAAGTATAAAGGCGACCGTCTTTTGATTCAAGGGCTTTGAGTATATTAGGCATAAGCGTATCACGATTTACCTCACTGTCTTTTTCCATAAATTCATAGAGATCGGTAAAAGCTCCTTTCTGGCTGAGGGATCTGATCGTGTTAAAATCTCCGGTAACTATTATATCAGGAGCTTTTCCGGATACTATATCAAGCTGGAGCTGCTGCATTGCTCCCTTTCCGTAGTAATCGTTTTCGTCGTTGTATTGGCTGTAATCAACGAATTTGATCCTGTATTTATTTTGACTTCTGTTGAACTTACTGACATGAGTATCACCGCCGTTAACGTCGTAGATCGAAGCCATGGTAATGACTTGTGTGTTTTCAACTTCGTTCATCGGACGCCTTGTAAGAAGATTAAAAAACGTTTCGTTGTTTTCATTTCCATAGGCAACATATTTGTCCTCACCTATGTAATAAACAGATGAGGCGGTTATATCCGAATCCATCCAGTCGAGAATCTTCTCAAGAGAGCCATCCGCTTTTAGCCCGAAAAGCGCATCATATTTCGGAACTAACAGGCGATAATCGCCGCCGCCTGTTGTAATTGCTCCGGCGATCTCAATCGTACCATCCCCTCCAATAGTAATTATAGGATCGCTGACAGAGGAACTGTCGATATCGAAATAGTAGAGCATGGTAGCTTCTGACATATCTTCTCCTGAGCTTCCTCTTACCATGAGTACAAGCTTACCGTCTGAGTCATAGATAAGGCAGGAACCGTAAATGCGGTCTTTATCTTCATCTGCCGGAGAGTAGAGTTCGGTGAGACTGCCGTCGCTGTTCAGTGAAAGTATTGTTGAATCCATGAGGCAGAACAGAGTTTTTCCCTGATACTCTGTAATAGAGGCTATATTCAGATTATTGTAATCATCCATGTACATATCGATTCCGGTAACTGCCGTGCTTGATACGAGCTTGCCCTGCTGATCGTATTTACAGTAAATGTAGGAATTTTTCTGATTGGCATACGCTGATTCGTAGTCAAAGTTTTCGTCATATTCTTCAGGAGGCTTCATTCCGCCGAAGTCCATCAGAGTTATCAGTGAGCCGAATTCGCCGTTGGAAAAAATATTGTAGTTTGCGTAAGCGTTATCGGCAGTTGAAAATTCGGGCGGAAGTTCAGGTTCAATAACTTCGCAGGATGAAAGGTCTTCGTTAAATCTATAGATGTCTGATTTTCCGTCAGCGCTGCTTCCGACTGTCATTATCTTTTTCGTATCTTTAATAAGGGTAAAGCCATAAAACCAGTCAACGCCATCAGGAATAGAAATGGGTGATGCTTTAAACGAATTGCTGAGAACTTCGTCGGCAGTCTGTACAGGACGTTCCTTTGTTGTAATATTATCTGAGATTTGCGGTGATGAATCATTTCCGGCTGAATTCTTTTTGTCTGTTTTATTTCCACTGCTGCAAGAGCAGACGGCAAGGCTGAAAGCTGCGGCAAGCGCAGTTAAATTCCAATATGATTTTTTCATGATATATCCTTTCTATGATGTTGATGTGTACTTTATACACAAATTATAATCTGCATTAGATATTAAGTCAATAGATTTTGCAGATATTTTGCATCTTGGTGTATGATTATTTACATCATCTTCATTTGTGCAATATAGCTAAAGCAATGAGATAATAAACATCTCATAGAAGAAAATAAAATGCTTGTATATGGACATTTTAACAAAAATAGCAAATATTCACATTTGATTATTGATTTCTTTCGGCAAAAGTGGTATAATTAAAGCATATATGAAATAGTGTGAATGGAGTGATCTTCACTTGAAAACTACTGAAAAAAATGTTAAGAAAGATACAAAGAAAAAAGTAAAAGTAATAAAGGTAAGAACCGTCAGGATGTCGGAAGATAAACCGGAGTCTGTGAATAAGGAAATAATAGATAATCCTGTGGCTGAGGAGAAAGCACCTGAAAAGAAGCCGGAAGTTCCCAAGACAGAGGAAAAGAAAGTACCCGAAAAGAAGCCGGAAGTTCCCAAGACTGAGGAAAAGAAAATACCCGAAAGGAAGCCGGAAGTTCCCAAGTCTGAGGAAAAGAAAGTACCCGAAAAGAAGCCGGAAGTTCCCAAGTCTGAGGAAAAGAAAGTATCCGAAAAGAAGCCGGAAGTTCCCAAGACTGAGGAAAAGAAAATACCCGAAAAGAAGCTGGAAGTTCCCAAGTCTGAGGAAAAGAAAGTATCCGAAAAGAAGCCGGAAGTTCCCAAGACTGAGGAAAAGAAAATCCTCGAAAATAAGCTGGATAAAACAAAAAAGGCTATGAAACGTACTGAAGATATAGGGGCGGTCGGCGAGGACGAACTGAACGAACTTATTAAAGATGAGGATGTTGTTATTGATGATGCAAACAATATGTTCATTAATAAGAAAACAGGAACTCTTGTAAAATACATCGGTACTACAAGTGCCATTATCATTCCGGATTCTATAACGACTATCGGCAGATACGCTTTCAGAGGAAACGAGACCCTCAAAAAAATTATTCTTCCTGACAGCGTGAAAAGGATAGAAAAGTTTGCATTTTGTCATTGCTTTGCACTGGAGGAAATAGTATTTTCAAATAATCTTGAATCTATCGGCGAAAATGCATTCCTGAAATGTCAGCGTCTTAAAGAACTCAACTTCCCGCCGTCGCTGAAAGCGATAGGCAAAGGCGCTTTTGGAAGATGCAGCAGTGTTGAAAAGCTTCTTCTTCCGGCATATCTCCAGAAAATCAGCGATCTGAGCTTTTTCTCGTGCCGCCGGCTGAGGAAGATCGTCATTTCCGGTTCTGTTGAATCTATAGGATTTTCGGCATTTTCCGAGTGCTATAATCTGAAAAAAGTTATTATATCAAATTCGGTTGCGGTTATCGGAGAAAGCGCTTTCTCATGGTGCCGCTCGCTGGATGAAATAACAGTTCCGTCAACGGTTAAAACCGTAAGTAACTGGGCTTTTTATGGATGTCAGAATCTTACAGATCTTAAAGTCAGCTATCATACCAAGGATATCAAGGAAGATGCTTTCTGCGGATGTGAAAATCTGTTCAACGTGCATATAATTGAGTTTGACAACGAGGACGTCTCTATGGATGAGATAAAAAAAGGAAGAAAGCAGGTTATCAAAATCCTGAAACAAGTAAACCGAAAGAGAGCCGAAAGCTATGCCCGTGAATACGGTATAAGTACGCTGTTTATATGACTTTTAGGATTTTTTTCCGTATTCCTATTGACAATTTGCTGCAAAAGTGATATTATGTTATATAATAAATGCCATGACGGAGAGAAGTAATGCGGAAAATCGGTCGCAGAGAGTACGGAAAAGGTGTGAGCCGTATACCAGAGTCAGCATGAATAACACTCCTGAGCATCAAACCCAAAGGCGTTGAGCGTCATCCGGCGGTCTGAGGCTTAGTAGGGGAGACGTTTTCTGTACGTTAGAGCAGACAAGAGTGACCGCACAGCGGTAATTCAGGTGGTACCACGGAAGCAATGGCGCTCCCGTCCTGTGAAAAAGCAGGATGGGAGCGCTTTTATACTGATATTGGTATTAATCTCCTGTCCTGATATTTATGAAAGGAACGATTATTAATGAAGCACACTGACATTAAAGCTATTATTGGCTCAAAAGAGGAATTTATCGGCAAAACCGTTACAGTATGCGGCTGGGTGCGTACATCCAGAAATTCCAAGAGCGTTGCATTTGCCGAACTCAACGACGGAACATCACTTAAAAATATTCAGGTGGTAATTGAAAAGAACGATGGCGCAGATTTCAAAGAACCACGTGTCGGTATGGCTGTCAAGGTCGTTGGCACGGCGGTTGAGGGAAGAAACAATACTGTTGAGATCAACGCTGTTCCCGGCGATATTCAGATTCTCGGCGACTGTCCGACTGATTATCCTCTCCAGAAGAAGGGACATACTCTGGAATTTCTCCGTTCTATCCCGCACCTCAGAGGAAGAACGAACACTTTCAATGCCGTATGGCGTGTACGTTCTGTTCTTGCTGCTTCGCTGCACAAGTATTTTCAGAGCAATAACTACGTATATATTAACACTCCGCTTATTACCGGAAGCGACTGTGAGGGAGCAGGCGAGATGTTCCAGGTAACTACAAACGGATATACTACAGAGTACAAGAGCGAGGAAGAGTATTACTCCAATGACTTTTTCGGCAGACGTGCAGGACTTTCTGTTTCCGGACAGCTTGAGGGAGAAGTCGCAGCTATGGCAATGGGCAAGATCTATACGTTTGGTCCGAGCTTCCGTGCCGAGAACAGCAATACTCCAAAGCATCTGGCTGAATTCTGGCATATCGAGCCGGAGATTGCCTTTGCTGAGATCGATGATGTTATTGAGATCGCCGAAGATATGATAAAGTATGTTATAAAGGAACTTCTCAATACTTGTCCTGATGAGATAGCATTCTTTGACGCTCATTTTGAAAAAGGTCTTAAGGCACGTCTTGAGGAGCTTATCTCCCATGATTTCGGCAGGGTGACTTATACAGAGGCTATAAAACTGCTTCAGGAATCCGGCGAGGATTTTGTATATCCCGTTGAATGGGGATGCGATCTCCAGACAGAGCATGAACGCTATATCTCTGAAAAAGTGTTCAAGAAAGCCGTTTTCGTAACGGATTACCCCAAGGAGATAAAGTCTTTCTATATGAAGCAGAATCCCGACGGCAAGACTGTTGCGGCTGTTGATCTGCTCGTTCCCGGAGTAGGCGAGATTATCGGAGGAAGCGAAAGAGAAGCCGATTATAACAAGCTGGTTGCCGCAATGGAGGAAAGAGGAATGAATCTCAGCCTTTACAGCGACTATCTCGATCTGAGAAAGTTTGGTTCAGTACCTCACGGCGGATTTGGTCTTGGATTTGAGAGACTTATCATGTATACAACAGGAATGGCTAATATCCGTGACGTTATTCTTTATCCGAGAACGGTCGGTTCTATAAGATAATTTATTTATGAAAGGAATTATATTATGAAAAAAACATTGTCATTTATATCAGTTCTCGTACTTGTTACAGGAGCATTCGTTTCCTGCGGAGATAAGGAGGGCAAGGAAAGTTCAGAGAAAAAAGAAAAGAAATCTGATAAGGGAATTGTCGGCACATGGATACCCAGCGGAGATACTCTGGAAGAAATGGAAAAAGAGTTTGGCGGCGGTATGTCAATGGAAAGTGCAGAGCTTGTCATTACTGAAACAGAGATGTCGATGAACGCCTCCATAAATGCGTCTGATCTGTTCTGCGTTACTGACGACGGATTTAATCTTTCAGGTCAGTCTTTTGATATGGAGTATGACGGAAAGGTGATTACAATCGTTGCAGACGGTCAGGAAGTTTCGGAATTTGAACGTGTGGACGATCCGGATGAAGATAATGTTTACGGCAAGTATAAAAACGATGAAATGTCTGATATTGCGTCAGGTGGTGAAATGATCTTTGATTTCGCTGAGAGCGGAGTTTCATATATGATCATTTACATGAAAGAGGAATACACCTACGACGAAGAAACCAGCAAGATTACTACTACTGACGCTGACGGTGAAACAGAGGAAGTTGAATATAAGGTAGACGGCGATACGCTGACTATCACCGATGAAGACGGAACAGTCGAGACTTTCACCCGTGCAGATTAATACCTCTATAAATAAGTTTTAAAAACTTGCCCTATGTGGACAGGTTCAGAAACAACAGCCGTCAATGGCGCCGGCTGCTGTATAAATTATCAAGTAAAGGAATGATATGTATGTCCAGATCACTGTACATCCCGGAGGGATATAAGACGGCTCTTACAATCAGAGAAACACAGCACGCAATCAAGTATATCAAGGATGTTTTTCAGCAGGCGCTGTCGATCGTCCTTACCCTTGACCGTGTGTCAGCTCCCCTTATCGTTAAAAAGGGAAGCGGCATCAATGACGATCTTAACGGCATTGAGCGCAAAGTCGATTTTGATATCAAGGAAATAGGCGGCGAGGCAGAGGTAGTTCAGTCCCTTGCAAAGTGGAAGCGGACTGCTCTTCACCGCTACGGCTACGAGCCGGGGGAGGGAATTTATACTGATATGAACGCTATCCGCCGTGACGACGATACCGATAATACTCATTCGATCTTTGTAGATCAGTGGGACTGGGAAAAAGTCATAACACGTGAAAAGCGTACTCTTGATTATCTGAAAGAAACTGTCAGAAATGTGGTAAAGGCTGTTGTATATACCAAGAGAAAGGTTAGTCATAGATATCCTGTGCTTGCTGATAAGATCAGCGATGAGGTGTTCTTTATAACCACTCAGGAACTTGAGGATATGTATCCCGATAAGGCTCCACGTGAGAGGGAACGTCTTATCACCAAGGAGCATAAGACGGTTTTCATCATGCAGATAGGCGGAAAGCTTGCAAGCGGAGAAAAGCACGACGGCAGAGCGCCCGATTACGACGACTGGTCGCTTAACGGAGATATCTTCTTCTGGAATGAGGTGCTGGACAATGCTCTTGAGATTTCGTCAATGGGAATCCGTGTTGATGCTCAGTCGCTGGCGTCACAGCTTAAAGAGTGCGGTGCAGAGGACAGAATGCAGTATAAGTATCACCAGATGATAGCTGACGGAACGCTTCCTCTTACTATCGGCGGCGGAATAGGACAGTCAAGGCTTTGTATGCTCCTGCTTGAAAAGGCTCATATAGGTGAAGTACAGTCTTCTGTATGGCCGGAAGATATGGTGGAAAAGTGCGCTGAAAACGGCATAATTCTCCTTTAATGACAGGAGATGATGCAATGAAATTTTCAAAAATGCACGGCATTGGCAACGATTATATTTATGTCAACTGCTTTGAGGAAAAAATCGACGAGCCGGAGAAAATATCCGTTATCGTAAGTGACAGACACAAGGGCATAGGTTCTGACGGTCTTGTACTGATAATGCCGTCTGATAAGGCAGATTTCCGCATGAGGATATTCAATGCCGACGGCTCGGAGGCTATGATGTGCGGAAACGCAACACGCTGTATCGGAAAATATGTTTATGATATGGGCATGACCGATAAGACGGAGATTTCCCTTGAAACAAATTCCGGAATAAAATATCTTGCTCTTTCCGTATCTGATGGAAAGGTTGATTCAGTTTCCGTCGATATGGGCAAGGCAATTCTGAAACCGTCAGATATCCCTGTGGACAGCAGTCTTGACCTTTTTGTAAATCAGCCTGTGGGGGTTGACGGAAAGACATATGATATCACCTGCGTTTCAATGGGAAATCCGCACGCAGTTATCTTTACGGAAGATATTGACAGACTTGATCTTGAAAAGATCGGCCCTTCCTTTGAGAATCACAAGCTGTTTCCCAATCGGATAAATACGGAGTTTATTGAAGTAATTGACGATCATACTCTGAAAATGCGTGTCTGGGAACGTGGCAGCGGTGAGACCTTTGCCTGTGGTACAGGAACTTGTGCCGCAGTTGTGGCAGCGGTACTCAATGGCATCTGCCCGAAAAACGAGGAAATACTTGTTCATCTGAAAGGCGGAGATCTGCGCATAATCTGGAAAAACGACGGTACAGTGCTTATGGACGGACCTGCGGAATATATCTGCGGGGGGATTGTTTCTGATGAATTTATCAACAGCAAAAAGGAGAATGTAGTATGCCGCAGCTGAATGAAAACTTTTTAAAGCTTGAAAAGAATTATCTTTTTATAAATATTGCAAAGAAAATTGCTGCCTTTAAGGAGGCAAATCCTGGTGCGGACATAATCCGTATGGGTATCGGCGACGTTACTCTGCCTATTGCTCCCGTGGTTATTGAGGCAATGAAAAAGGGCTGTGATGAAATGGGCGTTAAGGAAACTTTCAAGGGCTACGAGGACAGCGGCGCAGGCTATGATTTTTTGAAAGAAGCCGTATCACGTTATTATAAGAGCTTCGGCGCTGATGTTGCTCCCGGAGAAATACGCATCAACGACGGCGCAAAGAGCGACTGTGGAAATATCGTAGATATCTTTGGCGACGATAACGTTATCCTTGTTACTGACCCAGCCTATCCCGTTTACGTTGATTCTAACCTTATGAGCGGACGGAAGATAATTTATGCCGATTCCAACGAGGAGAACGGCTTTGCGGCTATGCCGGATGAAAGCGTTCATGCAGATATAATATACCTCTGTTCGCCTAACAATCCTACGGGATCGGTATATACGGCAGAGCAGCTTAAAATCTGGATTGACTATGCAAAGAAGAATAACGCTGTTATTATTTATGATTCGGCTTATGAGGCGTTTATCACAGATCCAGATGTACCCAGAAGTATATTCTGCGTTGAGGGAGCAAAGGAGTGCGCTATCGAGATGTGCTCGCTGTCCAAGACGGCAGGATTTACAGGCATGAGATGCGGATATACGGTTATTCCAGATGCTTTAAAGGTAACTGCAAGTGACGGAACCGAGGTATCTGTTTCGCAGATCTGGGGACGGAGACAAGGCAGTAAGTTCAACGGTGTTTCATATCCCGTTCAGTGTGCGGCTGCGGCTGTTTTCACCGAGGAGGGTTTAAAGCAGATACACGAGAATATTGCCTACTATCAGGAAAATGCCAGAGTTATTTCTGAAACAATGAGAAAGCTCGGCGTAAAGTTTACTGGCGGTGTGAATTCGCCGTACATCTGGTTCAAGTGTCCCGGAAATATGGGAAGCTGGGAATTTTTTGATCTTATGCTTGAAAAGATTCATGTTGTCGGTACTCCCGGTGCAGGATTCGGAAGAAACGGCGAGAGCTGGTTCAGATTAACTGCATTCGGAGACAGACAGGCTACTATCGAGGCTATGAAACGGTTTGAAAAGCTTGTTATCGAGATAAACAGATAATTTTGACAATATAAAAATAAACAGCCCAAAAGCGTCTTACAGAACCGCTTTTGGGCTTGATTTTTTAGAAGCTGCTGATAGATTTTTTTCCATAATTTCGTAAACCAGTTTTACATCGTTTTTCAGGTTATAAATGCCGTGTCCTACTGTTTTATATCCTCTGTGTTCATATAAAAGAACTGCTGAAAGTGAAGCGTCTAAGACAGCTTTGTCGTACTTTTTAGCAATTTCTGTCTCCAGACAATCCATGATATACGAACCGCATCCCTGCTTATGATAGGCAGGTAATACGTATACTCCTGTAATATGATTACTTTCAAAGCAGCCTGTTCCGACGATAGTATCATCTTTCAGCAATATTCCCATATTTCCAGATGCAATGCCTTCCAGAATGTGTTCTCTGCTATGATGATTGCAAAAGAAATCAACGACTTCTTTTGGATAATATTTTGAATATATTGTTTTAATAGTTGTATGTAAAATATCGTATATGACCTCCGACATATCAGAAGATGCTTTTATATATTTCATCGCTTTCCTCCATAAACGGCGATTTGCTTATAGCTCTGCAAAATAATCCTTGCCTTAATAATTATTATATATGAATGAAATCAGATTGTCAAGTAAATTTTGCGATGGCATCAAATAATTGTTACGGTATAGAGCAGAATTTGTAAAAAATTTCTTTGTTGCATTTCCGTGATTTCTGCATAAAATATTATAAGCAGCAAAAAGATATACGCCGTTCCGGAGTGGCAGTGCCCTTGAATAGCTTCGGGACATTTGGCGCATCGCCATTGCAATCGGCGGAAGGGGCACTCTGCCGCTTTATCGGACGGCTGCTTTTATATAGATTCGGGGGCATAAAAGCCCCCTTTTATTTTAAGGAATCACTGAATAAATCACGCCTGACGGCTCAGCACGCATTTTGTTGTGCCCGAAGGAAGTGCCCTTGGGGTACATATTTTCCGTTATCTTGCACAGAAATTTCTTAATAGGTGACTCCCCACGGGGTGGGGAGATGTCACGGAGTGACAGATGGGACGGCTCGTTCGAGCAGCCTGCCTGCAAAATTTCTATACAATCTGACGAAAAATCTGACTGCGCAATTTGCTCACTGGATTTAATCAGTGCTTTCTTAAGATTATTTTTTTGAACTGATGTAATCGCATATGCCGGAATAAATAGTAAATGCCACCTTGCTCTGATAGTCGTCGGTTGACAGGAGAGCTGCCTCGTCAGGATTTGAGAGAAATCCGCACTCTACCATAACTGTGGGATTTTCACTGTAGTAACACAGAAACAGTTCCTTGCCGCATTCCTTGATTTCACGTTTGTTTTCAGGCTGAATCATTTCCGTAAATTTTTTTTGTAAAGATCGTGCAAGATCTTCGCTGCCGCTTGTTGTGCATGAATAGAACATCTGAGCGCCGCTGTACTTTGGATCGTTGAATTGATTCTGATGAATAGATAAGCAAACAGCGTTGGGGGCTGAGTTGAAAAGTTCCAATCGGTTATCCATGTCACTGCTTTTCTGATTTGCCAATCCTTCGATTCCTTTATCGTGAATCGAAACATCTTCATCTCTTGTGACAAGTACCTCATATCCGTTAATTTCCAGCATATCACGGAGTTTCAGAAGAATGCTGAGATTGATTCCTTTTTCCGGAATACCCTCAGCAGAGGTGCAGCCGCCGTCGAAGCCGCCATGTGGGGAATCTACTTAAACTGGGTTGCAGAAATCGCTGTTTTCAGGCATCTTACTGCGACTCCGGCATTATTAATGTTTATCCTTGAACCATAGCCAGAATATCCCTACAGGTAAGTTCCGTATGGTCGTAGTCAATATGAAAATAATCAAGAATTAATTTCATATCATTCTGTGCAGAGAGAAAAACATAAATAAGACTGTTCTTTTTCTCCTCCGTCTGCCATTCTTTGAGTCCCATATAATAATACATTTTATGATGCTCGTCAATATTGAAAGGGACAATGTTATTTTCAAGACATTGTTTCAGCATGATCAGTCTACCCGTTCTGCCGTTGCCGTCATAAAATGGGTGTATCCTTTCGTATTCTGCATGAAAGCTGACGATATCGTAGAAGGACATCTGTTTTCCATAATACCCGTCAAGCAATCTTTTCATCTGATCTGCCACCTCGTCGGGAGCAGTCGTTTTGATTTCTCCCACAATATTGGCTTCTGATTTGTAATCACCTATGACAATGAAATCCTCATCTCCAAGCACGCCGGATTTCAGCATTTTGTGAAGACGCTTGATATATTCCTCTGTAAGCGGTTCGGACAAGGTATCCAATACATAGTCAAAGCACCTGAAATGATTGACCGTTTCAATAATATCGTTGACAGGTGTATTTTTTGCATCGATCGTTCTGGTTTCATAAATATAACGCGTCTGGTCGTAAGACAGCTTGCTTCCCTCAATGTGGTTGGAATTGTATGCAAAATCTATCTGCAATTTATGATAGATACCGCCACGATCTTTTCGCCAAGTATATTAATAAGATTGCTTCTTTTCTGACGGCATTTTCTGTCTATAAATTCGATAAGACTGCAGGTATAGAACAAAGCGGGTTCAGTATTTTTTTATGTGCAGGTTTTCAAACATAATTTTGTAGATTATAAGGAAAAATTCGAAGGCATACTGACGTATGGCAAGTATTTTTGACGCAGTTAACGGCAAGATCTGCCGAAAAGACGGGCGGAAAAAGATACTGAACAGGCTCTAATGTCAAACAACTTTCAGACAGTGATACTTGGTATAAGTATAACACATCTATGCGGAAATTTCAAGTTTCTGAGTAAAAATGCGGCACGCCCGATAATGAGCGTACCGCTATAATTTCCAATGTATATGTATCTCCCGTATGCCGTTTTCATCGGTCATACCTATCTCAATATAGTCTATGAATTCATCGGCGATCATGCGGTCAAGTTTATCAAAGTGAGTATATTTCTCAATGACAGCCCTTTGTCCCTCAGTATTTTTAATGCGTTCACGACATTTGGCTATCTGATAGCCTACTTCTTCTATCCGTTCAGTTATCTCCTGCTCCTCATCACAAAGACTGTTACGGAATAAAGCGTAGTCTTTGTCTGAGATAATTCCGTCAAGCTTGTCCTTGTACATCTTAACAAGTCTATCCTTTGCGGAAGATTGCCGTTCTGTAAGAACAGACAGTTTTTTTTCAAGGTTTTTAAGATGCTCGCTATGAATATCAACAAGTTGGAGTTCGTCAGCCTGACAATACTGCTCAACAATTGTATTCAGTTCTCCAAGTATCTTCTGCTCAAGAACTAAACCGCTTATACTCGATCTGTTCGGGCAGTTCATCGCTCCTGTTTTATAGGTTGCGCACTGCAAACCGTAATATTTGATAGTCTTTGCTTTATTATAGTAAACATTTCTTTTCATGGGACGTCCGCAGAGAGTGCATTTCACCTTACCCGAAAGCGGCGAAAGTTCCTGTGAACGTTTTCCAACTCTTGCATGACTGTTAAGACGCTCTCGTGTCCGTGACCATGTGTCAGTATCAATTATAGCTTCATGAGTATCGGGTATACGCACCCAATCTGTCTGCTCCACTTTCTTTCGCTTCTTGTTTTTGTAGCTTATGTGGTGAGACTTTCCCTGAACGAGAGTGCCTGTGTACATTTCATTTCTGAGAATTGCCGCAACCGTTGATTGTGTCCATAACCCTTTTGAATTGCTTAAATCGGCGTTGCCGTTGACATATTTAGAGCCTTTCTGCCGCTTGTATTCGGCAGGGCTGACAACACCGTCATTATTGAGTTTCTGAACTATACTGCGATACCCCTCACCGCTGACGTACATATCAAATATCATCTTTACTACCGGAGCAGTTTCTTCGTCGACAACAAGATGATGCTTGTCGTCCGGATCAATGCTATATCCGTATGGTGCGAACGAGCCTATGAACTGCCCATGTTCGCGCTTATAAGCAAGAGTACGCCTTATCTTGGATGAAATGTCCTTGACGTACATTTCATTATAGGCGCTGGTAAAAAGTCTCATCGTACCATATATTTCGCTGTCGGTATCGGCATTGTCAGCCGCTCCGATAAATCTTATTCCCCATTCGAGAAATTTGTCGTTGATGTACTGCTCTATTACAATAGTATCCCTTGAAAATCGTGATTGGTCTTTGCAGAGAACTATGTCGATATTGCCTGTCTCGCAGTCACGAAGCAGGCGATTGAAATCAGGGCGGCTGCGGTCAATACCGCTGTAGCCGTCGTCGCAGTAAATATCATAAATTTCCCAGTCGCGCTCCCGACAATAATCCCGGAGCATCGACTTTTGATTCTGTATACTCTGGCTGTCATCGTTTTTCAACTTGTCCTTGTCCTCAATAGACAGCCGGCAGTATATTCCTACTTTCGGCATTGACCTCACCTCCATAATTTAATGCTAAAAGTTAGCCTGCTTTTTTCATGCAGGTATTGACAAGCTTCTCGATCTTCTCCGTAACGGCTTTTTTTAAGCGTTCTATGTCATCAGATCTGAAAGTGTTTATTGTATGTATCTTATCTTTCATTTTTTCCACCTCTTTCATTGGATTTTATGCGCCGATATTAAATTATATACCTTATGTCGCGTATGAGTAAGAAAATGCAGCAGTTTTAAGTTTTTTCATAAATTTTATTGACCTGCTCCTCAAGACGTGGTACAATAAAATGTAAGGACAAATTACTTATTTGCACCATAGTCCCACATATCCTCATCGTCATCGTAATCATCAGAATTATCATATGGAACAGTTCCGGTCAGGTCTATATCGAATATAGGGCCTGCTATGACGGACACATTAGACGGGCAACCGCTCTGCTGTCCGTACTGCTGCATAGCAAGTGCAAGATTAGCGGATTTTCTTTGATGTTCATGTGCGTATGATGCAGTCTGTGCAATCAGTTCATCAAGTCCTGCAAGATCAGACTGCGGAGTTCCCTTAATTCGGAATGTCGGACCTGTTACCACAGTAGTGTTAGGATAGCTGTTTTTCGGCGTTTCAACTGTCGTGGGAACAGTTTCGATTGTGGTAATTGGAGCAGGAAGCTCCTGTGTCTGTGATACGTAATTCTCATTAATATTCATGGTGTTATAACCTCCAAAATAGTTTTTTGAACAGCAGTCGGAATGATCCCAACTGTTAAATATATTAAATGTGTTGTCAATGCTGATGCTATCAGTAAAGTTTGAAATTTCGTCCATATCAGATTTGGTTATCAGCTCCGATTCGTCCAGTTCAAGGAAATCTAACCCCTCAACGTCTGAGTAGTCGGTACGGTCAACAAAGTCGTTTGCGCTTGCCGTGATGATTTCAAAACCGTGTTTTTGAAGAATGCCATTGACCTTCTGCCTAACACGGTTCAGCGCAGAGGGACTTTGTGAGAACTTCTTTCCGGTTACCGCATTTACAGAATCGAGCAGCGTATGGGTTGGTACCCACCCCAAAAAAGTAGACAAGAAAGATAAAAAGGGATATAATAAAAGTAAACACGTCAAGAGAAAAATCAAGGAGGAAAAACCAATGACAAATAAACAGCCGCAATATGATGAAAGCTT